>NZ_JBTJER020000002.1:0-379120 GCF_054456695.2 Leucobacter faecis
CGTACCGCCCGCGGCTAACCCCGCCCGCTGGTGAGCAGCAGCACTTATTGCTGGTGCTCACCAGCGCGATTCCGCGGCGCTCAATCGCAATATTGCTTGGTGCTCACTCGCAATATCGCCGGTGCTGAAGCCTTCGAATACTCACTTGACCCCGTGTCTGTGACCTGGTTCGTGCCGTTTGAATGCCAGCAGACCGCTCACCTGGTGCCGACACCGGCGGAAAGCGTTTTGCCAGTTGTTGCTCGGAGCTTCCCCCTCCCCCGTCGCTAACCCCACGTGGCACTGACGCGCGCGGGCACGGGCGCTTGAAATGATCCGGATCGATGCGCAGACGCAAAAGCGCCCCGCTGATCAGATCAGCGGGGCGCTTTTGCGTGGAAGGGCGAGAATTACTCGGCCTTCTCCTCGGCGGGAGCCTCGACAGTCTCGGTGACCTCAGTGGTCTCCTCAACTACGACGTCCTCCACCACGGGAGCCTCTTCAGCTGCGGGAGCCGCAGCCTTCTTGGGCTTGGGGTTCACGGGCTCGAGAACGAGCTCGATGACCGCCATCGGAGCGCGGTCACCCTTGCGGTAACCGGTCTTGATGATACGGGTGTAGCCACCCTCGCGGTTCTCAACGAGCGGCGCGATCTCGGTGAAGAGCTCGTGCACAACCGAGTTGTCGAGGATGCGACGCATCACGCGGCGGCGTGCGTGCAGGTCGCCGCGCTTCGCGAACGTAACCAGGCGCTCAGCCAGGGGCTGCAGGCGCTTAGCCTTCGTCTCGGTGGTCTGGATACGCTTGTGCTCGAAGAGCTGCGAAGCCATCTGGTTGAGCATCAGGCGCTCGTGTGCAGGTCCGCCTCCGAGGCGGGGGCCCTTGTTGGGCTTAGGCATGATTTACTCCATTAAGTGATCGGGCAGGCGATGCCGGATCGATTAGTTGTTGTCGTCGTCGTAGCTGTAGAACTGAGCGCCATCGAACCCGGGCACCGCGTCCTTGAGCGAGAGGCCCATCTCAGTGAGCTTGTCGCGCACCTCAAAGACAGACTTCTGGCCGAAGTTACGGATGTTCATGAGCTGCGCCTCTGAGAGTGCAACGAGCTCGCTGACCGTGTTGATGCCCTCACGCTTCAGGCAGTTGTAGCTGCGAACCGAAAGATCGAGATCCTCGATCGGAATCGACAGCTCACCCTCGGCCACAACCTCAACGGGTGCGGGCCCGATCTCAACGCCCTCGGCAGCCGTGTTCAGCTCGCGAGCGAGGCCGAACAGCTCAACCAGCGTCGAACCAGCCGAAGCGATTGCATCGCGGGGGCTGATTGCCGGCTTGGTCTCAACGTCAACAACCAGGCGATCGAAGTCAGTGCGCTCGCCCGCACGAGTTGCCTCGACGCGGTAGGTCACCTTCAGCACCGGCGAGTAGATCGAGTCGACCGGAATACGGCCTACCTCGGCGTCCTCGTTGCGGTTCTGTGCGGCCGAAACGTAGCCACGGCCACGCTCGATCGTCAGCTCAAGCTCGAACTGTGCCGAGTCGCTGAGCGTAGCGATCACGAGCTCGGGGTTGTGCACCTCGACACCGGCCGGAGCCGAGATGTCTGCAGCGGTAACCTCGCCTGCACCAGTCTTGCGCAGGTAAGCCGTGATCGGCTCGTCATGCTCGCTCGAGACGACAAGTCCCTTGATGTTCAGGATGATCTCGGTGACGTCCTCGGTCACACCAGGAATGGTGGTGAACTCGTGGGCGACACCCTCGAAACGAACGCTCGTAACTGCTGCGCCAGGAATCGACGACAGCAGCGTACGACGAAGCGAGTTGCCGAGCGTGTAGCCGAAGCCAGGCTCGAGCGGCTCGATCGCGAAGCGCGAACGAAACTCGGAGATCGATTCTTCAGTCAGAGTGGGTCGCTGTGCAATGAGCACTGTGTGTGGTCCTTTCGCTGGAGTCCGCTATATGACTCATGCGGTATCGGGAATGAGGGAAGGGACGATGCGCCACGAAGATTCGCGACGCATCGCCACGCGCTCGTGCTCGTGTTAGACGCGACGACGCTTCGGGGGGCGGCAGCCGTTGTGGGTCTGCGGGGTTACGTCGTTGATCGACCCAACCTCGAGGCCTGCAGCCTGCAGCGAACGAATCGCCGTCTCGCGACCCGAGCCGGGGCCCTTCACGAAAACGTCGACCTTCTTCATGCCGTGCTCCTGCGCCTTGCGCGCAGCCGACTCAGCGGCGAGCTGAGCAGCAAAGGGAGTCGACTTACGCGAACCCTTGAAGCCCACGCCACCTGACGAAGCCCAGCTGATCACAGCACCGGTGGTGTCAGTGATCGAAACGATCGTGTTGTTAAACGTTGACTTGATGTGGGCCTGGCCCACTGCAACGTTCTTCTTGTCTTTGCGACGCGGCTTGCGTGCCGCGGTCTTTGGTGCAGCCATTGAGTATTCTCCTGAAAAGCTCTGTGTGTTGGTCTAACGGACCGGCGGTTACTTCTTCTTGCCGGCGACGGTGCGCTTCGGGCCCTTGCGGGTACGAGCGTTCGTCTTGGTCCGCTGGCCGTGCACAGGCATACCCTTGCGGTGGCGGATACCCTGGTAGCTACCGGTCTCAACCTTGCGGCGGATGTCGGCTGCGACCTCACGGCGGAGGTCACCCTCAACCTTGAAGTTACCTTCGATGTGGTCGCGCAGCGCGACGAGCTGATCGTCGGTCAGATCCTTAACGCGGATGTTGCCGTCGATCTCGGTCGCAGCGAGCGTCTGCAGCGCGCTGGTCCGGCCGACGCCGTAGATGTAAGTGAGTGCAATCTCAACGCGCTTGTCGCGTGGGATGTCTACTCCGGCGAGACGTGCCATTCTGGCTCTCCTTGGCGGTAGTGGAGGTGTGAAGCGTATCGGGGAATCGGGCCTCCGACCCGAGGTGTCACGCGCAACCGCTGTGCGGTGCGCGCTCTTAGATACGCGGTAGATATTTAGTTATGTGCTCTGCGGGGCCGCACAGGCCGGGCAATTAGCCCTGGCGCTGCTTGTGGCGCGGGTTCTCGCAGATCACCATGACGTTACCGTGGCGGCGGATGACCTTGCACTTGTCGCAGATCTTCTTAACGCTGGGCTTAACCTTCATGATGTTTCCTTACCGGTTCGCTGTCCTCGTACGCGCGGGGTGCCGCGCGCCGTTACTTTCCAGCGACTACTTGTATCGGTAAACGATGCGGCCGCGGGTCAGATCGTAGGGCGTCAGCTCCACAATCACGCGGTCCTCGGGGAGGATGCGGATGTAGTGCTGGCGCATTTTGCCCGAGATGTGAGCGAGCACCTTGTGTCCATTGGTCAACTCAACGCGGAACATCGCGTTGGGCAGAGCCTCGACAACGTGTCCCTCGATCTCGATGACGCCGTCTTTCTTCGCCATAGCCTCACTGTCGCCTAGTAGTTATGCTGGTCATGCGAATGCCAAGACCTGTTTTGCGAACGCAAAAACAGGCGCAAAGCACCAAAGAACAAGAGTACCCGGGCGAGCCGTGTTTGTAAAGTCGCCGCCCAAAACAGTTCGACCCCCGGCCTGGGGCCGAGGGTCGAACGGTGATGCTGATCCGGATCTATCTATGCGATCGGAGCCGGCTTGATGCCGAAGGGCGCCAAGCCCGCAGCCCCGCCGTCTTCTGCGGTGAGCACCCAGATGCCGCCCGCGTGAACAGCTACCGAGTGCTCCCACTGGGCGCTCGCGCGCCCATCGGCCATCGACACTGTCCAGCCATCGTCTTGAATCACGGTGTCGATCTTGCCCTCAGAAATGATGGGCTCGATGGCGACTACAAGCCCGGGCTTCACCTCGGGGCCCTTGCCGCGCACCGCGTAGTTGAAGACCGGCGGGTCCTCATGCATGCTGCGGCCAATACCGTGGCCAATGTAGTCTTCGAGTACGCCGAAGCTGCTCTCGCGCTTCACGCACGCTTCGATCGCCACACCAACCTCGTTGAGGTATTTGGCTCGAGCGAGCTGGGCAATGCCCGTCCACATCGCGAGCTCCGTCACGCGGCTCAGCTCTTCGAGCTGCGCCGTGCGCTCGGGATCTGCCGGGTTGGGTACCACCGCGGTAAACGCGGCGTCGCCATTCCAGCCCTCGATGATTGCGCCCGCATCGACCGCGATTACGTCCCCCGGCTGCAGCGGGCGGTCCGTGGGAATCGAGTGCACCACGTCGTCGTTCACGTTGGCGCAGATCGTGTGCTTATAGCCGGGCTCGAGCATGAAATTGGGTTCACCGCCCCGCTCACGAATGGCGGCCTCAGCGAGCGCATCGAGCTCAAGCGGCGTGACGCCCGGACGAATCGCGGCCTTGGCGGCTGCCAGCGCAGCCGCGGTCGCGAGGCCCGGCTCAATCATGAGCCGCAGCTGCGCCGGCGACTTGTAGATTGAACGCTTAAGGATCCCTCTGCGTGCCACTTGTTAGCTAACCGCCTTGGCGCCGAGCTGCGCGTCGAGGCCCGATGCGATACGTTCAGCGACCTCTTCAACGCCGCCCATGCCGTCGACCGATACCAGGATGCCGCGCTGCGAGAACAGCTCGATCAGCGGTGCCGTCTGGTCGGCGTACACGTTCTGGCGGTGGCGAATGACCTCTTCGGTATCGTCGGCGCGGCCCTCAAGCTCGGCACGCTTGAGCAGTCGCGCCACGACCTCATCGGTGTCTGCTTCGATCAGCACAACAGCATCCAGTGAGTCGCCCACGAGCATGGCATCGAGCGCGTCGACCTGGTCGACAGTGCGAGGGTACCCATCGAGCAAAAAGCCCGATGCGGCGTCGCTCTGCGTGAGACGGTCGGCCACGATCTCGTTGGTCAGCGAGTCAGGCACGAGCTCGCCGCGCTCGATGATCGCCTGTACCTGCTTGCCGAGTTCGGTGCCACCCTTGATGTTTGCACGGAAGATGTCGCCGGTCGAGATTGCGGGGACCCCGTAGCGCTCTGCGATACGGCTCGCCTGGGTTCCCTTGCCTGCGCCGGGGGGCCCGATAATGAGCAGTCGGGTCGTGGTGGTTTCGGTCACTTAAGAAGCCCTTCGTAGTGGCGCTGCTGCAGCTGAGCGTCAATTTGCTTGACGGTCTCGAGGCCGACGCCGACGATAATGAGGATGGATGCACCACCGAACGGGAAGTTCTGGTTCGCTCCGAAGAACGACAGCGCAATGAGTGGGATCAGTGCAATGACGCCGAGGTAGAGCGAACCTGCCGAGGTGACGCGCATAAGCACGTAGTTCAGGTACTCAGCGGTGGGACGGCCGGCGCGAATGCCGGGAACGAAGCCACCGTACTGCTTCATGTTGTCGGCGACCTCTTCGGGGTTAAACGTAATCTGCACGTAGAAGAAGGTGAAGCCGATGATCAGCAAGAAGAAGACGAGCATGTACAGGGGCTGATCGCCGTACACGAGGTTGTTCTGCACCCAGACAACCCATTCCTTGGGCTCTTCGTTAATCTTGGGCTGATTGAACTGCGTGAGCAGCATTGGCAGGTAGAGGATCGCCGACGCGAAGATAACCGGGATCACACCGGCCATGTTGACCTTGATCGGAATGTAAGTGCTCGAACCACCGTAGGTACGGCGGCCGACCACGCGCTTCGCGTACTGCACCGGGATGCGACGCTGAGACTGCTCAACGAAGACAACCGCGGCGACAACCAGCAGACCGACGGCGGTCACCAGGAAGAAGACTTCCCAGCCCTGTGATTCCTTAATGATCCACATCGCGTTGGGGAACGATGCCGCAATCGAGGTGAAGATCAGAAGCGACATACCATTGCCGACGCCGCGCTCTGTGATGAGCTCACCGAACCACATGATGAGGCCGGTACCAGCGGTCATCACGAGGATCATGATGACAATTGCCCACCACTCCTGCGATACGAGGTTACGGCACGCCTCATTGGCGCTCGAACCAAACAGCTGCCCCGAACGCGCCACCGTGATCAGCGTCGTTGACTGCAACACTGCAAGCGCGATAGTGAGGTAGCGGGTGTACTGGGTGAGCTTCGCCTGGCCGGCTTGGCCCTCCTTGTGGAGCACCTCAAAGTGGGGAATAACCACTCGCAACAGCTGCGTGATGATGGACGCCGTAATGTACGGCATGATGCCAAGCGCAAAAATCGACAGCTGGAGAAGGGCGCCACCACTGAAGAGGTTCACCATCTCGTAGAGGCCAGAGGCACCCTGCTGGTTTGCTGCAAGACACGCCTGCACATTGCTGAACTGAACGAACGGCGTCGGGATAAACGAACCGAGCCGGAACAACGAAACGATCGCGAGCGTGAACACGATCTTTCGCCGCAGATCCGGGGTTCGAAAGATCCGTCCGATGGCGCTGAACAAAATCTGCCTCCTGGGAACGTCGCCTGGGGCCTTCGCCTGACGACGAGAACCGATTGCACCAGCCTACACGCCCGCGTGTGGCCGTACGAAACCGCCGCGGTCGCGACGGTGAAAGTCATAAAAAAAGGGGGAAGCTAGCCGGTGATTGACACCGGCTAGCCCCACCCCCATCACCAGCGCCGAAGCACTAGTGAATCAGCATCCGTGAGGATACTTACTTGATCTCGCCACCGGCGGCAACGATCTTCTGCTCTGCTGAGCCCGAGACCTTGTCGACCGAGATGGTGAGCTTGACCTGCAGGTCGCCGTCACCAAGTACCTTGACGGGATGGTTTGCACGAACCGCGCCCTTAGCAACGAGATCAGCAACCGTGACCTCACCGCCCTGGGGGTACAGCTCTGCGAGCTTCGCCACGTTCACGACCTGGTATTCGGTGCGGAACGGGTTCTTGAAGCCGCGCAGCTTCGGGGTGCGCATGTGCAGCGGCATCTGCCCACCCTCGAAGCCAGCCTTGACCTGGTAGCGTGCCTTGGTGCCCTTGGTGCCGCGGCCTGCGGTCTTACCCTTGGATGCCTCGCCACGACCCACGCGGGTCTTAGCCTTCTTGGAACCCTCGGCGGGGCGAAGGTGGTGTGCCTTCAGCACTGCGCCGCGCTCCTCAGTGTTCTCGCTCATGCGTCGATCTCCTCAACCTCTACCAGGTGAGCAACAGCGCGAACGTAACCGCGGTTGATCTTCGAGTCCTCGCGAACGACCGAATCGCCGATCTTCTTGAGGCCGAGGCTCCGCAGCGATGCACGCTGGTTCTGCTTCTCACTGATAACGGACTTCGTCTGCGTAATCTTCAGGCTCGCAGCCATTACGCACCTGCCTTTGCCTTCGCGGCAGCGTCGGCCAGCGCCTTTGCCTCTGCGCGCACAATGCGAGCGGGGGCAACGCGGTCGAAGTCGAGGCCACGGCGAGCTGCGACGGAGCGGGGCTCCTCGAGCTGCTGCAGCGCCTCAACGGTCGCATGCACGATGTTCAGGGTGTTCGATGAACCGAGCGACTTGCTCAGCACGTCGTGGATGCCAGCGCACTCGAGTACGGCGCGCACGGGGCCACCGGCGATAACACCGGTACCTGCGGCTGCGGGACGAAGCAGCACCACACCGGCTGCTGCCTCACCCTGCACGGGGTGGGGAATCGTGCTGCCGACGCGGGGAACGCGGAAGAAGTTCTTCTTCGCTTCCTCAACGCCCTTGGAGATAGCGAGGGGAACTTCCTTCGCCTTACCGTAGCCAACACCAACGGTGCCGTTGCCATCGCCTACCACGACGAGCGCGGTGAAGCTAAAGCGGCGGCCGCCCTTGACGACCTTCGACACACGGTTGATCGTAACGACGCGCTCGAGGAACTGGCTCTCGTTGCGGTCACGACCGCCGCGCTCGTTGCGAGTGCCGCGATCACGGCTGCCGCGACGCTGCTCGCGCGGCTCGCTGCGGTGATCCTGGGCCGGTGCGGCCTGGGTATCAGCCTGAGCCTCTGCAGACACTTGCTGCTCCTTCGTTTCGTTGCTCACAGGGTCAGCCCCCCTTCGCGAGCGCCATCGGCGATCGCTGCGACGCGGCCGGCATACTTGCTGCCACCACGGTCGAACACGACGGTGTCTACACCGGCGCTCTTCGCACGCTCAGCGACGAGCTCGCCGACCTTGCGGGCCTTGGCGGTCTTGTCACCCTCGAAAGCGCGCAGATCAGCTTCCATGGTCGAAGCCGATGCGAGCGTGAAGCCCTTTGCATCGTCGATGACCTGAACGAATACGTGACGAGCTGAGCGCGTCACTGCGAGACGGGGACGAGCCTCCGTGCCGACGATCTTCTTACGCAGGCGGGCGTGGCGGCGGATACGCGCAGCCGTACGACCCTTAGCCCGGGACATTGAAGCGGCCATCGTTACTTACCAGCCTTTCCAGCCTTGCGACGGACATTCTCGCCAGCGTAACGAATACCCTTGCCCTTGTAGGGCTCCGGCTTCTTCAGCTTGCGGATGTTAGCGGCGGCCTCTCCGACCCCCTGCTTGGAGATACCGGCAACGGTGATCTTCGTGTTGCCCTCGACCGAAAGCGTGATGCCCTCGGGAGCGTCAACGATCACCGGGTGCGAGAAGCCGAGTGCCAGCTCGAGGCCGGTGCCCTTCTGCTGCACGCGGTAACCGGTGCCAACGACCTCGAGCTGCTTAGCGTAGCCCTCGGTCACACCGATGATGTTGTTGTGGATGAGCGTGCGGGTCAGACCGTGCAGTGCTCGTGAATCGCGCTCATCGTCGGGGCGCGTAACCAGGAGCTGGCCGTCCTCAACCTTTGCGCGAATGGGCTCTGCCACAGCGAGCGTCAGCTCGCCCTTGGGGCCCTTGACCGTGACATTCTGGCCATCGATCTTGATGTCTACACCACCGGGAACGGTGATGGGAAGCTTACCGATACGTGACATGACGGCTTACCACACGTAAGCGAGGACTTCCCCGCCTACGCCCTTCTGATCAGCCTCGCGCCCCGTGAGGAGACCCGAAGAGGTGGACAGGATCGCGATGCCGAGGCCGCCGAGAACGTTGGGGATCTCAGTCGAGCCTGCGTAAACACGCAGACCGGGCTTGGAAACGCGCTTGATGCCTTCGATCGAGCGCTCGCGGTTGGGGCCGTACTTCAGCGACATGGTGAGGGTCGTGCCGACGCGTGCAGGCTCAACCTTCCAGTCCTTGATGTAACCCTCGGTCTTGAGGATCTCGGCGATCCGCTCCTTCAGCTTTGAGCCGGGGAGCGAAACGTCGTCATGATGTGCGCTGTTGGCGTTGCGCAGTCGGGTCAGCATATCTGCGACCGGATCAGTCATCGTCATGAGTGACTCTTTCTTTCTCGCCTGGTATCACGCTCCGGTACAGGGAGCGTGACCTGGGTGATACACGGTGCGGGTGCCCGAGGATTACCTCGGGCACCCGTCCGCTTGGACTATTTAATTATTCGGACTTGAACGGGAAGCCGAGCGCGCGAAGCAGCGCACGACCCTCGTCGTCAGTCTTGGCCGTGGTTACGATCGTGATGTCGAAGCCACGCACGCGATCAATCTTATCCTGATCAATCTCGTGGAACACACTCTGCTCGGTCAATCCGAAGGTGTAGTTGCCGTTTCCGTCGAACTGCTTAGCCGAGAGACCGCGGAAATCGCGGATACGGGGCAGTGCGAGCGAGATCAGGCGGTCCAGGAACTCCCAGGCGCGGTCACCACGAAGGGTAACGTGTGCACCAATGGCCTGGCCCTCGCGCAGCTTGAACTGTGCGATCGACTTACGAGCCTTGGTGACCATGGGCCGCTGGCCCGTGATCTTCATGAGGTCGGCAATCGCGCCCTCGATGACCTTGCTGTCGCGTGCGGCTTCACCGACACCCGTGTTCACGACGACCTTTACGACGCCGGGAACCTGCATGATGTTCTCGTACGAGAACTCCTCACGCAGTGCGGGCACGATCTCCGCGCGGTACTTCTGCTTCAGACGGGGCTGAATCTTCGTCTCAGTCATTAAAGATCCTTCCCTGACTTCTTGGCGTAGCGCACGCGCACGGCCTTCTTCTTGCCGTCCTTCTCGACCTCTTCAACGCGGAAGCCAACGCGAGTGGGCTTCTTCGTCTCGGGGTCGACGATGGCGACGTTGGAGATGTGGATCGGGGCCTCTACGGTCTCGATGCCACCCTCGCGTGCGCCCTGGCTCGACTGGCCAACACGGACGTGCTTGGTTACGAAGTTCACGCCTTCGACCAGAACGCGGTCGGTGTCGGTGAGAACCTCGAGCACACGGCCCTGCTTGCCCTTGTAGCCGCCGCGCTCCTGCGACGGGCCCGAGATGACCTCTACGAGGTCACCCTTCTTGATCTTCATGCCCATAGGACTAGATCACCTCCGGTGCGAGCGAGACGATCTTCATGAACTTCTTGTCGCGAAGCTCACGTCCGACCGGCCCGAAGATACGGGTACCGCGGGGCTCCCCGTCGGCCTTAAGGATGACGGCAGCGTTCTCGTCGAAGCTGATGTACGAGCCATCAGCGCGACGGGTCGACTTGCGCGTGCGAACGATGACTGCCTTGACGACGTCACCCTTCTTCACGTTACCGCCGGGGATCGCGTCCTTGACGGTCGCGACGATCGTGTCACCGAGACCGGCGTAACGACGACGCGAACCTCCGAGAACACGAATGGTAAGCAACTCCTTGGCGCCGGTGTTATCGGCAACCTTGAGTCGGGATTCCTGCTGAATCACTAGCTACTCCTTACTCAGTAAGCCTGAGGCTTACTTCGCCTTCTCGAGGATCTCGACCAGGCGCCAGCGCTTTGACGCGCTGAGCGGACGGGTCTCGTGGATGAGCACGAGATCGCCGATGCCTGCGGTGTTCTGCTCGTCGTGGGCCTTCACCTTCGACGAACGGCGCATCACCTTGCCGTAGAGGGGGTGCTTAACGCGGTCCTCGACCTCGACAACGATGGTCTTGTCCATCTTGTCGCTGACGACGTAGCCGCGGCGCGTCTTACGGTAGCCGCGCTGTTCGTTTTCGACCTCAGCCATGTTTAGGCCTCCTTCGTATCAGCGGCGGCATCCGCCTGCTCGGTCTTCTTGGTGGCCTTGGCCGGCACGGCTGCGGGGGTGACCCGAATGCCGAGCTCGCGCTCACGCAGCACGGTGTAAATGCGAGCGATGTCGCGCTTCACCTGGCGCACGCGGCCGTGGCTCTCCAGCTGGCCGGTGGCCGACTGGAAGCGCAGGTTGAAGAGCTCGGCCTTAGCCTTCTTGAGCTCTTCAGCCAGACGCTCGTTCTCGAACGAATCTAGCTCCGTGATGGCCAGTTCTTTGGTCCCGATCGCCATTACGCGTCGCCCTCCTCGCGCTTAATAATGCGGGCCTTCAGAGGCAGCTTGTGAATTGCGCGGGTCATTGCCTCGCGCGCAAGCTGCTCATCAACGCCTGCGACCTCAAAGAGGACGCGGCCCGGCTTGACGTTGGCCACCCACCACTCGGGTGAACCCTTACCCGAACCCATGCGGGTTTCCGCGGGCTTCTTGGTGAGGGGACGATCCGGGTAGATGTTGATCCATACCTTGCCACCACGCTTGATGTGACGCGTCATGGCGATACGAGCGGACTCGATCTGACGGTTGGTCACATATGCGGGGGTCAGGGCCTGGATACCGAACTCGCCGAAGGAAACCTTCGTGCCGCCCTTTGCCTGGCCGCTACGGCCGGGGTGGTGCTGCTTGCGGTACTTGACTCGACGGGGAATCAGCATGCTTACTTCTCCGCTCCTGCTGCAGCGGGTGCAGCCTCGGCCTGTGCACCGCGAGGTGCACGACGGCGGTCGCCACGGTCACGCGACGGCTTCTGGGCCGCCTGCTCGCGAGCGAGTTCCTTGTTGGTGAGGTCACCCTTGTAGATCCAGACCTTCACGCCAATGCGGCCGAAGGTGGTCTTAGCCTCGTAGAAGCCGTAATCGATGTTCGCACGGAGCGTGTGCAGCGGCACGCGACCCTCGCGGTAGAACTCCGAGCGGCTCATCTCGGCGCCGCCAAGACGGCCTGAGACCTGGATCCGGATGCCCTTGGCGCCAGCGCGCTGTGCGCCCTGGAGGCCCTTGCGCATCGCACGGCGGAATGCCACGCGAGCAGCGAGCTGCTCTGCGACACCCTGAGCGACGAGCTGAGCGTCAGCCTCGGGGTTCTTCACCTCGAGGATGTTGAGCTGGATCTGCTTGCCGGTGAGCTTCTCGAGGTCAGCGCGAATGCGCTCAGCCTCAGCACCGCGGCGGCCAATCACAATACCGGGGCGTGCCGAGTGGATGTCCACGCGAACACGGTCACGGGTGCGCTCGATCTCGACACGCGAAACGCCGGCGCGATCAAGCTGCTTGGTCAGGTGCTGGCGGATCTTGATGTCCTCGGCCAGGTAGTCAGCGTAACGCTGACCCTTCTTGGTCGAGTCCGAGAACCAGCGCGAGACGTGATCAGTGGTGATCCCGAGGCGGAAGCCGTAGGGATGAATCTTCTGGCCCATTTACTTGGCTCCCTTCTTCGCTGCCGCAAGCTCATCAGCGGTTGCAATAACAACCGTGATGTGGCTCGTGCGCTTGTTGATGCGGAAAGCGCGGCCCTGTGCACGGGGGCGGAAACGCTTGAGCGTTGCGCCCTCGTCGACAAAGGCGCGAGCGATTACAAGCTCGTCCTCGTTCAGACGCAGGTTCTCCTTGTCAGCCTTCACACGTGCGTTAGCGATTGCCGAAGCAACCAGCTTGAACACGGGCTCAGCTGCAGCCTGCGGGGCGAACTTCAGGATGGCAAGTGCCTCCTGAGCGTTCTTTCCACGAACCAGGTCAACAACGCGACGGGCCTTCTGGGGGGTGATGCGGATATGACGCACGCGTGCGATCGACTCCACCATTTCTCTTCCTCCTTCACGTCGCCGCTTAGCGGCGACGGCCCTTCTTGTCGTCCTTCACGTGGCCACGGAAGGTGCGGGTGGGCGCGAACTCGCCCAGCTTGTGCCCAACCATGGTTTCGGTGACGAACACGGGAATGTGCTTACGACCGTCGTGAACCGCGATGGTGTGTCCCAGCATTGCGGGGATGATCATCGAGCGGCGCGACCAGGTCTTGATCACATTCTTGGTGCCAGCTTCGTTCTGGACAACTACCTTGCTGAGCAGGTGGTTATCGACGAAGGGGCCCTTCTTGAGACTACGAGGCATCTTCTACTCTCTCCTACCCGCGGACTAGCGCTTCTTGCCAACGGTACGGCGACGCACAATGAGCTTGTCGCTTTCCTTGTTCGGACGGCGCGTGCGGCCTTCCTTCTGGCCCCACGGGCTGACCGGGTGACGGCCACCTGAGGTGCGGCCTTCGCCACCACCGTGCGGGTGATCAACAGGGTTCATGACAACGCCACGAACGGTCGGGCGGACGCCCTTCCAGCGCATACGGCCGGCCTTACCCCAGTTGATGTTCGACTGCTCGGCGTTACCCACCTCGCCGACGGTCGCGCGGCAGCGCGCGTCGACGTTGCGGATCTCGCCCGAGGGCAGACGCAGCTGAGCGTACGGGCCGTCCTTAGCAACGAGACGCACCGACGAACCAGCCGAACGAGCCATCTTCGCACCGCCGCCGGGCTTCAGCTCAATGGCGTGAATGACCGTACCGGTGGGGATGTTCTTGAGCGGCAGGTTGTTGCCCGGCTTGATATCCGCGCCAGCACCCGACTCAACAATGTCGCCCTGCTTCAGCTTGTTCGGGGCGATGATGTAACGCTTCGTGCCGTCCTCAAAGTGCAGCAGCGCGATACGCGCGGTGCGGTTGGGATCGTACTCGATGTGCGCGACCTTGGCGTTCACGCCGTCCTTGTCGTTACGACGGAAGTCGATAACGCGGTACTGGCGCTTGTGGCCACCACCGATGTGACGGGTAGTGATACGGCCCTGGTTGTTACGACCGCCCGTCTTGGGGAGCGGACGCAGCAGTGCCTTCTCGGGAGTGGAGCGCGTGATCTCGGCGAAATCGGCGACGCTCGACCCGCGACGACCGGGGGTCGTCGGCTTGTACTTACGAATAGCCATAGTGTGTTCCTTTTCGCCCCTTCTACAGCGCAGCCGTGAAGATGTCGATGGAGCCCGACTTCAGCTTGACGATGGCGCGCTTGGTGTCCTTGCGCTTACCGGTGCCAAACTTGGTGCGGCGGGTCTTGCCCTTGCGGTTGAGGGTGTTGATCGAAGCGACCTTAACCCCGAACACCGACTCGATCGCGAGCTTGATCTCGGTCTTCGTCGCGGTCGGCTGTACCTCAAAGGTGTACTGGCCGTTTGCGTCGATCAGGCCGTAGCTCTTCTCGGAAACGATAGGGCGGATGATGACGTCGTGTGCAGACTTGTTCAGGCTCACTTCGTGTCCTCCTTGGCGGCGCGGCCGGCGACGAATGCGTCGAAGGCTGCCTTGGTGAAGACGAGATCGTCGCTGACGACCACGTCGTAGGCGTTGAGCTGGTCCTGGAACAGGACGTGCACGAACTGGAGGTTACGAACGCTGAGCGCCGTGACCTCGTCCTCGCGGCTGATAACGACGAGAACACGCTTGCCCGGTGCGACCTGCGCGAGGAACTCGCGTGCAGTCTTGGTGCTGGGCTTGTCGCCGATGCCGAAGCTTTCAACAACGTGCAGACGGTTCGCGCGTGCGCGATCCGAGAGCAGACCGTTGAGCGCTGCAGCAATCATCTTCTTGGGGGTGCGCTGCGAGTAATCGCGGGGCACGGGCCCGTGAACGATGCCGCCGCCGCGGTGCTGAGGCATACGAACCGAACCCTGACGGGCGCGGCCGGTACCCTTCTGCTTGAACGGCTTGACACCCGAACCCGAGCGTTCGCCACGGGTCTTGGTCTTGTGCGTGCCCTGGCGCGCAGCTGCGAGCTGAGCGGTGACCACCTGGTGGATCAGCGGGACATTGGTCTCTGCGCCGAAGATTGCCTCCGGCAGCGAAACATCGAGCTTGGTAGCGGTAGTCATGAACTTACGCTCCCTTCACTGCGTTGCGAACGAAAACGAGACGACCGCGAGCACCGGGAACTGCACCCTTTACCAGGATGAGACCCTTCTCAGCATCGATCGCCTGGACGATGAGGTTCTGCACGGTCACGCGCTCGCCACCCATACGGCCTGCCATCTTCTTACCGCGGAACACGCGACCGGGGGTCGCCGCGCCGCCGATGGAGCCGGGCTTACGGTGGTTGCGGTGGTTACCGTGCGAGGCACCCACACCCTTGAAGTTGTGACGCTTCATAGCGCCAGCGAAGCCCTTGCCCTTGGAAGTGCCAACGACGTCGATCTTCTGACCGGCTTCGAAGGACTCGCCAACGGTGAGCTCCTGGCCGAGGCTGTACTCAGCCGCGTCCGAGGTGCGAACTTCGGTGAGGTGACGGCGAGGCGTAACGCCTGCCTTCTCGAAGTGACCCGCGGTCGGCTTGTTCACCTTGCGGGGGTCGATCTGACCAGCCGCGATCTGCACGGCGCTGTAGCCGTCGACCTCGGGGGTACGGATCTGCGTGACCACGTTGGGGGCCACCTCAATAACGGTCACGGGAACGACATTGCCGTTCTCGTCCCAGACCTGCGTCATACCGAGCTTGGTGCCCAGAAGACCCTTCACGTTGCGTACTACTGACATGTTCGGACCTCCCTTAGAGCTTAATCTCGATGTTGACATCGGCAGGGAGATCGAGACGCATCAGCGAATCGACTGCCTTGGGAGTGGGATCCACGATATCGATGAGGCGCTTGTGCGTGCGCTTCTCGAAGTGTTCGCGGCTGTCCTTGTACTTGTGAGGTGAACGGATCACTGCGATCACGTTCTTCTCGGTGGGGAGCGGCACGGGGCCGATCACAGTTGCACCCGCGCGGGTCACCGTGTCGACGATCTTACGTGCTGAGCTGTCGATGACCTCATGGTCATACGACTTGAGTCGAATGCGGATCTTTTGTCCCGCCATGACATCTCTACTTTCTACTTGCGTCGTACTTCACGCTTGTGGCGTGACGCATTGGACGTCTTACGTACCAGCGCCCGTGGCATAGCTGAGCCCTAGGGCTCTACGTGCTGGGTCTCTGTTCACCTGTCAAAACCACCCGTGCAAGCAAAGGTGGCCCACTCGTACAAAAACGGCCAGACTAAATCTTGGCCGCCTCTGCGCGCATGGTTTTCGTTCGCTACCCGCGGCCTAACCAAAACCCCGATTTCTCGAGGCGGTTATGCACTGCCTGGCAGTGATCCACGCCGAGGCATGGAGTACTGAACCTGTATATTCTCGCACGCCCCGCGAGATGATGCAACCCGGGCGTGTCGCGTGTCGTGTGCCGCGCTACGCGCGAGATCGCAAGAGTTTCGGGAGCGCTAGGTAGAAAACCAACACGCCTAGGCCGGCGGCAAGGAGCGCAAGTGCGCCAACAACGCCGGTGAAGAGTGAAGCGAGACCGAGCAGCGAAGCGAGCAACGTCGCCCCCGCTGTAAAGCTTGACGCCTGCACGTGCGTGTAGCCCATCTGCTGGAGCCGTTGATACGTGTGTTCCTTATGGGGTTCATCCCATTTGTGCCCCGCGCGCACGCGCTTCACAAGCGTCACTCCCACATCGCCGAAGTAGATCACCATGGGCCCGATCGTCGCGAGAAGCGGCACCCCCGCTAGCAACGCCGCGAAGCTGGTGATCGCGGTAGCTCCCCCCAGCAGGTAGCTTCCAACATCACCGAGAAAGGCTCCCGGCCGTGTCAGGTTCCAAGGCAAGAAGCCGGCGAAACCAGCGGCCAGGATCAGACCGGCCGCGACGAGCCACGGGAGCCCGACTACCCAGCCCGAGACCGCGAACGTTGCGCCAGCGATCACACCATGAACGCCGCTGATCCCGTTGAGCCCGTCCATGAAATTTGCGACGTTGATGTAGCTCGAGATAAAAAACACTGCGTACAACACGAGCAACGCCGTGGCCCACAGCGGCAATTGCAAACCGGGGGCCGACGCAGACCACCCAAATGAGGCACTCCCCCGCAACGCACTAAACATGTTTGCGCCGGTGAGCTGTTGCGCCCACACCAACGCAATCGGGGTCAGCAGCGCGATCAAGAGCAACAGCACGCTACGCACCCGCACACTCACCCCGTGCAAGTCCTCGGCAAGGCCGAGCAGGCCGGCGCACAGGGATCCGGCGACGATGATCGCGAGCGTCACCCAGCCGGACCGCTCAGAGAAATCGAGCGAATACAGCAGCAGCGCAAAGCCGCCAGAGACCGTCATCGCGAGGAGAACGGCGAGGCCGAGGCCGCGCAGCACCGGTCGCGAGTGGGAAGAGCGCTCGTTGGGCACGTCCATGATGCCGAGCTTCACGAGCAGCGGTCGCACCGCGAACGGCAGCAACAAACTACCGAGGAGTGTGAGAAGGCCCGCGAGCAGAGCTATCGTGAGCTCCATTAGTGCACTCGCTCCTCAGCAGCCCGGGTCAGGTCCATGCGAGCCACCCAGCCCTCGTGATCGAGCACCTCGGGCGAGATCGTGTCGACATGCGCGTGCGAGATCATCGGGTGGAACGGACGCTCGTTACCCTCGCCTTCGCCTGTGAGCTCTTCGTGCAGTTTTTCTCCGTGGCGCAGGCCCGTGAAAACGATCTCGACGTCCTTGCCGGACTGTGCAATCATGCGCTTCGCCACGTCGAGAATCGATACCGGCTCCCCCATTTCGAGGATCAACACCTCACCCTGACGGCCAATGCCGCCCGCCTGCACGACGAGCTGGCAAGCCTCAGGGATCGTCATGAAGTAGCGCGTCACATCTGGGTGCGTCACCGTCAACGGGCCGCCCTTGTCGATGAGCTTACGGAACGTGGGCAGCATTGATCCGCGGCTTCCGATCACGTTGCCAAATCGCACGGAGAGATACCGCATGTCGGTCTGCTGCGCCATCCAGGCGGTGAGTTTCTCTGCGACTCGCTTCGAGTGCCCAAGCACGCTCGTCGGGTTCGCCGCCTTATCGGTTGAAATATTGACGAAGGTTCCTACCCCAGCTGCTTGCGCCGCGCGCAGCACGTTCAGTGTGCCCAGCACGTTGGTCTTCCACGCTTCATCGGGGTACTGCTCAAGCATCGGCAAGTGTTTGAGCGCAGCCGTGTGAAACACGACGTCGGGCTTACGCTCAAGGAAAATGTGGCGCAACGCGTCGGCATCGCGAATGTCGGCGAGCACAACGTCGTTCGTGTCGAGCAGCCCGTGGCCACTAATGGACAGCTGGCTCTCTTGCAGCGCGGTCTCGTCGCGGTCGAGCATGATCAGCTCGCTCGGGGCAAAGTTAGCAAGCTGCCTACACAGCTCAGACCCGATCGAACCACCGGCACCCGTCACGAGCACGCGTTTGCCCTGCAGATACTCGGCGATCGACTCAGTCTCGAGCCGCACAGGATGCCGCCCGATCAAGTCTTCAATCGACAGCTCACGCACGTTGGCGATGACTGACTTATTTTGCAGAATCTGCGCCAAAGGTGGCAGCACCAACGCAGTCATGCCGGCTTTCTCGGCCGCTTTATCGACTCGACGCATCATCGCGGCGTCGGCATCACCGATGCACACAATAAGCTTTGTGGCCCGCGTCTCCCGCGCAATACGCGACAGATCGTCGATCCCGCCGAGTACACGCACCCCACGCACCTCTTGGTTACGCTTGGTCAAATCGTCATCAATAAAGCCAACGGGCATTGCTGACCCCTTGGAATCTGTGAGCAGCCGCTTCGCGGTCTGCACCCCCAAATACCCGGCTCCATAGAGCAGTGTGTTCTCGGCCTCATCGCCCGGCAGCAACTGCCGTTCACTGCGAAGCCGGATCAGGTACCTTGCGACCCCCATCAGGCTGAAGGTGATCGGGGCTGCGATCACGAGCGTGCTGCGAGGAATGCCGTTACCGTAGCCCACTACGAACGCGAACAGCCACGCGAAGATCATCACGCCGGTGATGTCTATTACCAAGGCGCGTACCTCGTCAAAGCTGCCGATGGCGTACCGGTTACGGTACAGCCACGTCAGCCAACCACCCAGCAACTGCAGCAGCGCCGTGACACCAATCACAGCGATGGTTGAGCCCCACGAAATACGCGGCAGGTTAAAGTCGAACCTGAGCACGAGGGCCACGAGAATCGCGACGGTCCACGCCAGTGCGTCGAGAAGGTAGAGCGCGCCATACTGCCGCGCAAAGTGGGTGATGCGTTCGGCTGCGGTCTGCGGCACTCCTGCTCCGTTCGCTCTGCTATATGAGGGCAGAATTAAACCCTCCCACCCTCGAGGATACTCCTCGCCACGTGGAGTTTCTGCCAACCGCCTCAGGCCGACATCCAACGAAGCGGTTTCAACGCGCCGCGTGAGCGACCAGGCCGCGAAATACACAAAACCCCCGGGATCACTCCCGGGGGTTTTGTAGGTCTACCTAGAGACTTAGCGAGCTAAGACTTAGGAGAGAACCTTGGTCACCGTGCCGGCGCCGACGGTGCGGCCACCCTCACGGATTGCGAAGCCGAGGCCGTCCTCCATGGCGATGGGCTGGATCAGCTCAACGGTCATGTCGGTGGTGTCGCCGGGCATAACCATCGGCTTGTCCTCGGGCAGGGTGATAACACCGGTCACGTCAGTCGTACGGAAGTAGAACTGGGGACGGTAGTTCGTCTCGAACGGGTTGTGGCGGCCGCCCTCTTCCTTCTTCAGGATGTAGGCAGTGCCCTCAAAGTTCGTGTGAGGGGTGATCGAGCCGGGCTGAACAACAACCTGGCCGCGCTCAACGTCTTCACGCTTGGTGCCGCGAAGCAGGAGGCCACAGTTCTCGCCTGCCCATGCTTCGTCGAGCTGCTTGTGGAACATCTCGATACCGGTAACGGTGGTCTTCTGCGTGTCGCGCAGACCAACGATCTCGACCTCAGAGTTGATCTTCAGCGTGCCACGCTCGGCGCGACCGGTCACAACGGTGCCACGACCGGTGATCGTGAAGACGTCCTCGACGGGCATGAGGAAGGGCTTGTCCTTGTCACGCACGGGGTCGGGGATGTTCTCGTCGACTGCTTCCATGAGCTCGAGAACGGCGTTAGCCCACTTCTCGTCGCCCTGGAGAGCCTGGTAACCCGAAACGCGCACGACGGGAACGTCGTCGCCGGGGTAACCGTGCTTGGAGAGCTCCTCGCGGACCTCCATCTCGACGAGCTCGAGGATTTCCTCGTCGTCAACCTGGTCGCACTTGTTGAGCGCAACGAGCAGGTAAGGAACGCCAACCTGCTTTGCGAGCAGGATGTGCTCCTTGGTCTGAGCCATCATGCCGTCAGTAGCAGCAACCACGAGGATTGCGCCGTCCATCTGAGCAGCACCGGTGATCATGTTCTTGATGTAGTCGGCGTGGCCGGGTGCATCAACGTGCGCGTAGTGGCGCTTGGGGGTCTCGTACTCAACGTGCGAGATGTTGATCGTAATACCGCGCTGGCGCTCTTCCGGTGCCGAGTCGATCTGATCGTAGTCGCGCTTCACGTTGGTGTCTGACGGGAACTTGTCAGCAAGCGTCTTCGAGATCGCAGCGGTAAGAGTCGTCTTACCGTGGTCAACGTGACCGATCGTACCGATGTTTACGTGCGGCTTGGTCCGCTCGAACTTGGCCTTCGCCACTATGGTCCTCCTCAGGACATGAGTACCGCTTCCCTTCGACCATTTCGAAGGGCACGAGTACAGGGTTTGTGTACCTATGTTACAAGCTCAGCGCCGCATTCGCGACCTGAGCCTACGGCGAGCGGCCAACTTACAGCCAGCCGCTCACCGATGGGCAATGTTACTCGCCCTTAGCCTTCTGAACGATCTCATCGGCCACGGCCTTCGGCACCTCTGCATAGGAGTCGAAGGTCATCGAGAACACTGCACGACCGCTGGTCTTCGACCGCAGGTCTCCAATGTACCCGAACATCTCTGAAAGCGGAACGAGTGCGCGCACAACCTTCACGCCGCTCGCGTCCTCCATCGACTGGATCTGTCCACGACGTGAGTTCAGGTCGCCGATAACGTCGCCCATGTACTCCTCGGGCGTACGAACCTCAACGGCCATCATCGGCTCAAGAATGACGGGCTGCGCGAGGCGTGCCGCTTCCTTGAACGCGATCGATCCAGCAATCTTGAACGCCATCTCAGACGAGTCAACGTCGTGGTAAGCGCCGTCGAGCAGGGTCGCCTTAACACCCACGAGCGGGAAGCCGGCGAGGATGCCGTACTGCATGGCGTCCTGGATACCGTGGTTGACCGACGGGATGTACTCGCGCGGAACGCGACCACCGGTCACCTTGTCCTGGAACTCGTAGATCTTGTCGCCCTCGACCTCGAGCGGCTCAAGCGCGATCTGCACCTTAGCGAACTGACCCGAACCACCGGTCTGCTTCTTGTGGGTGTAGTCGTACTTCTCGACCGCGCGACGAATCGTCTCGCGGTAAGCAACCTGGGGCTTGCCCACGTTAGCTTCAACCTTGAACTCGCGCTTCATGCGGTCGACAAGGATGTCGAGGTGGAGCTCGCCCATGCCCGCGATAACGGTCTGGCCGGTCTCTGCGTTGAGGCTCACGCGGAACGTGGGGTCCTCTTCTGCAAGCTTCTGGATCGCGACGCCGAGCTTCTCCTGGTCACCCTTGGTCTTAGGCTCAATGGCCACCTCGATCACGGGCTCGGGGAAGGTCATCGACTCGAGCACAACCTGGTTGTCTGCGTCTGACAGGGTGTCACCGGTGGTGGTGTCCTTCAGGCCGATCACAGCGTAGATGTTGCCCGCCATCAGATCGTCAACAGGGTTCTCCTTGTTGGCGTGCATCTGGAAGATCTTGCCGATGCGCTCCTTCTTGCCCTTGGTCGAGTTGATGACCTGGGTGCCCGAAGGAATCTTGCCCGAGTACACGCGTACGTAGGTCAGACGACCGAAGAACGGGTGCACAGCGATCTTGAACGCGAGAGCCGAGAACGGGTCGTCGGCCTTCGGGAAACGCTCGATGACGATTGACTCGTCGCGGGGATCGTGAGCCTCGATTGCACCAACGTCGAGCGGGTTGGGGAGGAAGTCCACAACAGCGTCGAGCATGGGCTGGATGCCACGGTTCTTGAAGGCCGAGCCGCAGTACACCGGGTAGATCTCGTTGTTGACAACGAGCTTACGAATGCCGCCCTTGATCTCGTCGATCGTGAGCTCTTCGCCGCCGAAGAACTTCTCGAGCAGCGCGTCGTCGGTCTCAGCCGCGGTCTCAACGATAGTCGCGCGGTACTCTTCGGCCTTCGCCTGGAGCTCAGCAGGGATCTCGCGAGTCTCGTAGTTTGCACCAAGAGTAACGTCACCCTTAGCATCGCCCTCCCAGACGAATGCCTTCATGGTGAGCAGGTCGACCACGCCGGTGAAGTCTGCTTCTGCACCGATGGGCAGCTGCATGACGAGCGGCTTAGCGCCCAGACGGTTGATGATGGTGTCTACGGTGAAGTAGAAGTCCGCGCCCATCTTGTCCATCTTGTTGACGAAGCAGATGCGGGGCACCTCGTACTTGTCAGCCTGACGCCAAACGGTCTCGGACTGGGGCTCAACGCCCTCCTTGCCGTCGAAGACAGCAACTGCGCCGTCGAGCACGCGCAGCGAACGCTCAACCTCGACCGTGAAGTCGACGTGGCCGGGCGTATCGATGATGTTGATCTGGTTCTTGTTCCAGAAGCAGGTCACGGCGGCAGACGTGATCGTGATGCCGCGCTCCTTCTCCTGCTCCATCCAGTCAGTCGTCGCGCCACCGTCGTGGGTCTCGCCCAGCTTGTGGTTGACACCCGTGTAGAACAGGATGCGCTCGGTAGTGGTGGTCTTGCCAGCATCAATGTGGGCCATGATGCCGATGTTGCGGACCTTACTCAGGTCAGTGAGCACGTCTTGTGCCACGGGGTCTCCTCCGGGTGGGGGTGAAGTTTGGGATCGCGGGCCTAGGGCCCGCCATGGTGGGCCGACTCGCTTGTGACGAGTCGGCCCACCAATGGGTGACTACCAGCGGTAGTGTGCGAACGCGCGGTTCGACTCAGCCATCTTGTGAGTGTCCTCGCGACGCTTCACAGCGGCACCGAGGCCGTTGGATGCGTCGAGGATCTCGTTGGTGAGACGCTCCGTCATCGTGTTCTCGCGACGAGCCTTCGCGTAGCTGGTGAGCCAGCGCAGTGCGAGGGTGTTGGCGCGGTGCGGCTTAACCTCGACGGGCACCTGGTAGGTGCTGCCGCCGACGCGACGTGAACGAACCTCAAGGGTGGGGCGCACGTTGTCGAGCGCCTTCTTGAGAACGGTCACTGCGTCCTGGTCTGACTTCTGGGCTACGGTCTCGAGTGCTTCGTAAACGATGCGCTCGGCCAGGCCCTTCTTGCCATCAACCAGGATCTTGTTAACCAGCTGGCTAACGATGGGTGCGCCGTATACGGGATCGGCGACTACGGGACGCTTGGGAGCAGGACCCTTACGAGGCATTACTTCTTCTCCATCTTCGCGCCGTAGCGGCTACGAGCCTGCTTGCGGTCCTTAACAGCCTGGGTATCGAGCGCGCCGCGAACGATCCGGTAACGAACACCGGGGAGGTCCTTGACACGGCCGCCGCGCACGAGCACCAGCGAGTGCTCCTGCAGGTTGTGGCCCTCGCCCGGAATGTAGGCGGTGACCTCGGTGCCGTTACGAAGCTTCACACGAGCGACCTTACGCATCGCCGAGTTCGGCTTCTTGGGGGTGGTGGTGTAGACACGGGTGCAAACCCCTGCCTGCTGCGGGTTCGCCTTCAGGGCGGGCGCCTTGGTCTTAGAGACCTTCGGCGTACGGCCCTTGCGAACCAACTGCTGAATAGTAGGCAATGATTCTCCTATTTAGTCCTGCACGGTGACAGGAATGCTTCAATGGATGAGCATGCGTTGCGACTTACGCCGCAACTGAGCTGCTGCTTGCGACTACCCGGGGGTAGTCGCGTGCGGGTGCAGCTATGCCGTGGGGGCGCGAACCTTGCGGTTCACATACCCAACGGTGAACGCCCAGCACACCGCCTCGAGGGCAGCGCAAACGGGTGCACACCAGTTAGCCACTTTACGCGCACAAGCCTGCGTACGCAAGAGGATTCACTCGACACCCAGCCGGGCGTGTCGCGGCCTACGCGTTTGGCGGTTCGAGGTTGTGGCTCAGCTCGTCAAGAAGCGCTTGAACCTGCGGCTCGACAAACCGCTCCAGCGCGGCCCTAATTCGTGCCCTGTGGCCCACAAGGGCGAGGCACATTGCGCGCCCTACGGTGTCGGCGTGCTCGTCAGCTCGGGCAATTTCGGCGGCCAGGACGCGCCGTTCGACAACGGTGAGCGGTGGCCGGGGAGGCGCTGCTTCTGGTCTAGATTGCTCGGCGAGCCCAGCGAGCGTAAAGAGAAACGGCTGGCCCGGGTCACCTGGTTCCGGATCCGGATCGAGCCCGTCGTACTCAGGCCCGAGCCCGGCCGCGGGGTCGTAGCCTGTGCCTTGCCGCTGCTCCTCCCCCGTCAGCTCAGCGTGCAGCAGCGGCAGTTCACGCTCAGTAAACTCGTCGACCTCGCGATCCACGATGCGCTGCATACGACTCGTGAGCGCATGCGACACGGTGTGCGGCACGTCACGGCCAAAACCGGCAGCCGCAAGCACCGGAGATCCCGTGCAGCGTCGGCACACCCGAGAACGGCCACGATGGCTCCCGGGTGTCCACGAGGGCAACCATCTCAGCCACGCGTCGACAGCCACCGAGACGCGATCGTCAATGGCGGCCATCACCCTTCTCCCTCTTCTGCACGCTCCCAGGGCCAGCGCGGAGGCGGCCTGTCGGTGTAGACGCGGCGTGCCAGCACGGCCCAAAACGCAAGGTTGGCGAGGGCCCACGCTACGCTAAGCGCGACGGCGTAGGGGCTCATCCAGGTGTCGTCGATTGACATGCCCGCAAGCACACCCCCCAGGCACCAGACGAGATAGGTGCCTCCCGAGGTGACCACCAGTTGCCCCCAGGCCGGGCTGCGCTGGCCGCGCAAAAGGGTGAGAGCCTGGCGCCACAGCGACCCCGCGAGGAGCGCGAGCGCGAACATGATGACCACGGGAGCAGCCCACCGTGCTACAGGCTCGGTCATCACCGGTTCGGTGCCCGTTGACAGCGCGATGACACCCCAAAACGCCACGACGAGCGCAACCGCGACGATGCCGGTGGCGACGATCAGCGCCGCAACATAGCCTCGGGTCACGCCTCGCCGGCGTTCGGGAACCATCGCTACTTCGCCTGCACCTCAGCCAGCGCTGCCTCGTACTCGGCCAGCTCGGCAGCGTTGCGCGCTTTCACTCGGCGGCCGCGCGCGCCAATCCACGCACCAAACCACACCGTGACCTCGCGCCCCACTACACCCGCGGCTATGGCCGGAAGGCTCAGGCCGTAAGTGCCAAGCAGCGCGAGCGGGCTGACGTTCAGCAACACGGAAAGCCCTGACTCATCGACGGCGAGACCCGCGACAGTCGCGACCCAGACGAGCAGACCCACGAAGAACCCACCCAGCACATACGCCCACCAGCCAGCACGTCCAACGATCAACACGAGCACTGCGAGGCCCACAAAGAATGCAACGGCGCCCGCAATGAACGCCCACGACAGCAGCTCGGCTAGCAGCCCGTCAACGAACTGTGAGGGGGCAAGCTTCGGGGCGAGCGTGACCGCCACGACCCCGGCACTCACAATCGCGAACCCGATGCAGGCCAGCAGCGCGATCAGCACGCCCATGCCGCGGTTGCCACGGATCTCGGGCGGCATGGGGGACTGCATGTAGAGTCCCGCCATGGGGTGATCGGCTGCGACACGAATCTCACCGTCGCGCACCTCATCGGCGCCCGCGCTCGGCAGGGCGTCGAGCCCAAGCGTCGGGTCAGTCGCCCCCGCAGACATGTCGATGTTCAGCTGCGTATCAACCTCTGAGATTGCCTGTCGGCGTGCCTCTTCTGCGAGCTCGGGGGTCGGCGCGACACCCTGATCCTCGACCGCGGGCTCGGCGCCCTGGTGCACGGAGGCCTGGGACACTGCAGCACCGACAGATTCGGACTCGTGTGAGTTCGTGGCCCCGGTCGGGGCTTCCCCGCCCGCGGCGCTGGCCGCCTGGGCTGCGGCGTGATCCGGATCAGATTGTGTCTGCACATTGGACTCAGTCAGCGCCTCAGCGGGCGACCCCGTGGCCCGCTCCACCGCCTCAAGCACCTCGGTCTCGCTCGCGGCCGTCTCGGCGACGGGCGCGCCGAGGTTCGCGGGGGTGTCTGGAGTCTCGGCCGCTCGCGCTGCGGGGGTCTCGCGTTCTTCGCTCATCGCTTCACCTCTTGGGATCAAAAATCGTTGGTGAGCCTTCCACCATCACGCCACAGTACAAGCTTGCCACCTAAATATGCGCGTCCCTCGCCGCAGAGCCAAAAGCGGGGCATAAAAAACGCGTGGGCGCCCGCACCGAAGTGCGAACGCCCACGCGCGGTGTGGCGGCTACTTAGCTGTAGTTGCCGGGGTTGAACTCATCAGCCGTGAAGCTGTCGAAGTCAACGAACGACAGGTCGTTCTCGTCGAACGTGCCCTCGGTCGCGAACAGGCGGTTGGGGTACCGCTCTGCCTTCGCGTCCTCAGTCGCCTGCACGGTGACGTCACGGTACACGCCCAGGCCGGTGCCAGCCGGGATCAGCTTACCGATGATCACGTTCTCCTTCAGGCCGATGAGCGGATCCTTCGATCCCTCCATCGCTGCCTGCGTGAGCACGCGGGTCGTCTCCTGGAACGATGCGGCAGACAGCCACGACTCGGTCGCAAGCGAGGCCTTGGTGATACCCATAACCTCGGAGCGAGCGGTCGCGGTGCGCTTGCCATCGAGCAGTGCTTCGCGGTTGATGCGCTGGTAGCTTGCGCGGTCGACGAGCGCGCCCGGGAGCAGCTCGGTGTCGCCGTGGTCGACGACGGTGACCTTGCGCAGCATCTGGCGCACGATGACCTCGATGTGCTTATCGTGGATCGGCACGCCCTGCGAGCGGTACACGCCCTGCACGCCCTCGACGAGGTACTTCTGCACAGCACGCTCACCGGGGATGTGCTTGCCGTTCTCGGTCGAACCGACCTGCAGAATGTCCTTCGGGTCGAGGGTGCCCTGCAGGAAGGGCTGGCCCAGCTGCACGTGATCGCCATCTTCGACGAGAAGGGTCGCGCGCTTGAGCACGGGATATGCCTTCTCTTCGGTGCCGTCGTCAGGCGTCAGCAGAATGGTACGACCCTTGGGGGTGTCCTCGATGATGATGCGGCCGGCGGCCTCAGCGATGGGTGACGCACCCTTCGGGGTACGCGCCTCGAAGAGCTCCTGCACGCGGGGCAGACCCTGCGTGATGTCATCTGCCGAAGCCGAACCACCGGTGTGGAACGTACGCATCGTCAGCTGGGTACCGGGCTCACCAATCGACTGTGCCGCGATGATGCCGACGGCCTCGCCGATGTCGACGCGCTGGCCGGTCGCAAGCGAACGGCCGTAGCAGGTCGCGCACACGCCGACTGCAGACTCACAGGTGAGCACAGAGCGCACCTTGATCTCGGTCACCCCGCCGTCGATGAGCTTGGCGATGAGCACGTCGCCCACGTCTTCGCCACCGGTTGCGACCACTGCGCCGTCTGCACCGATCGCGTCGGTCGCGAGCGTACGTGCGTACACCGAGTTCTCAACGTTTTCGTCGCCTACGAGCACGCCGTTTGCGTCGGGCGCCGCAATCGGAAGGTCGAGACCGCGGCGGGTGCCACAGTCTTCCTCACGAATGATGACGTCCTGCGAAACGTCGACGAGTCGACGAGTCAGGTAGCCCGAGTCAGCGGTACGCAGAGCGGTATCTGCCAGACCCTTACGCGCACCGTGGGTCGCGATGAAGTACTCGGCCACCGACAGGCCCTCGCGGTACGAGTTGATGATCGGGCGGGGGATGATCTCGCCCTTCGGGTTCGACACCAGGCCACGCATACCCGCGATGTTACGGATCTGCAGCCAGTTACCACGAGCACCCGACGACACCATACGGAAGATGGTGTTGTCCTTGGGGAACTCTTCACGCATCGCCTCTGCAACCTCGTCGGTCGCTTCGGTCCAGATCTCGGTGAGTGCCTTGTGGCGCTCAGAGTCCTGGATCATGCCGCGGTCGTAGTCGCGCTGAACCTTCGATGCGCGCTCTTCGTGCATCGCAATGATTTCAGCCTTCTTTGTCGGCGTCACAACGTCAGACAGCGCGACGGTAACACCCGAGCGCGATGCCCAGTAGAAGCCCGCATCCTTGATGCGGTCAAGCGTTGCCGCCACCTCAACCTTCGGGTAGCGCTCGGCCAGGTCGTTGACAAGGCTCGAGAGCGTTCCCTTGTCTGCGACGCGCTCAAAGTACGGGTAATCAGCCGGCAGCGCCTCGTTGAAGATAGCGCGGCCGAGTGACGTCTGCACGATGACGGGCTTAGCCGAGGTCACACCCTTTGCGTCGGTGTACGCCTCAAGACGAATCTTGACAGGGGCACCCAGGTCGAGCGTGTGCTCGTCCATAGCGAGGATCGCCTCAGCGATCGAACCGAACGCACGCCCCGCGCCAACCTCGTCCTCCTTGAGGGTGGTGAGGTGGTGCAGACCGATGATCATGTCCTGTGAGGGCAGCGTCACCGGGCGACCGTCAGACGGCTTCAGGATGTTGTTCGATGCGAGCATCAGCACGCGTGCCTCTGCCTGCGCTTCGACCGACAGCGGCAGGTGAACTGCCATCTGGTCGCCATCGAAGTCAGCGTTGAACGCGGTGCAGACGAGGGGGTGCAGCTGAATTGCCTTGCCCTCAACGAGCTGCGGCTCGAACGCCTGAATACCGAGGCGGTGCAGCGTCGGTGCGCGGTTCAGCATCACGGGGCGCTCGCGAATGATCTCCTCGAGCACGTCCCAAACCTCTGAACGTGCGCGCTCAACCATGCGCTTGGCCGCCTTGACGTTCTGCGCGTGCGACAGATCCATGAGGCGCTTGATCACGAACGGCTTGAAGAGCTCAAGTGCCATCTGCTTAGGCAGACCACACTGGTGCAGCTTCAGCTGCGGGCCGACCACGATGACCGAACGGCCCGAGTAGTCAACGCGCTTACCGAGCAGGTTCTGACGGAATCGACCCTGCTTGCCCTTGAGCATGTCGCTGAGCGACTTCAGGGCGCGGTTGCCGGTGCCCGTGACGGGGCGGCCACGGCGGCCGTTGTCGAACAGCGCGTCGACGGCCTCCTGCAGCATGCGCTTCTCGTTGTTCACGATGATCTCGGGAGCCCCGAGGTCAAGCAGGCGGCGCAGACGGTTGTTGCGGTTGATCACGCGGCGGTACAGATCGTTCAGATCCGAGGTCGCGAAGCGGCCACCGTCAAGCTGCACCATGGGGCGCAGCTCGGGCGGAATCACCGGCACAACATCGAGCACCATCGACGCGGGGCTAGCGCCCGTCGTCAGGAACGAGTTAACCACCTTGAGGCGCTTAATCGCACGGATCTTCTTCTGACCCTTACCCTCAGCGATCTGCAGGTGCAGTAGTTCGCTTTCGGCCTCAAGGTCGAAGCTCTCCAGGCGCTTCTTGATGGCAGCGGCACCCATGTAGGCCTCGAAGTAGTCGCCGTAGCGATCCATGAGGTCTGCGAACACGGCGTCCTCGGGCTTGAGGTCGCCCACCTTGAGGTTGCGGAAGTCCTCCCACACGCGCTGCAGGCGAGCGATGTCGTCATCGAAGCCCTTGCGCAGCGCGGTCATTTCCTTTTCGGCCGAAGCCTCGGCGCGACGGCGCTGATCTGCCTTCGCCCCTTCTGCTTCGAGCGCGGCAAGGTCGGACTCCGCCTGCTGCTGGCGCTGTGCGATCGAAATATCGCGCTGGTCTTCGAGCGTCTTCAGCTCGAGACGCAGCTCGGCCTCCAGCTCGCCCAGGTCTTCGTGGCGGCCTTCTTCGTCAACATCGATCACCATGTAGGCGGCGAAGTAGATGACCTTTTCGAGGTCCTTCGGCGCCATGTCGAGCAGGTAACCGAGACGGCTAGGTACACCCTTGAAGTACCAAATGTGCGTGACCGGTGCGGCCAGCTCAATGTGGCCCATGCGCTCACGGCGCACGCTTGACTTGGTGACCTCGACGCCACAGCGCTCACATACGATGCCCTTGTAGCGCACGCGCTTGTACTTGCCACACGAGCACTCCCAGTCGCGGCTGGGTCCGAAGATCTGCTCACCGAAGAGGCCGTCCTTCTCAGGCTTCAGCGTACGGTAGTTGATCGTCTCAGGCTTCTTGACCTCGCCAAACGACCAGCTGCGGATGTCCTCAGCGGTCGCGAGACGGATCTGCAGCTCGTTAAAATCTGGTCCCTCGAGCAAAATTGTTCTCCCTTGGTAACTTAAGTCGTTTGATCCGGCTTAGATCTCGTCGACAGACGAGGTCTCGAAGCGGGAGGAAAGGTTAATGCCCAGCTCTTCAGCGGTGCGGTGCGCCTCATCGTCGTTATCGCGCAGGCTCACGACGTTGCCGTCCTTACCAAGCACCTCAACGTTCAGGCAGAGCGACTGCATCTCCTTCATGAGCACGCGGAACGACTCGGGCACACCAGGCTCGGGGATGTTCTCGCCGCGCACGATGGCCTCGTAGACCTTCACACGACCAAGAATGTCGTCAGACTTCACCGTGAGCAGCTCCTGCAGCGCGTAAGCGGCGCCGTAAGCCTCGAGTGCCCACACCTCCATCTCACCGAAACGCTGGCCACCAAACTGGGCCTTACCACCGAGGGGCTGCTGCGTGATCATCGAGTACGGGCCCGTTGAACGCGCGTGGATCTTATCGTCCACGAGGTGGTGCAGCTTGAGGATGTACATGTAGCCGACCGAGATCGGGTACGGGTACGGCTCACCCGAGCGGCCGTCAAACAGCTGCGTCTTGCCCGTGTGATCGACCAGGCGTTCGCCGTCGCGTGTGAGGAGCGTCGAGTCAAGAAGACCCGCGATCTCTGCCTCTGACGCGCCGTCGAACACGGGGGTTGCGACCTTCGTGTTGGGTGCAGCCTCGAGAGCCTGCTCCGACAGCTTCGCTGCCCACTCGGGAGCGCCCTCAACCTTCCAGCCCTGCTTGGCGATCCAGCCGAGGTGAATCTCGAGCACCTGGCCGAAGTTCATTCGACCGGGGATACCGAGCGGGTTGAGGATCACGTCGACGGGGGTACCGTCGGCGAGGAAGGGCATGTCTTCGACGGGGAGGATCTTCGAGATGACGCCCTTGTTGCCGTGACGGCCAGCAAGCTTGTCACCCTCGGTGATCTTACGCTTCTGCGCAATGTAGACGACCACGCGCTGGTTGACGCCCGAGCCCAGCTCGTCGTCGTTGTCGTTCTCTGCGTCAAACACCTTCACCGACGTGACGGTACCCGAGACACCGTGCGGCACCTTGAGTGAGGTGTCACGCACCTCGCGGCTCTTCTCGTTGAAGATGGCGCGCAGCAGGCGCTCTTCTGCCGAGAGCTCGGTTTCGCCCTTGGGCGTCACCTTGCCGACGAGAATGTCGCCGGGGCCAACCTCGGCGCCGATGCGGATGATGCCGCGCTCGTCGAGATCCTTCAGCGCCTCCATGCTCGCGTTGGGGAGGTCACGAGTGATCTCCTCCTTGCCAAGCTTGGTGTCGCGCGCATCGATGTCGTATTCCTCGATGTGGATCGACGACAGCGTGTCGTCCTTCACCAGGTTCTGGCTCAGGATGATGGCGTCCTCAAAGTTGAGGCCCTCCCAGGGCATGAACGCGACGAGCAGGTTCTTGCCAAGCGCGAGCTCACCGTTCTCGGTGGCGGGGCCGTCAGCGATGACCTCGCCGGCCTCGATGCGCTCACCCTCCTTGACGATGACGCGGTGGTTATAGCTCGTGCCCTGGTTCGAGCGATCGAACTTGCGCAGGAAGTAGCTCTTACGGCCACCCTCGTCGAGCTGAATCGTCACGACATCAGCCGAAACGTCTTCAATCACGCCGCTCTTCTCGGCGACAACAACATCACCGGCGTCGATGGCTGCGTAGCCCTCCATACCGGTGCCCACAACGGGCGACTCGGAGCGCACGAGCGGCACAGCCTGGCGCTGCATGTTCGCACCCATGAGCGCGCGGTTCGCATCGTCGTGCTCGAGGAACGGAATCAGCGACGTCGCGACCGACACCATCTGGCGGGGCGAGACGTCCATGTAGTCCACGCGGTTAGCGTCGACCATCATCACCTCAGAGCCGCGGGGGCGTGCAAGCACCTGCTCCTCTGCAAACGTGCCGTCCTCGGTGAGGGGCGCGCCAGCCTGCGCGATGAGGTACTCGTCCTCTTCGTGCGCGGTGAGGTAGTCAACCTGATCAGTGACCTTGCCATCAAGAATGCGGCGGTAGGGCGTCTCGATGAAGCCGAACGCGTTGATGCGCGCAAACGTTGCGAGTGCACCGATCAGGCCAATGTTCGGGCCTTCAGGGGTCTCAATGGGGCACATACGGCCGTAGTGCGAAGGGTGCACGTCTCGCACCTCAACGCCTGCGCGGTCACGTGAGAGACCGCCCGGGCCGAGGGCCGAGAGACGACGCTTGTTCGTGAGACCAGCAAGCGGGTTGTTCTGGTCCATGAACTGCGACAGCTGCGAAGTACCGAAGAACTCCTTGATCGCGGCCAGCACGGGGCGTGTGTTGATCAGGGTGTTCGGCGTAATCGCTTCGATGTCCTGAGTCGTCATGCGCTCGCGCACAACGCGCTCCATGCGGCTGAGGCCGGTGCGCACCTGGTTCTGGATCAGCTCGCCCACGGCGCGAATGCGACGGTTGCCAAAGTGATCGATGTCATCGGTGTCGAGGCGGTTGTCGAAGGGCTTGCCGTCGCGTACGCCGGGCAGCGTCTTCGTCTCTGCGTGCAGACCGACGAGGTACTTGATCGTCGCAATGATGTCCTCAAGCGACAGCACCGAGTCGGTGATGGGGGCGTCAACGCCCAGCTTGCGGTTGATCTTGTAACGACCGACCTTCGCGAGGTCGTAGCGCTTCTCATTGAAGTAGCTGTTATCGAGCAGTGCCTTGGCAGCCTCGATCGCAACCTGCTCGCCCGGACGCTGCTTGCGGTAGATGTCCTTCAGCGCTTCTTCCTGGGTGAGGACGGTGTCCTTCTCCAGGGTCAGCATGATCGACTCGTAGCCGGTGAACTCTTCCATGATCTCTTCGGTGGTCATGCCGAGAGCCTTGAGGAACACCGTGACCGACTGCTTACGCTTGCGGTCGATACGCACACCAACCTGGTCGCGCTTATCGACCTCAAACTCGAGCCATGCACCACGGCTTGGGATCACGCGTGCGGTGAAGACGTCTTTATCGCTCGTCTTCTCCTGTGCGCGCTCGAAGTACACACCGGGGCTACGCACAAGCTGCGACACAATGACGCGCTCGGTGCCGTTAATGATGAACGTGCCCTTGTCCGTCATGATGGGGAAGTCACCCATGTAAACGGTCTGGCTCTTGAGTACCTGAGTCTCGGTGTTGTAGAACGCCGCCTCGACGTACAGAGGAGCCGCGTAGGTCTTACCGCGCTCCTTGCACTCCTCGATGGTGAACTTCTGATCATCGAGGATCGGGTTCTCGAACGACAGCTGCATGGTGCCAGCGTTGTCTTCGATCGGTGAGATCTCGTCAAAGATCTCTTCGAGGCCACTCTTCAGGGCGATGTCATCGCGCCCTTGAGCCTGTGCCTCGGCGACGCGCTGCTTCCAGGCGTCGTTACCGACGAGCCATTCAAAGCTCTCAAGCTGCAGCGCCAACAGGTTTGGCACCGACAGCGTGTCGGAAATCTTGGCGAAGGACAGGCGCTCGTGATTGCGACCGTTCTTCGGTTGGGTGGTGGACGATGCGTTGCGCGCAGCAGCCAAGGAAACTACCTCCGTGGGCCCCGTCGGGCCGGTTGAGCCTGGTCTTGCGAGAAGTGCATCGGATCACGCGGTCGAGGCTCATTTGCGCTTTCGCGCCAGCTCCCGGGGCCTACCACTATATGAAGGCACACTGGTGTCCGTAGTGCAGCTACTAAGAGTAACACCATCGTTACCTGCTGTCTACGTCACGATCAGCAATTTACGCGGCCGGATCGCCCGTCCCAGCATATTCTCGGCTACCGCCTCATCGTGCGCGACGCGCGGCACTCACAAAACTCTCTAGCTCGCGGCGCTACTGTAGCTCAATGCATCAAGTTTCACCTCCGCGGCGCCATGATCCGGATCACACATCGCGGCCGCCGCGAGCTGCGGCGCCGTGGGCGTTTGGCGCGATCGCAATCGTGCTCGCGTTTGGCGCGTATCTGCGGTTTGTCGAGCAGGGACCGCTCGGCATCGACTCATGGTGGCACGGTGTCGCGGCGGTATCGCCGGGCAGCGGTACATTCGCGATCGCGGCGTTTATGGCCGAAGTGGGCAGCGGCGTGGGCGCCGCCTCGTGTGCGGCGATCGCGGCCGCGCTGTTCTTTGCGCTGCGGCTGCCCCGTGGCGCGGCGACCGTATTAACAGCGATGCTGTTTGGAATTGCCGGATCAGAGCTGCTGAAGAGCCTGATCGCGCGCCCCAGACCATGGGGGCAGCTCTACAGTGCGAGCGGCAGCTCGTATCCGTCGGGGCACACGATGGGCGCAGCCGCGCTCGCCGTCTCACTCGCGCTCGTTGTGTGCAGCGCAGGGTGGCTCGCACGGCGTCAGCACGTGTGGGTATACGCGGGGGCTGGGGCCTGGGTGGCGCTGATGGCGTGGAGCCGTACGGCGCTGCACGTGCACTGGCTGAGCGACACCGTAGCGGGTGCGCTCCTGGGCACGGCAGCGGCCCTGCTGAGCTACGCACTGTGGAAACCGTGGTTCGGCGCAGGTCGCGCTGAGCGCGGTGCGGCGGGGCTCGCTTAGGCCAATGTCGGAGGGTCACTTTAGGCTGTTGACATGAGCCAGAACACTTCTTCAACTGAATCCCACGATACCCAGACCGTCATGTTTGGCGCCGACTGGTGCGGGGACTGCCGGCGCGCCAAGCTCGTGTTTGACCGTGCCGGAGTGAACTATCGCTACGTCGATCTCATCGCAGAGCCCGACGCGGCCGAAGTCGCCCGTGACATCAGTGGCCGCACTAATATTCCGGTGATTCTGTACCCCGATGCCAGCCACCAGGTCGAGCCGTCCAACGCAGACATGCTGCGCAAGATCGACGAATTGGGGTTGGGTCGTGGCTAGCAAGATTGCCACCGGGCCACCGCTTCCGCTGGCCGTTACGCTGCCGTCTGGGCTCGTCGCCGCGATCGAAGAAGACGAGTGGGTGCCCGGGGCGGTACAGCTCGTGATCGATGGCACCCCGCAGTCGCACGTGAATCTCGAAGACGAGACCGACTTGTTCTTTGAGTACGTGCGCCGCATGGGGCACGTCATCGATCTGTTTCGACCGGCGGGTGAGCCGATCTCGGCACTGCACCTCGGCGGCGGCGCATTCACGCTGCCGCGCTATGTCGAGGCCACTCGGCCCGGAAGCAGGCAGCAGGTGGTCGAGCTCGAGGGTGCGATCGTCGACCTCGTACGCGAGGCTGCTCCCCTACCCAAGCGAGCGAGCATTCGGGTACGGCGCGGCGACGCCCGCGAGGTGCTGGGCAAGCTCCCGGCTGGCATGCAGGGAGCAATGGACCTCGTGGTTGTCGACATTTTCGCGGGGGCGCGCACTCCCGCGCACGTCTCGAGTACGGAGTTCTACGAACTGCTGCGCCCGCTGCTCGCGCCCGGAGGCGTGGTGGTCGTGAACATCGCAGACGGCACCGGGCTCCCGTTTGCGCGCAATCAGGCAGCGACCCTTATGAGCCTGTTTTCAGCAGTCGCGGCGGTCGCAGAACCGCAGGTGCTCAAGGGACGCAGATTTGGCAACATCGTGTTTGTCGCTTCGGCCGAACCACTTGACGCCCTTGACTGGCTGCCTCGGCTCTTGGCGGGGGGCCCACACCCCGCGCGCATGCTGCACAGCCGAGAACTCGCCGAGCTCGCGCGCGGTGGCCGCATCGTGACCGACGCCACCGCGGTTGACTCCCCCGCGCCCGCACGAGAGCTGTTCGGCCGTGGCTGAGCTTGAGCGGGTGCGCGTGTGGGGCGAGGCGCTCATCAACATGTACCTCCCGAAGCAGGGCTGGCAGTTTGGGTTTGACCACGCGAAGCGCCGGGCGGGGTTGTGCCACTTCGGCAAAAAGCAGATCACCGTTTCACGCTATTTGGCGGTCAAGTTCTCTGACGAAGAGATCTATCAAACGCTGCTGCACGAGGTCGCGCACGCGCTAGCCGGGCCAGATGCCGGGCACGGTCCCCGCTGGAAACGCCTTGCAGAGGTCATTGGTTATGTCGGCGGCACAACCCACCAGGGCGAGATCGCTCACGAGCATGCCCCCTGGGTGGGAGCGTGCCCCGCCGGGCACGCGCACTACAAGTTTCGCGCGCCCACGAGGGACGTATCGTGTGGCCGATGCCAGCGTGGGTTCTCGCCCGCTCACCTGATTAGGTGGCAGCGCCGCGCACGTTAGTCCGGCTCACCACGCTCACCGCCCGTGGTGACGCGACTAACAACCCGCGGTGGCGAGTGCCTGACGCAGCAGCGCCCCTCGTCCGCCCGAAAGTTCGCGCAGCGTCTCGTCTGAGAGCGCGAGTTCTGGCGTCATCCACGTCACCTCGAGCGCGTCCTGCCTAGGGTTACACGTCCCCGTAACCGGTACGACGTACACGAGCGACACCGCATGCTGGCGCTCATCGTAGAACTGCGAGATTCCCGGGATGGGAAAGTATTCGGCGACCTGTGCTGGCACCAGCGCGTTGGGCATCTGCGGAAACGCCATTGGTCCGAGGTCATTTTCGAGGTGCCTGGCGAGCGCTTCACGCACGGGCTCGCCGTAGCGCACGCGGCCAGACACCAGCGTGCGGGTCATAACACCGTCTGGCGTGCTGCGCAGCAGCAGCCCCACCTCGGTGATCTGTCCCATGCCGTCCACACGCACCGGCACTGCTTCGACGTAGAGCATGGGCAGCCTGCCGCGCACAAAGCGCAGTTCCTCTTCGTTCAGCCAGCCGGGATTTGCTGGCCGGTCGTCGCCCTCGGGCCTGGGCGCCGTGTCGATGCTCATGCGTATTCACCCTTCGGTCACGGTTAATGCCCGCACGATGGGGCATCACCGTGTTCCATTCTGCCGTACGCTCGGTGGCTATGCACGCACCGCGTAGGGTGGGCGTTATGGACCGAACGCTTTCGAACTCCCCCGCCGTTCATAGCGAGCCGGTTGCACGGGTTGCGCTCGTGCAGGTGGCGAGCCCGCCCGCCGAAGCGCAGCACGATCGCATCGCACGCGTTGCACAACTGTTGCGCGGGCACATCGGTGTCGACCTATTTGTGTTGCCCGAGCTCTGGAGCCCCGGCTACTTCGCCTTCGACGAGTATGCGACGCGCGCCGAGGCGCTTGATGGACCCACCGTAACCGCGATGGCGGCGGTGGCACGCGAGCTCGGCAGTTGGATTCACTTGGGCAGCATTATCGAACGCGGCAGCAGTGAGCATGGCACGCAGGGCCAACTGTTTAACACGGCAGTGTTGCTCAACGCAGCTGGTGAGATCGTGCAGCTGTACCGCAAGATTCACGTGTTTGGTTATGAGTCACTCGAGTCACAGCTACTCACCCCCGGCGACACCCTCAGCGTCACCGACAGCCCCGTCGGCCCGCTCGCCAGCACCACCTGTTACGACCTGCGGTTTCCTGGCCTGTGGCAGCAAATCAGCGAGCGCGGCGCTTGGGCGGCGGTGGTGCCCGCCGCGTGGCCAGCCGCCCGGCGCGAGCACTGGCGTGTACTGTCGCAGGCCCGCGCGATCGAGCATCAGCTCTGGGTGCTCGCGTGCAACGCCGGCGGCGTGCAGGGCGACGTGCAGCTCGGTGGGTTCAGCCGCATCGTCGACCCGAGTGGTCGCGTCATCGTCGAGTGCGGCGACGGTGAGGAGGTCTGCGTGGCAGATGTACCGCTCGATGCTGTGTCCGCCGTGCGCGCCGCGTTTCCCGTCATCGCAGACCGGCTTTCTGACGCTCGTTACCGCGAGCTCAGCGGCGAGCCGCTCGCTTAATCGGGCTGTTCCGAGTCGTCCCCTACGATATTGCTATGACGTTTATTCGGCCAAGCGCAGCCGCTTTGCTCGCCCTCGCCCTTGTCGGCTCACTCGCCGCATGCGCGCCAGAGCCCGAGCCCGCGGGCCCCAAGAAGTCCGCCTCATCACAGGCGGCCGAGGCGAAAGCGCGGGCCGAAGCTGACAAGAAGAAGCGAGAAGCGGCCGAGTCAGACGCTGCTCCGCAGCCTGAGGCCCCCAAGCCCGCCGCGGCGGACTCGGGTTTTGACCGCCAGGCGCACTCGATCGACGACCCCATGTCGATCTGGGTCGTCGGCAACAAGCTTCGCCCGTTCACACCCGTCGACTTCGAACCGTCAGACCTCGTCGAGACCGTGGGCGTCGCCAACGACAACGGTCAGCCACTGCGCGAGGTCGCCGCCCGCGCGTCTGAGCAGTTCATCGCGGGCGCCCGCGATGCTGGTTACGATGTGCGCATCATTAGCGCCTACCGCACCTATGGACTGCAGGTGCAACTGTACAACGGGTACATCGCGCGCGATGGTCAAGAGGCCGCCGACACGTACTCGGCGCGGCCCGGTCATTCTGAGCATCAGACGGGCCTCACCGTCGACCTCGACGATTACGGCGCTTGCTACCTCGCAAGCTGCTTTGGTGACACCCCCGCTGGGCAGTGGCTCGCTGCAAACGCGGCCGCCTACGGCTTCATCAAGCGATACCCTGCCGAGAAACAGCACATCACCGGCTTTATGCCCGAGCCGTGGCACTTCCGTTACGTCGGCCCCGAGCTCGCGTCCGAGATGCAGCGCACGGGCATCACGACGCTCGAGGAGTTCTTCGACTTGCCCGCGGCGCCCGGCTACGCGGGCTAGGCGGGCACGATGTCAATTCTCGCATCCACTCCGGATCAGGTTATCCATGTCAGTGCCGTGGTACTGCGCGACCGTGCCGGTCGTGTCTTGAACGTGCGCAAGCGCGGTACGAGCGCGTTTATGCTGCCGGGTGGCAAACCGGATCCCGGGGAGAGCGCCGCAGCCTGCGCGGCACGCGAAGTTGTCGAAGAACTCGGACTCACGCTCAACGCCAGCGATCTGGTACTCCTCGGCACGTTTCGCACCGTGGCCGCCAACGAGCCAGGCTTCGCACTCGTGGCGACCGTGTTCACGCACGACTTTCTCGCCGCGGCGCTCGATGCCACCCCGCGCGCAGAGATCGAAAGTATCGAGTGGATTGATCCGGCACTGGAGCGTACAGACCTCGCGCCACTCAATACACAGTGCGTGTTTCCAGCGCTCGCCGCGCAATCATAGCGGGCTAGACCAGGCCTTGATCTCGCAGCCAGTCAGCCGCGATGTCGCGCGCATTCAGCTCATCGTTCACGCTTCGCGCGTTGAGCGCAACGAGATCTTTGGGCGTGAGTTTAGCGCTCACTTCGTCGATGATCTTGGCGGCGGCGTCATCGACCCGATCACTCACGACCGGCACCACATGCGAAGCCAAGAAGATGCCCTTGGGGTCTGCGAGCGTCACAAACTCGCCGCCCGACAGGGCAGGGTCAGCCGAATAAATGTTAGCGAGTTGGATGTCACCGTCGGTGAGCGCTTTGAGCGTGAGTGGCCCGCCGCTATCTTCGATGGGCGTGAACGCGACGTCGTTCACGCCGTACACGCTCGCGAGCCCCTTCGGCCCGTAGGGGCGCGTCTCGGCCTCGGAGTTCGCGCCGAGGGTGAGTGGTTCAGTGACACTCGCGAGATCTCCGATCGACTCCAGCTGCCACTCGTCGGCAAACGCGCTCGTAACAACGTATGAGTCTTGGTCGGTGGCGGGTGACTGGGCGAGCACGCGCAGCCCACTGGGCGTCGCGTCTGTAAGCGCGGCATACACGTCGTCTGCTGTGCGTGCTTCGGTGTCGGGCTGCCAGTACTGCAGCAGGTTACCCGTGTACTCCGGCATCAGATCGATGCTGCCTGCCTCGAGCTCGGGCAGGTACACCTCGCGCTGGCCGATGCGCAACTGCCGGTCCACCTGATAGTCGCCCGCTTCGAGCGCCTGCGCGTACAGCTCAGCGATGATCTCGTTCGAGTAGTAGTCTTGCGAGCCGACGACGATCGTGCCACCGTCGGCGTCGTTCTCGCCGCCAGCGGCGAGCGGGTCGCCTCCCCCGGCGCCTGCGCAGCCCGCGAGTGTGAGGGCGAGCGCCGCGGCCGCGGCGCTCGCGGCCAGCTTGAGTGAGCGTGAAATGGCGAAGCCTTGCCTGGTCATGATCGAATCACCTTTCTTGTCTTGTGTTCGACGGTGGGGTGCGCGCGTTGCGCGACGCGGCCCACCGCGCGCTGAGTGAGTCCTAGGAATAAATCAAGGAGCAGGGTGAGCGCAACCACGAGCAGCGCACCCGCAAGCATCTGCGCGTAGTCACGGGTCTTCAGCCCCGCGAACAGGTAGCGCCCCAGCCCAGCATCAGCGACATAAGCCGCAAGCGTCAGTGTCGACACGACCTGCAGGGTGGCGGCCCGCACCCCGCCCACCAGCACAGGCAGTGCGAGCGGCAGCTCTGCCTGCCAGACGACCTGCAGCGGTGTCATGCCGACCGCTTTCGCGGCGTCGGGCACTGCCGGGTCGACCGCCTGCACCCCCGCATATGCGCCCGCCAAAAGCGACGGAATCGCGAGAATGACCAGGGCAAGCACGGGCGCTAACACGCCAATTCCGAGCGCGAGCCCGAACAGCGTGAGCAAACCGAGCGTGGGCAGCGCGCGAGCAGCCCCCGCGACGCCACCAACCCAGGCGGCTCCGCGGCGGGTGTGCCCGATTGCGATGCCTGCGGGCAGCGCGATCGCCGAGCCCACGACAACGACGATAACCGTCAGCGCAAGGTGCTGACCGAGCCGCACGGGAATCGAGCCCGTACCACTCCACTGGGCCGGGTCCAAGAGCCATGTCAGAGCATCGGCAAACAAGTTCATGCGCGCTGCCCCTGTACTACCCGCGCCCAGGGACTGAGCACCCGGCCAATTCCGAGCACGGCGAGATCGAGAACGAGGGCGAGCAACACGGTCGCGATGACGCCCGCCCACACCTCACCCGCGATGCCGCGCTGAAATCCGTCGGTGAGCAACGACCCAAGGCTGGGCACGCCGATCAGCGCGCCGATCGTCACGAGACTCACCGTCGACACCACTACAACCCGCAGCCCCGAGACGATCACGGGTGTTGCAAGCGGCAGGTCAACGCGCCAAAACAGTGCGCGGCGTGAGTGGCCAAGGGCGATCGCTGCGGTGCGCACCTGCTCGTCGACGGACGCAAACGCGTCGGCGGACGTTCGCACGAGGAGGGCCACACCGTACACGGTGAGCGCCGTGACCATCGTCTGCCACGAGCGCAACGGCACCCCCAAAATGGCGGGCACGATGATGAGCAGCGGCAGCGCCGGGATCGCATACGCCAGGCTCGCGATACTCAAAAGCGGCCCGCCCGCACGCGGGCGCACGAACGCGAGGCGGCCGATCGGTACCGCAATCACGAGGCTCAACGCAATCGCTGGCAGACTGAGCGCGAGGTGTGCGGCAGCGAGGCCCGCCACCTGCTCCCAGTTGTTGAGCCACCAGCTCATTCTTCGAGCACCCCCACAGGTGTGCCGTGCTCGTCGAGCGCGACCGTGCGGTCGCCGACGCGCTTGACCCGTAGTTTGCGCTCAGACAGGTTGGCGCCCACAAACTCGCGCACGAACTCGTTAGCCGGCGCGGCAAGCACACTCTGCGGGGTGTCATGCTGGGCGATACGTGCTCCCGCTTCAAGGAGCACGATTTCATCTCCCACACGAAGGGCCTCATCGACGTCGTGCGTCACGAACACGATCGTTTTGCCGAGCTCGGCCTGCAGCCGCAAGAGCTCGGCCTGTAGCTCGCGGCGTACAATCGGATCTACCGCCCCAAACGGCTCATCCATCAGCAAAATATTGGGGTCTGCCGCGAGCGCGCGGGCCACGCCCACCCGCTGCTGTTGCCCACCCGACAGTTGTGCCGGAAAGCGCGTGCCAAGCGCGGCGTCGAGCCCAACGAGTTCAAGCAGCTCGCTGGCGCGCCGCTTTGCCGCTGCGCGGGTCGCTCCCGTGAGCCGTGGCACCGTCGATACGTTGTCGAGCACGCTACGGTGTGGCAGGAGCCCGCCCTGCTGCATGACATACCCGATCGAGCGTCGCAGCTGCACAGCGCCCCGCTCGCGAATGTCTGCGCCATCGATGAGTACACGGCCCGCCGTTGGCTCAACCATGCGATTGATCATGCGCAGCAACGTCGTCTTACCCGAACCAGAAGAACCAACCAGCGCGACCACAGAGCGCGAAGCGATCGCCAGCGAGAAATCGGTGACAGCGATTGTGCCGTCGGGGTATCGCTTCGACACGCCCTCGAACTCGATCATGTGGGGCACCTCCTCAATTGGTGTGCGGCCCTACGCCCCCACCCTACTGGTGTCTAAACAGCGGGCGCGACCGGTTCGCAGGGGATTCGCGGGCTACCATCGATGGGTGCACGCTCTCACCACCCCGCGCCCCGGCCCCGTTTTCTATATCGGTCGGGCAGTGCTGCGCCCCTACCTTCGCCTGCGTTACCGCCCTCGTGTAACTGGGCGTGAGCACGTGCCCGCTACCGGCCCCGTTCTCGTCGTCAGCAACCATCTTTCGGGCCTCGACACTGTTTTGATCCCGTCGTTCTCACCCCGGCGCGTGCAGTTTCTCGCAAAAGCCTCGCTGTTTCACTCGCGCTTGGGCGGTTGGTTCTTTCGCCAGATCGGTGCCATTGCGGTGCACCGGAACACATCCAGTGCCGCCCAGGCAGCCCTGGACGCGGGCCGCGACGTGCTTGCTGCGGGCAGCGTCTTCGTTGTGTTTCCCGAGGGCACCAGGTCGCGCGATGGCAGGCTGTACCGCGGCCGCTCAGGCGCGGCCTGGCTGGCACTCGAGACGAGCGCCACCGTCGTACCTGTGGGTCTGATCGGCACGAACCGGCGGCTACTGAACCCCAGGACCGAGCGGCCGGATCCCGTCGAACTGCGTTTCGGTGCCCCCGTGCCGCTCTCAGACCTTGCGGGTCTGCCCGGTGGCCGCGCGCGACGTGAGGCCACCGAGCGCATCATGGCGGCGATCGCTACGTTATCCGGGCAGGAGCGCGCAGGCGAGCACGGTTCGGGCGGCCGCGGGGCATAGCCTTTCGTGTCATACGGGGGCAGAATGGTCGCATGGACGCCGACGTCATCATTGTGGGAGCCGGGCTCGCGGGTCTCACCGCCGCACGTGAGACCGCTGCCGCGGGGCTGCGCACGATCATCATCGACCAAGAGGGCCCGCAAGACTTGGGTGGGCAGGCATGGTGGTCGTTTGGTGGGCTCTTCTTAGTCGACACCCCAGAGCAGCGCCGTTTTGGGGTGCGCGATTCATTTGAGCTCGCCTGGCAGGACTGGCGCGGTAGCGCGCAGTGGGACAGGGGCGCGGCGAGCGCCGGCCCTCACGCTGGCGATGACGTGTGGGCCGAACGCTGGGGACGCGCCTACGTCGAATTTGCGACGAGTGAGAAGCGCGCCTGGATTCGGCAGGCGGGCATCGACCTTACCCCCGTTGTCGGGTGGGCCGAACGCGGCGACCTGACCGCGGGCGGGCACGGAAACTCGGTGCCGCGGTTTCACGTGCCATGGGGCACAGGAACGGGCGTGATCCGGCCCTTCATCGATGCCGCAGAGCGAGCGGTCGAAGCGGGCCGAACCCGTGTGTTGCACCGGCACCGATGCGACGAACTGCTGGTCGAGGCGGGGCGCGTGGTGGGGGTCGCGGGTACGCGGCTCGCACCGTGCGCGAATCTGCGCGGGGCCCCCTCGAACCGTGAGGTGGCAGGCGATTTTGAGCTGCGCGCGCCAGCGGTGATCGTGGCCTCGGGCGGCATCGGTGGCGACCACGATCTCGTGCGCAAGTTTTGGCCCGCACGCCTTGGCACGCCGCCCGCACACATGGTCACGGGCGTGCCGGCCTACGTGGACGGGCGCGTGATCGACCAGGCCGGAGCCGCCGGTGCGCGGCTCGTCAACCGCGACCGCATGTGGCATTACACCGAGGGCATTCGCAACTGGAATCCCGTGTGGCCGGGGCACGCGATACGCATTCTGCCCGGTCCCTCGCCCCTGTGGCTCGACGCACTCGGTCGCAGACTGCCGCTGCCCGGTCTGCCGGGCCACGACACGCTCGGCACGCTGCGGCTGCTGCGCACGACGCCGGATCTCGCGGCCCACGATCATTCGTGGTTCATCGTGACGGCGCGTATGGCCGCCAAGGAGTTTGCGCTGTCTGGCTCTGAGCAAAACCCTGACCTGACGAACCGTGACAAGAAGTTGCTCGTGCGGACGCGGCTTGGCCGGGGTGCGCCCGGGCCGGTGCAGGCATTCATTGATCACGGGGCAGACTTTGTACGGGGCGCCTCGGTGCCCGAGCTCGTAGCGCGTATGAATGAGCTCACGCCTACTCCACTTCTCGACGCGGCCAGGGTCGCCGGGGTCGTGCGTGAGCGTGACGCCGAACTTGCGAACCCGTTTACAAAGGACGCGCAGGTGATGAGTATCCACAACTCGCGCAGGTATTTGGGTGATCGACTCACCCGCACTACCTCCCCGCACCGGCTACTCGACCCCAGCGCGGGCCCCCTCATCGGCATCAAACTGCACGTGCTCACGCGCAAGAGCCTCGGCGGCATTCAGACCGACCTGAGTTCTCGGGCGCTCAGTGCGACGGGTGAGCCGGTGCCCGGGCTGTATGCCGCGGGCGAAGCCGCGGGGTTTGGCGGCGGCGGCGTGCACGGCTACAACGCGCTCGAGGGTACATTCTTGGGCGGGTGCCTGTTTTCGGGGCGTTCGGCGGGCCGGGGTGTCGTACGCGATGTCAAGTAGCCCTGCTGTATCGCCGTGCGCACCGCTCTAGCTAACACCCCAACGTAATATGGCTCATACACATGTTGTGTATGAGCCATATTGCGTAGGGGTGGTGCTGCTACAGCAAGCCCGCGCGCAGTTCAGCCGCCGACTTAGGCGACAGCAGAGCCGGGGCGATATCAAACGGCGTCTTTGCGCCATGATCGCCCGCCTGCGCGAGTCGAGCGACTGCTCGCGCATACGCCACAAGCACACTTGACGTGAACTCGGGGTTTGAGTCGAGCCTGAGGCTGTACTCGACTACCTGCTTTGTACCCTGCGACGTCTCGCCGCTGCGAATCACAAAACCGCCGTGCGGCATGCCCGAGTGATCACGCGCAAGCTCCTCGGCCGAAATGAAGTTGACGGTCGTGTCGTACGGTTCGAAATAGTTGGGCATCGTCACGATCGCCTCGCGCACCACCTCGGCGTCTGCGCCCTCTTCAAGCACGACAAAGCACTGTCGCACGTGCTTCTCACGGGTCGTGAGCTCGGGCTGCTCGCCCGCACGCACACGCTCGATCGCGTCCACTGCGGGCAGTGTGTACTGCGCTGCACCCGCCACGCCGGGGATACGACGCACCGCGTCCGAGTGCCCCTGGCTAATACCACTGCCCCAGAATGTGTAGGTCTCGCCCTGCGGCAGAATAGCCTCGCCATAGAGACGGTTGATTGAGAACAGGCCCGGGTCCCATCCGGTCGAGATGACCGCCGTTGTACCACCGGCGGTCGCTGCGGCATCAACCGCGGCGAAGTGCTCGGGAATGAGCGCGTGGTTGTCGAAGCTGTCAACGATCGAGAACCTGCGTGCGAGCTCGGGGCTCTGCACTGGCAGGTCGCTCGCCGAGCCACCGCAGAGCACAAGTACGTCGATGTCATCTGCGTGCGCGTCAATGTCGGCGAGCGCAAAGACGGGAGCATCATCTACGGGATCGAAGGTGACCGGGTCGCGGCGAGTAAAAATACCCGCGAGCGAGAGGTCGGGCTGGGCCGCAATAGCGGTCTGCACACCGCGCCCCAGATTGCCATAACCAACGATTCCGATGCGAATAGTCATCAGCGTTGCCTTTCTTGCGCGCGCGATTTGCGCTGAGCGCTGATGCGAGTGTAATGGGCTAGTGTTACGCGCAGGTCACAGCTACTGGCACCGCGCAGACGCAGGCAGCCCACACACCCGGTCGAACGCCCACGTATACACGAGGGTAAATACCAGAAAAAATACGAGCAGCCCGGCCTCAATCATGAGGGCTTCCCAGAGCCCCACGCCGAGCAGCACCGCGACGAGCGGCACGGTAAACACGAGCACCCCGCCCTCGTACCCCAGCGCGTGCAGCGCGCGCGCGACGGCACCCCTGCCGCGGCGAGCCGAGCGGCGTTCGAATGCCTCAAAGCAGAGATTCCAGACGTAGTTCCAGGCCGTCGCGGTGGCGGTCACGAGCACGGCGGTCAGCGTTGACTCGCCACCGCCGTGACCGAGCAGCGCACCCAGCACGAAGATCGTAAACAGCAGGCTGATGCCCTCGTATCCGATCACGAACGCCACACGACGAAGCACAGGATTTGACGAAAAGAAGCGCGCCTGCGCGGCGGGCGCAGCAAAGGTGTGGCCTGGGGCGGTCACGGGTATCACTCCAAATGATGGGGTTTCACGGTGGGCACTCTTGCCGCACTAAAGCGCGATAACCTCTACGCACAGGCTATATCGCAACGAAACCAGTCGTCAAGTCACAAAATCATCGCCGAAACCGCACAAATTGTGAAACTTTGTGCCACCGGAAACGTCACGTGCCGCAGTAGCTCACAAACGGGCGCGCGCCCGCCTCAGGTGCGACCGCGAAGCGGCCGAACCCTGCGCGGGCGAGCGCCGGCCTGGCCACGGCCTCGAGCATCTCTTCAAACATTGCGAGGTCGCCGCTGGTCGCTTGGGTGAGCGCCTCTTCGAGTAGCGCGTTGCGTGCGATGTAGAGCGGATTTGCAGCGTTCGCCTCGCGCATGGCGAGTGTGTAATCGGTACGCTCGCGCTGCCATGCCTCCAGTAGTGCGGTACCGCGCTGCACGACCTCATCATCGAGAACCGTACCGGGCAACCCGAGTTTGGTGCGCATGCCGGCGATCCACTCCGCATCGTAGGCGGGGCCAAAGCGTGCGAGCACCTCACGTGCAGCTGCGACCGCACCCTCACTCGTTTCGCTTTCACCCGCATCATCACGACCGTTCGTCCTGCCCACACCATTCGTCTCGCCGGTGGCCCTGGCTTCTAACGCTACGAGCGGCAGCAGCGCCTCAGCGAAGCGGGTCAAGTTCCATGCGGCCACCGTGGGCTGCGCACCGAACGCGTAGCGGCCCTGCCTGTCGATCGAGCTGAACACCGCCGCCGGATCGTAATTGTCGAGAAACGCGCACGGCCCGTAGTCGATCGTTTCACCCGAGATGGTCATATTGTCGGTATTCATGACGCCGTGCACAAACCCGGCGAGGGTCCACTGTGCAACGAGGGAGGCCTGACGCGTCACGACGTGATCGAGCAGCTCCAGCGCAGGGAGGGAGGCAGCTGCGCGATCCGGAGCGTGCCGCTCGAGCGCAAAGCGCGTGAGTCGTTCAAGCAGCCCGGTGTCGCCCGTTGCGCGGGCGTACTGGAAGGTGCCGACGCGAAGGTGGCTCGCCGCCACGCGCACGAGCACCGCCGCGGGCACGAGGTCACCGTCTCGCGCGATGCGTCGCCCCGTCGTGATCACCGCAAGCGCGCGGGTCGTGGGAATGCCGAGCGCGTGCATCGCCTCACTCACGAGATACTCGCGCAGCATCGGCCCAAGCGCCGCAAACCCGTCGCCGCCGCGCGCGAACGGGGTGGGGCCAGAGCCCTTGAGGTGAATGTCGACGAGCGCGCCACCCTGCATACGCAGTTCGCCCAGCAGTAGCGCGCGCCCGTCACCGAGACGCGCTGAATAGGAGCCAAACTGGTGCCCGGCGTACACCTGCGCGACGGGCTTTGCGCCCGGCGCGAGGTCATTGCCGAGTAGCGCTCGTACCCCAGCTTCGCTGCGCAGAGCCGCGGGATCGAGCCCCAACTCGCGTGCGAGCGGGTCGTTGAGCACGGTGATCTCTGGGTGCAGTGGCCGCTGAGCTTCCCACGGCAGCGCGAGCTCTGGGAACGCGTCTGCGTATACGCATTCGAGAGGTAGCAGGGCTGTCGAAGCCGGTGTGGCAGATTGCTTCGTCATGCCTCCAGGGTACGCCTGTACCGCGGCGGTCTTATTGCGGCGGCGTAGTTGCGGCGGCGTAGTTGCGCCGCCGCTAGGCCTTCAGCTGCAGTGTGGTGATGCAAGTGGGATCGGTGCTGCCGGTGCGCACGGTTCGTTCTCCTGTGCGGCCGTCGGCCGTTACCTGCACGCGATACTCGCGCTCGCGCGGCAGCCAGACACCAATGAAGCCGTTGTCTTCGGTGCTGGTAACTTCGTCGCGCACTACCTCGCCGGTCTCGGCATCGGTGATGCGCAGCTGAATCTCGGCGCCCTGCATCTCGCCGAGGCACGACGTGGGTACGTGAAACTCGCACGGGTGGGTCTGGGTTTCGTACGGGGCCAGCGACAGGTAGAACTCATCACCCGCGAGCGGGAGCGATTCTTCAGCGGGGGTGCCGGGCTGCAGCACGACGCTGCTGGGCAGTACCTGGACGGTAAGCCCGTTCGGCCTGTCGTTGACGGGCAGCGCCTCGAGCCCCTCGACGAGCGTCACGGCATCATTCGTCGACAGACCGAGCTCTGAGAGTAGCTGAGTGGCCGACGCGGTCGCTACCGGGGCCACGGCCTGGTTGGGTGCGTCGTTCGAAGTGGCTGCGCACCCCGTGAGCGAAAGCGCCGCGACGCACACGAAAGACCAGACGATGCTCGTTCTCATGTCTCCCATACTGGCAGGACCAACATGACAATCCCCCTGCCACTGCTCCTGAACACAAAATATGCGCGACCAATTCCGCTTTTGAACGAGTCTAAAACGGAATTAGTCGCGCATATTTTCGTACACGTCAGGTGGCCGTGCACACTAGATGATGCTTCGGCCCTCACGCTTGGCCTCTTTTGCGTCGCGAATAAACGCGCGCACAATATAGGTGAGCGTGCCCGCCACCAGCACGGGCCAGCTCAGCACGTAGACGGTGAGCCAAAATGTTGCGTTCATCGGTTTGCTCCTTCCGTTGTAATGTCATCGCTAGCAACCTCACTGGGAGCCACCACGACATCAATCGTTTCTGATGCAGCACGGTCGAAGTCACCCGTGCGCTCCTTGATGAGCGCAAAGTCGAAACTCTCACCGCGATTCAGCATGGTCAGCCCAACACACACCAGGGTCGACACGGCATAGGCGACGAGTGACCCCGCGAGCACCGGGTAGGTGTGCAAGAACCCAATACCAAACGGCGCGACCGCAACAATCGAGACCCCGCCGATGATGAGCGCGGCGCGTTTGCCGAAGAACCCAAAGGCCATAAGCCCGAGCACTACGCCCACGCCAATAACGGAGAGCACATCGACAATCACACCAAATGCGCCGTCAAGCTGTAGCCATTCGAACCGCACCGGCACGAACACCGCAAGTGCCACAACAACCGCCACACTGAACGCGACGTTGGTGACGCGGCCCCAGTAGAAGCTCGCGATGACGGGGAACACGAGTGCGCCCCACATCGCCCCAACAAACACAAGCAGGTCGAGAATGTTGAACTGCATCGAAGCGAAACCGAGTCCGGCGGCGGTGGCGACAATCATCGTGATGCGCCCCACGAACACCATGGTGCGCGGGTTCGCCTTCTTCTTACCGGCAATGTTCTGCCCGTACACGTCTGCCATCATGATCGATGCGAGCGCTGTCATGTCGGCGTCGGCGGTCGAAGACAGCGAGCCGATAATCATTACAAAGAACACGCAGATCAAGACGGGGCCTAAGTACATGGCCGCCATTTGCGGAATCAGATTGTTGACGTCGCCGCCCATCGGTTCAATGCCAGCGTAGAGCGCGATAACGCCGAGCATGCCGATACCGATGATGGTGGCACCGTAGCCCACCGTCGCGGTCACAAACGTCTTCTTGATGAGGTCCTCGCGCACAGCAAACAAGCGCTGCGCAATCGTCTGGTTGCCGATCGCGTACGCGAGCACCGCCGCAATGTAGGGTGCGCCCTGGTTGAAGAACGCATCTGAGGAGAAGAAGTTGCGTTGCTGCGGGGTCAGGTTCGCGGCACCCGTCTCGAACAGGCCTGGGCCGCCCGCCGCAAAGAACACGACGGGAATGATGATGGCAACAGCGCCAAGCATCGCCACGACCTGCGCAAAGTCGGTAAGCACCGAAGCACGAAACCCCGACCAAAGTGTGTAAAGCAGCACGCCCGCAGCGATCGCAATGATGCCCTGCGTAAACGTGAACGGTGACAGCATCGAAATGAGTGCGCCGCCCGCGATGAGGTTCGACGTGAGGCTAATGAGGCTGCCAAGCACGTTTGAGCCAGCGAGCATCAGCTGACTCGAGCGCCCGTGACGGGCAAACATGACCTCGGCGATCGTGTGGGCTTTCGGCGCTACGGCCCTGATCCGGCGCCCGAAAGGATAGATCAAGAGGATCATGAGTGCACCCCAGAGCCCATAGTGAATGGGGCCCGAAATGCCATAGGTATAGCCAGAGGTGGCGGAGGCGTACATCGATGCCGCCCAGATCCAGGTGGCGGTCATGGATGCCGCCGAAATGCCGAAGCCGATCTTGCCGCCGCCCGTCATGTAGCCGTCGGCGTTCTCCTTTTTCTTGGAGATGCGGATCGACATGTACAGGCTGCCGCCGAAGAACAGCAGCATGAGGGCCACCGTAACGGGGCCCGAGAGTGTTTGGAAGTGTTCCACAGTGAGTGTCTTTCTATCTCGTCATGTGCCCAGGCTCAGTGCGAGCCGCGGGCGCTGGTCGTGAGAAAGGAAAGACAGCTAGGTGGGTTCGAGGTGAAAGTGTTTGCGTGTGGCGTGTAATTGACTGTGCCGTAAGGTCATTGAGTCCTTGAGTGGTTACGGGCAGCGCAGCACACCACCCTAATCTTTAGGCGAACTCTCAGGCTACCAAACAGCGCGCCACTTGCGCGCGGCTCCACGCGGAGGTATGTGCACAAAACTGGGGCGAGGGCAGGCTATGGTGAAGAGTCACAGGCGTCTTCGTTCACCAGTCACACGGGAGTGTCGCACCATGACCACACCAGCCGCTCAACGCAGGCTTCAGAATATCCGCCACGGCGCCACCGTGGCCGGCGGGCTCATACTCATTGGTGTGATCGTGTGGGTAGACGTGGCAACGGGGCTTTGGCAAGACGTGGTCATTCTCTCGGGGCTCGCTGCCGGCCTCGTCATGTTTATTCTCACAACTGTGGTGCTCAACCGGCTCACCGAACGGGGCGTCGCCAAACGCTGGGCGCCCATGAACAGGCTTGCCATCACCGAGTTCTTGCACGCTATCGTCGATGACGACGCAAGCGAGGTGGCCCGCGGCCACTTCGTGGCACGCACTCTCAAGCTCCCCGCCCAGCTTGGCCCCGAGTCGCTTAAGGGCCTGCGTCACCAGGTCGTCAACGAACGGCGTGCCCTGTCTGATGCGCTGAGCCGGTGGACTCAGTTTCTCACGTCGAGCGGTGACAACGAAGAGATTCTGCTGCACGTAGCCAACGTCTCGCTGTACTTCGATGCCGTGCGCGATGCCACCCTAGCGATCGAGCACCACAGCGACAGCGGCACCACAGCTTCACGCACCGAACTTGCTACCGCGCTCGAGGCCACGGTCGCTGCCTGCAACGAGCACTCGAGCGCGCTCGTTGCAGAGCTACAGAGCAGGGTGCACCCGCGCACAACGGCGCACCTTCGCGGGGCAGGCACGCAACGCACGACAGAACCGCTGAGCGCTACAGAATAAGCCTGGCGTTAGCGAATCTCGTCGGCGTCACCCGGCCGCACGCCAATTTCGTCGAGCACGAGCCTTGCACGCTCCGCCGCCGCACGCGCCTGTCCGTGCGCCCCCTGACCGGTCAAGCACTCAACAAGCCCCGCGTGCGCGGGCTCGTCATACACATCGATCGCGAGCAACCTGCGGTACAGCTGCGCGGCGCGTGCCCATTCACCGAGCGCGCGCAGCTCTCGCGCTAGCAGGTGCGACAGGTCGCTCACGCTCGCATCGATCTCACGCCGCATCGGTTCTGCCCACAGCGCATCACGCTCCCCGGCAAACGCTTCCTCCTCGGCGAGCTGGAGCGTCTGCCAGACCGCAGCGCACTGCGCGAGGCTGGCCGCGGTGCCCGTCGCCAACCGCGCCGTCGATTCTCGATGCTCTCGCGCCGCACGCTCCACAAAGCGCGCACTGTCGCAATCCAAGCGGTCAAATCGAGCGCGCAGGAGCCCACTGCCCAGCTCGATGAACTGATCATGCGCGAACTTCCGCTCCGGATCGAGCGCGCGCCGCGCCGTAGAAAGCGCCACAGTGAATCTGTTGGACAGCACCGCCGCATCGATGCCTGGCCAGAGCATGTCCATAAGCTCTTCGCGTGGAATCAATGCTCCTCGCCGCGCGATGAGCACCTTGAGGAGCAGCTCTGCCTTGCGTGACCGCCATGTGACGGGTTCACCGTTTAATGCTTCCACGCGAAACCTGCCGAGCGCCCAGACACGGGGCGCTCGGCGCGGAACGTCACCTGCAACCTCAGTTGCTGCGACAGTGGCTCCGACGGGATTTGTCCGGAGCGTGCGCAGCAATCGGCGTGCTGTGTCATCGACGCTGCGCAATCCGATCCGGCCCGCCGTGATCGACGCCTCGCGCGCGAGCAAGCTCGCCTCCGAGACGCTCCCGCCACCGGCCGCCAGCAGGCTCGCAAGATCGAGCTGGGCCTCGGCAAGCCACGCCTGCGCGCCAAGCCGCGCGCTCGTGGCGACCGCCTCGCGCAGGTAGCTCTCGGCGGCGGCGTCATCACCCAGCCTGCGCGCGAGACGCGCGAGGGGGCGCGCGACTGTGCCCCAACTGGTCACACCGTGCCCAATTACCGCGAGCCTGTTTGAGAACGGCGCGAGCGCCTCGTACAGGGCCTCGACCTGCTGCAGCGCGCCTGCCTCCGCGGCTACATCGGCCGTGATCGCTGCAGCCGCGAGCCAGTTGCGATCACGCGGCATCTCGGTGAGCGGATCGAGCTCATGCAGCATCTGGGTGGCGGGCGCGAGACTGCCCTGCCCGAACCACACCCACGCGAGGGCGGCCTGCCATACGGGCTCGCCTGGAAACCGCTGCCTCGCGTCGAGCAGCGGCTCAATGAGTTCGCTCGCGCTGCCCTGTAGCCACCGGATCACGGCCATCTGGCCGCGCAACACCGTATCTGCGTCGGGGTCTTGGGCGGCGAGCGCTTGTCGATAGCCGAGCCCGGCGAGCGACTGGGCGTCTTTGGCGCGGCCGTCGGCCGTAGCGCGCATCGTTCTGATCCAGGTGGCGTGGCGGCCCTCGATGAGTTCGTGGAAGGGGCCTGCTGAAGTCAGCTTGGGTGAGAGTTCGCGATCGATGCGGGCAAAGTCGCCGAGCTCTGCGAGAGCACCGAGCAGCAAGAACCATGCGGCCTCTGCGAGTCCACGCTCGCCCGTACTGGTGCATATGTCGAGCGCCTGCTGCGCGCGTTTGGCGCGCAGCGACGCGTGCTCTGGCCCCGAGTGGACCAATCCCGCGGCGACGAGCGCGGCGGCGCGCGCACGCGCGGGGCCGTGGCGTGCGGTGTGGGTGAGCAGCCCTGCGACGAGGGCGCGCGCACGCCGCGCGTCGACCTCGATGAGTGTTACGGCGAGGGCCGCCTGGAGCACCGTACGCTCGCCGGGGTCCGCGGTGGTGGCGAGCTTAGCTTCGAGCTCGATCGCCTGCGCGTGTGTGCCTCTGCCCGAGAAATTTATACTGAGCGTTTTCATGAGTTCCCACCCCCGTGTGGTGACTCGTTGCTGGAATCGTTCATCAGCCAGATCCACGCGCACGCGCACGCGCACACGAATTTAACTGAAGTTTAATAGCTTCACCATACACTCGAGCCATGGCTAAGCAAGTCACAACTCTTGGGGGTTTCGGGGACCCGCGCACACGTGGGCAGGTGGCACAGGGGGCCGTTTTGCGGGCCACCCACCGACGTGTGCGGCGGCTACTCTGGGCGCTGCCCGTCGCAGGCGCCCTTGCGTTGGAGTTGGCCGGGTGCGCACCTGAACCGGGCGCCACGGCCGAAAATCCACCTGCCGCGGCCGCTGATCCGGAGCGAGAAACGGCAGCCAAGCCCGTTCAAGAACCCGAAGTGACCGAGGAGACACCCAAGGAACAGGCGCCCGCGCCGCAGGATTGCGGCTGGGGCGCTGAGCGAGTCGCCGCCGACCTCTCGGCCGTGCCTTCCGGGCAGGAGGGCGACCTCTCCGACGTGTTACCCGGGTCGTGGCAGCACGTTGGCATCGATGAGGGCGCCGGATACGACACCGATCTGAGCGCAGATATTCGCTACGTATTCCCGTCGACCAGCGAGGTCATCTACTGCCAGGACGTGCCCGGAATCACCGACCAGGCCGAGAACCGCGTCGCGTTTGAACTCGCGGGCACCGAGATCGTGCTGCCCGCTCCCGCCACCGGTTACGCTGTGCAGTCCTGGAGCGATAGCGCAATGGTGTGGCTGAACCACCGGGACGGCTCGCTCTACCTGTTACAGCGCCGCTAATACATCTACTAGTTCTAGGGGGACCCCATGTCACGCCACACTCGTTTGCAGCGCCGTTCGGCTGCTCGCGCCGCCGCAGGAATCGTCAGTCTTGGGCTCATGCTGAGCGCCGCAGGGTGCGCAAACCCGGTCGATCAGCTGGTCAACAACGTCACCGAGGGGGCCCTGAAAGAAATGACCGGGGTCGAGGATATTTCGCTGCCGACCGATGGCAGCGGCAAGGCGTCGCTGCCGAAGGGCTGGCCCGATATTCCGATGCCAGCGCAGGCGCCTATCACGTCCATGAAAACCGCCGAGGGCATGCAGGCCATGTTTCAGGGCAGCACGAGCGACTACGAGAACCTCTTGAAAGAGTTTGAGAGCGCCGGGTTCGAACAGGAGTCAGAAGCAAACTTCAGCGACCAGATGCGCAATTACACGTTTAAGCGAGACTCACTATCTGTGGTGCTTTCGCTACTCGCCGAAGACGCAGACTCTGAAGCGATCATTCAGTACCTCGTATACGAAGACACCGCCGCTGAGTAGGGCGTGCGCCCGGCCCTATAGCGCCCCAATGCTCCAGCTGGCGGTGTGGGTTGCCCCCGGCGCGAGCACGACGAGGCCAGCATCTTGCCCGCGGTTGAACGCGTCGGGCGCACAGGTCATAGGTTCTACCGCGAGCCCTGCGCGGTGCCCCGGGTGAGCCGGGTTGCTGAGGTCCGCGGTGTGTATCTGCAGCCACGGGCAGGCCGCGTCCCACGTCATCGCGACGCCCGAGCCCGCGGCGCGCAGCTCGACGCGTGCTAGACCCGCATCGTCACGGTGCAAGCCCGTGAACGCGTGATCAATTTCAGCATCGGCTATAAGCCTGGCCGCGCGAAAGTCAAACCGGTCGGAGTCGACCGTCACCGGTGCGAGCTCGGTCGGCGCAAGCCTGTCGACGGTGACTTCGAGCACCGAGTCGGCAGGCAGCGTGAGCACCCAGTCGTCGACACGGCCCTCGCCCGCGACAAGGTAGGGGTGCGGGCAGACACCGTAGGGCGCCGCGTGCGCGCTCAAGTTTCTGGCGGTGACGCGCTGGGTGAGGCCACGGTCGCCGAGCTCATAGGTGGTCTCAACTTCAACGCGCCAGGGGTAGCCGGCTTGCGGCTCGACACACGCGACCAAAGTGACGCTGTGGGGTGTGCGATTGCGCGGCGTGAAGGCTAACCACGGGGTGAAGCCGTGAAGCGCATGGTCTCGGCCAACCTCGGTGATCGCCAATTGGAAGTCTTGCTCGTCAAACCCGTAACGCCCGTCGACCACCCGATTGGGCCACGGGGCGACCGTCGCCCCGCGGTAGGCCGGGCGCAACTCGTCTGCCGCAAACGGTACGACGAGGTCGCGCCCCTCCACCCGGTACAGCCTGAGGCTGGCCCCGACGCTCGCGATGACAGCGCGCTGGTCGCCCAAGCTGAGTTCGAACTGCTCTCCGCTTACGGGGGTCGGCGTTTGTGCGTCGTCGCTGGGGAAGCTCACAGGGTGGTCCATTCTCGAAGTAGCTTGTGTGGAAAGTTGAGCGGGAGGGCTGCACGGGCAGCCCTCCCTCGGTGGTAACTAGGAAGCGCGACGGCGTGCGCGCACGCCCATCACCGCGATGCCCGCCACCGCGAGCAGTGCCCCGAGCGCGAGCACACCAGGCAGCGCACCCGAGCCGGTTTCCGCGAGGCCCTGCTTAGCGGCATCGGCTGATCCGGCGCCGCCCGCCTGCGAGCCAACGCCGGTAGCCTCAGTGCCTGTGCCAGGCTTCGTGCCGGGCTTCGTGCCTGGGGTCGTCGTGCCCTCGCTGCCATTGCCGCCGTCATCTGCCCCGGCATTGCTTTCGCTTGCCGGCGCTACTCGTAGCGAGGTCGTTTCGAGCGGGTGGGTGCGCGACGCAGATTTCGTGTCGTTGCCCGTGACTCCGGTGGTGGACTCACCCACGAGCCGTGCCGAGAGCTGCCGGCCCACGTCTTGAGTCGTGGGGGTGTAGGACTGCTTTGTGGCCCCTGAAATAGGTTTGCCGTCACGCAGCCACTGCCAGCTCTTGCCACTCCAGCCCTCGCCAAACGCGGCCGAGATGGGCTGCCCCGCCCGCGCGTCGTCTGCATCGAGTGCGACGACGGGGGTGCGCTCAGGGGCGACCCCAGCATAGGTGACCGCGATCGGGTTGATCAGCGGCACTTCGCCCGCCTTTGTCTCTTCGACCGTGGGCTCCGAGTAGGTCATCTTCGCGAGACGAGTCTCGCGCTTGTTACCCGTCGCGATCTGTTGCCCACCATGGGTTTGGTCGAACCCTCGCGGCCGCATATCGTCGGTGAGGAACACGTGATATGCCATGTACCAGTCGTCGGTGCCTGGCACCTGCAACACCGACTGATGGGCGGTACCCAGAATGCCCTTCGCCTCGTCTTTGACAAGGATCTCACCGCGGTAGGTCCACTGCGAGCCGTCGCCCTCGAGCGTCGACGCCGTGGCGTAACCGACCCGGTAGTTGGGACTGTTCGTGTCATCGATCGAGTACGTGTAGTAGTAGGTCCACTCACCGTTCCACTCGCGCGCCGTAAGGTACGAGGCTTCGCGAATGTTCTTAGTCGCATCGGTGCGCACCAGCGTGTCGGGCTTGATCGATGTCATGTCCTCGTTCAGCTCGGCATACATGCCGGGGCCCTGCCCCCAGGTGAGCCACCACTTTCCAGTCGCCGGATCTTCAAACACCGCCGGGTCGATGCTTGACTCGACCTTGACCGTTTGAATCTCGTAGCCGCTGCTGATGGTGCCTCCCTTGGCGGGGTCAGACACTGCAACGTTGACCTGCCCGTTGCCCGAGAAGTAGAGGTAGAACTTGCCATCGCGCTTGGCGAATCCCGGCGCCCACGCGCGGTCTGCACGACCGTCGGGCATCAACGCCGAATCTTTCGCGAGGTCGACAACTACGCCCTCGTCCTTCCACGTCACCAAATCGTCAGATACGAAGGCGTGAATGCTGTGGCCAGCCCAACCCGCGTATCCGTCAGTGGTCGGAAAGATGTAGTACCTGCCGTCTTCGGCGACGATCTCGGGGTCTGCGAAGAACTTCCATCCCTCAGCCCCGGTGGGGTCGGTTCGCCCGATCCCAGAGGCTTCGGCGGCATCGCCGCTGATACGCACCGGCGTGACCAGCACTTCGACTCGCAGTTCTACGGCCACCTCTTCACCGAGATATTCGAGGGTGAGATTCACCGGTTTCGAGTAGTCAGTGAGTTTTGCGAGCTCAGCGGCGGTTATGGGCGCACCAGATTCGTCGCGCAACGTCGCACCGTCGGCGAGCAAGTAGTCAAACTGCACCCCGCTCTTATCTGTCAGTGCGCCTGTCGCGGGGTCAGCCCAGTAGTCGAGCACGATTGTTTGCCGCAGCTTGTCGTCCTTCAGTCGTTCTGAGCGCTGCGTGAGTACCTGATCGGTATCGACCACCTGCAGGGCCGCACCGATACCGCGAATTTCGAGGTCACTCTTGGCATAACCAAACACGCGAATATCGTCGAACCCGCCGTCGAAGCCCCGGTCACCCTGATAGAACGAACGTCCAAGCATGATCTTGAGGTCACGCCCCAGATCGGCCACAGTCGCGTTCAACGATGTTTGTTCTCCGAGCAGCACGCCGTCGGCGTAAACCGCCAGCCTGTCTGGCGTGAGCACAATCGAGTACTCGTGCCAGGCCGAGGTCGTGTCGAGCACCCCGGTCGTACCGCGCTCTTGCTGCCACGAGCTCTTCGTAATTCCGGTGTACACCTCACCTCCGCGCAGCCGCGCGAAGAGGTACTTCTGGTCGTCAGCACCGAGCGCGAACGAGAAGAAGTTACCGCTTGACAGGCGCGACTTTGACGCGAACTCGACCGTGATTTCGTTGCGACCGTCAAGCAGCCCCTGCGGCAGTTCAGCGTACTGCCCCGCGGTGCGCAGCTGAAGCGCTGTGCTGCCCCAGTCGCCCGGCTTCTCGACCTGTGGCGCACCGTGCAGTTGCAGGTCGTTGCCACCGCCGGTGGTGTCCGTGGTGGGCGCTGCCGCGTCTTCGAAGTCATAGGCAACAATCGGATCAGACCCCGGCGCGTCGGGGGCAACCGGTGTGACGGGTGCGCTGGTGTCATATGCCGCCAGGATCGTTGTTTGCTCGGCCTCCGTCAAAGGCAAGACAGATCCGTGACGGAACCTCTGATCGAAGCTGGTCTGAGCTGGCTTGAATGCTGCACCAGCCCGCAAGCTCGCAAGCGTTTCGATCTCAAATCCGACGTAGCCGCCATTGTCACCCATCGCGAGCCAACCGCCCGCGGGCGTCTGAAACACGGTGAGCCCCTCAATGCGCGTCGAAAGCCCCGATGCCGAGGTCTTCGTGACTGGGTATCCGGTGTATCCCGGCACGACAGACTCCCCCGCGCCGTTCACTGCCGAATCACGTTCGATCAGCCGCTTCCACGGACCTGCGAGCTGATCTGCGGTATCGACGACGGTAAACCAGTCTGAGGTTGAGAAACGGTAGTAGTTACCGTCTTCGCCCTGCACAACGCTCGTGTCGATAATGTTGCCCGCCGTATCGGTGCCCAACGCGCTTTCGTCAAGCCACACTTCAGGCTGCGTAAACGTTTCGAAATCTTGCGTTGTGGTTTCATACACGCGAAGGTTCCACTCGGGAGTGCCCGCATCACGTTTGTCGCGCGCTGACCAGTACACCCGATAGTTGTTCTGAGCCTCATCCCAAATCGCTTCGGGCGCCCACACGTTACCGGCCTCGGCAAACCCGGCATGTACGAGTTCTGGTTCGCTCCACGACACGAGGTCGGCGGACTTCGAGATCACCAAGTGCTGGCTTGCATTGACCTGATCCCAGGAACCTCCCGGGGCCGAGCCTTCGGCATGCAGGTCGGTGCCCAGCATCACATAGTTGTTGCCTTCGGCATCGGGTGATTCGAGTCGCACGGTGTGTGGGTCACGAATACCCCCCGTGCCCACCTGTGACTGGATAACGGGCTTGTTGTCGTTGAGTTTGCGCCAGTTGGCGCCATCTTCGCTATAGCCGTAATAGATTTTCTCGGTGTCGGTTGCTCCGAAGTGCAGCCACAGGTATCCGTTGTCGTTAGCGGGGGCTGCCGTGGCGACGGCCGGAAGCGCGGTGACAACGAGTGGAATCGCTGCCACCGCCGCAAGTAGTTTTGTCCAGATTTTCAATTCACACTTCCGATCCACTAGCGCGACGGCGTGCGCGCACGCCCATCACCGCGATGCCCGCCGCCGCGAGCAGCGCCCCGAGCGCAAGCACACCGGGCAGCGCACCCGAGCCGGTTTCCGCGAGGCCCTGCTTAGCGGCATCGGCTGATCCGGCGCCGCCCGCCTGCGATTCAGTACCCGTAGCCTCAGTGCCGGTGCCGGGCTTAGTGCCGGGTTTCGTGCCAGGGGTCGTAGTGCCTTCGCCGCCTTCGTCTGCCCCGGCATTGCCGCCTTCGCCACCGTCTACACCCGCGCCGGGCGCATCTGTGAGCTCCACAGCGGCCGCTTCAGACGTCGCGACGAGCCCGTCAACGTAGCCGTCGTAGCTCGCCTGCACACTGGTGATGCCAGCGGGCACCTCTGCGATCGCCACACCGTCGACGAGCGGCACCGTCTGGCTCCACGGCTGCGCGTCAGCGTTAGCAAGCGCGGGTGCGCCCACGGCACGCAGCGTCACGGTACCAGCGACGCTGCCACCGTCAGCGGCAGTCACCGTCGTCGTCACGTTGCGGCCTGAGGCAACGCTGGAGGTTGTCGAAGCCACGGCCTCAACGCCCCGCCACTCGTGCATCGCTTCAAGTACCTGCTGCGAAACGCTCACAAAAGCGCCGTGCCGCGGGCTCTTCGGGAGGCCGTCCTTACGCGGGGTCCAGCCCGGCTGCTTCGATAGACGGTTCGATTGCGAGCTCGACGAGATCGCTTCGCCCGTTGTCACAAAGGCTTTGTACCCACCGTCGCTGTAGTTATCGACCAAGAAGGCGTAACCGTCACCAGACTCGTTGGCGGGGTCGCCCTCGTTGAGCTTGATGATCTGCGGGCCCTCGCCCACGTTCTTGGTAATGTCGTTCGTCATGGCGGTATCGACCAGCTGCCACGTCGTGTTGGGGTCGGCATTCCAGTCAGACTTCGAGGTTGTCGACGTGAGTACCTTCGACTTCTCGAGGAAAATGTCCTTGCCGTTGACGAGTCCGTCGGCTCCCTGGCTGTCTTCGTTCTTCGTGAACCGGTAGTAGGTGTCACCGATCTTCTGCACGGTCGAGTCGATGCGCGCATACCCGGTGTCTTGCCACTGCTCAGGCTCGGTGAAGGTCACAAAGTCACGCGTAAGCACGGTGAACATGCGCGCGTGCAGGCGACCCGTCGTGTGCGCTTCGTCGTCGTACAGACGTGACGCGAAGAACACGACATATGACTGCAGCTCGTCATCCCAGTACGCCTCGGGCGCCCAGGTCATGCCCGCAAGCTGCTGGTTGACGACGATACCGCCGTTGTCATCACCGTTGGTACGGCTCCAGTTGACGAGGTCTGTCGACTCCCACACGTTTACCTTGAGGCTGCCGTCGCTCTGAGCCGCGCCCCAGCCACCGCCGCAGCCGATGCACAGGTCGGTCGCGATCATGTAGTACTTGTCACCGTCGTGCGATCGCAGAATATATGGGTCACGGTGCCCCGTGGTGTCGGCCGAGTTGTCGACGATCTGCTTGCCGCCGTTGACCTCGGTGAACGAGAAGAAGTCGTTGCCCTGCGTCGCCGCGGCGTAAATGCGCTCATCGCTGTCTGACTTGAAGTAGGCAGAGGCGTACCCCGCGTCTGGTGCGGTGCGGCTAAGTTCTGCCACGGTGATCTCGAAGCTACGCGCGTCTGTCTGGTCACCCTGCGTGGCCGTAGCCGTGAGCGTCACTGTTTGGTCGCCCGCACCATATGCGGGCCGTGTGACCTGGCCCGCGCCGGCAAACGGATCGGCGGACCCTACCGCTGGTGCTTCATAGCTGGCGTCGGTCGGTGTCACGATGTCGGGGTCAGATGAGGCCCACGTGATCGTTGAACCGTCTACTGCGCCAGTGGCCACGAGTGGCAGGTGCTCGGTTGTGCGCGACTGCAGCGCGATCGCGTCGAGGTCTGCTGTCACCCGCGGTGCCAGTACGACCACGTCGAGCGCGACGCTCACGCCAGAAGCGGTAGTCGCGGTGAGCGTTACTGCTGCGTCTACCGTCTTGGGACGCGTCACGTTGCCCGACACCGCCACGACGTCGGTGTTTGAAGAAGCCCAGGTCAGCGCGACCCCGTTCACAGTCGTAGGCAGTGACAGCTTGTGTGTGACCCGATCGAGTGCGGCGTTCTTGCCGAGAATGAGCGTGCCCAGATCGGCGCTAAGGAGAGCTTCGGTGCTCGCCGCTTTCTCAGCTGCCGTCGGCTGAGCCGCCGCCAACTGTTCGGGCGTGAGCGCCACGTCCCACAGCTTCATGTCTGTGACATCGGCGTTCAACAGCGGGTCGCCCTCGTACAGTGAGCGCCCCAGGTAGCCGAGTACGTCCCCGCCCGGCACAATCGATGAGAGTGCAGCCCGGTGCTGTACCGTCGAAATCTGCTGCCCGTCGCGATAGAGCGTGAGCGCTTCACCCGAGCCCACCAGTGTGAGCGTGCTAAACCCCGGGTTCAGTCCACCGCCAGCAGGCAAGCGCGTTTCACCGTTGCTGTCGCCACTCTTCACGCGGATCGCCGCGAGCGCCTGCCCGCCATAGCCACCCTGTGCGCTCACCGGGCTCACAAAAATATGGTTGCCCAGCTTCGTCGAGTTCCACGGGCCTACGCCGTCACCGAGCACCCACCCGAAGTGGTTTGCCGCTGTCGTGCTGGCGACCGTAAATTCAACGGTGAATTCGTTGTCGTCTCCGGTGATCGCCCCCGACGGCAGCGTGGCATAACCCGTACCGCGCATGCGCAGCACGTCGTCGACCCCCGCACGCACAAAGTCTTGGTCGATTAAGCCTGTCAGGGCGGCATTGCGGCCGTTACCCGAGACGTCGAGCAGCGTCGCCCCGTCGTGCGACATGTCGTAGTGCGCGCCGGGCGCAGGCACCGTCTCGTCTGCTGCAAATGCGGCGGGTGCTCCCGTGACGGCGAGCACGCCGGGCAGCGGCATCGCGAGGGCGCACGTGAGAGTGAGGCCGAGCACGCGACTGCGTACGCGGCGTTGAGAGTCACTCACCCCAGCGGGTGGTGTCGAAGTAGCTGAAACAGGCAATCTCATCGTTGAGGGCTCCAAAGTGTCAGTGCGTATACAGAAACATGGGTAGAAGGCACCGGCGAGTAGGTACACAAAAGCAGCGCGACCGCCCCGGTGTAGACGGTCACGCACGGAGGTGGCCCGCACCGCGGGCCACCTAGCAGGGGCTACAGCCCCTGAGCAAGCCTGTGGTAGGCCTGGTTCCAGCGCAGCTCACGTTCGAAGCCTGGACTCGTCGTCGACTCGTCGATCACGAGCAGTTCGACCTCGGCCATGCGCGCAAACTCCATCACCACGTCGATCCCCACGGCCGTGAACATGGCCGTGTGGTGGGCTCCCCCGGCGGCGAGCCAGCACTCCGACGAGGTGTGGAAGTTGGGCGCGGGCTGCCATACGGCGCGGCCCACGGGCAGTTTGGGCAGATCCGGCGCATCGACGTTCTCGACCACGTTCGCGACGAGCCTGAACCTGTCGCGCACATCGGCGAGCGACACCACCACAGCCGGGCCAGCGTCGGCCGTAAACACGAGCCGCACCGGGTCGTCCTTGCCGCCGATACCGAGCTCGTGCACCTCGAGAGAAGGCCTCGCCGAGGTGAGGCTCGGCGACACCTCGAGCATGTGCGCGCCGAGAATCAGCTCGCGCCCGGGCGTCAGATCGTAGGTGTAGTCCTCCATCAGGCTCACGCCGCCGGGCAGACCAGCGCTCATGACGTTGCCCACGCGGGTGAGCAGCGCCGTCTTCCAGTCGCCCTCGGCACCAAACCCGTAACCCTCGGCCTGCAGCCGCTGTACGGCGAGGCCGGGCAGCTGCTTGAGCGCCCCCAGATCTTCAAAGTTCGTGGTAAACGCGCCGAAGCCGCCCTCTTCGAGGAACGACCGCAGCCCCACCTCAATGGCGGCTCCGTCGCGCAGCGCAGCGTGCCGGGCGCCACCCGGCAGCAGCTCGGGCGCGACATCGTAGAGGTCGACATACTCGGCGACGAGCGCATCGATTTCGGCCTCGCTCGCGGCAGCGACGGCGTCTGCGAGGTCGTTGACCCCCCAGGTGTTCACCTGCACGCCGAAGACGTGCTCGGCCTCGGTCTTGTCGCCCTCGGTGACGGCCACGTTGCGCATGTTGTCGCCGAAGCGGGCGAGTTTGAGTGAGCGCGCAGCCGCGAGACCGGCGGCCGCACGCTGCCAGGTTTCAATGCGCGAGCGTACGCGGGGGTCGCTGACGTGGCCAGCGACGGTGGTGCGGGGCACGCCCAGTCGCGTTTGAATGTACCCAAACTCGCGGTCGCCGTGGGCGGCCTGGTTGAGGTTCATGAAGTCGAAGTCAATGTCGTTCCACGGCAGTTCGACATTGGCCTGCGTGTGCAGGTGCAGCAGCGGCTTCTGCAGGGCGTCGAGGCCACTGATCCACATCTTGGCGGGGCTGAACGTGTGCATCCACGCGACGAGACCGATGACCCGGTCATCGCTGTTAGCCTCGAGCATGATGCGTTTGATGGCGTCACGGTCGGTGAGCACCGGCTTCCAGACGAGCTTCACCGGAAGGTCTGCAAGGCCCGCCGCGACCGCCTGCGACTGCTCGGCCACCTGCCGCAGCGTCTCTTCGCCGTACAGCAGCTGGCTGCCGGTGACGAACCAAATTTCGTACCCGTCAAGCGAGTTATCGAGGGGCGAGCGGGTCATGAGAGATCCTTCCGAGTAATGGACGAGGCCGCGGCTAGGGCCCCTGACTGTGTAGCGGCGAGCTCGCGCGCGGCGACCGCTGCGCGCGGAGCTGCGAGGCCCGCAAGATAGTGGTCGAGGTAACGCCTGTACCCGGCGACGCCCGAGGCGATGGGGGGGAGCGTCGTCTGCGCGACGCCCGCAAACACCTGCGCCTCCAGATACTCTGCGAGCGTCTGCCCGGCAGAGCTGGTGCGGTAGGCGGCGAGCACGGCCATGCCCCACGCGCCGCCCTCGGCTGCTGTTTCTGCAATGGTGACGGGGGTGTCGAGAGCGTCGGCGAGCATCTGCTGCACGACGCCCGCGGTGCGAAAGACGCCGCCGTGCCCCACGAAGCTGTCGATCACGACGCGCTCGTTTTCGAGCGCACGCATGCCGAGGCTGAGCGTGCCAAAGATGCCGTACACCTGCGCCCGCATGAGCGTCGCGAGGTTAAACTCGGCCCCCGGCGCCCGCGTCACAAGCGGCGCACCGTCGCGAAGGCCCGCAATCGGTTCGCCCGAGAGCTGGTTGTACGCGAGCACGCCTCCCGCGTCTGCCGGGGCTGTCTCTGCTGCGGCAAGCAGCGCGGCAAAGGCTCGATCCCTGCCCGGATCGGCCCCTATCGCAGCCGCGAACTCGCCAAATACGCCCGCCCACGCGGCGAGCTCACTCGCCCCGTTGTTGCAGTGCACCATGGCGACGGCGTCGCCCACAGGCGTCGTCACGAGGTCGACGTCGGGGTGTATTTCGGTGAGGCCGCGCTCAAGCACGACCATCGCGAACACGCTCGTGCCCACGCTAATGTTGCCCGTGCGCGGGGCGACCGCATTCGTCGCAACCATGCCTGTTCCCGCGTCGCCCTCTGGGGGCGCTGCGATGGCACCGGCCGCGAGCGTGCCCGCCGGATCGAGGCGGCGCGCGCCCGCCTCGGTCAGGGTGCCGGCCGCGGCGCCTGCGGGGAGCACACGCGGCAGCAGGTCACGAATCGCGGCGTGGACTGGGTAGCCCTGCTCGCTCGCAAACTGCGCGAATGCTGTGCACCGGCTCGCGTCGTAGTCGCACGTGGTCGAGTCGATCGGAAACATGCCGGCGGCGTCACCCACCCCGAGCACGCGCTCCCCCGTCAGCTGCCAGTGCACATAGCCTGCGAGCGTCGTGAGGAACGCCACATCGGCGGTGTGCGGCTCACGGTCGACCATCGCCTGCGCGAGGTGTGCGACCGACCACCGCAGCGGAATGTTCTGCGTAAATCGCGCGGTGAGCTCTGCCGCCGCGGGTCCCGTGTTGGTGTTGCGCCAGGTGCGAAACGGTACGAGCAACCGGTCTGACGCGTCGAACGCGAGGTACCCGTGCATCATGGCCGAGACACCGAGGGAGCCCACGCGCTCGAGCGCCACCCCGTGGGTTTCGGCGACCCGGGCCGTCAGCCTGGCGTAGGCGTCGGCGATACCGGCCCACACACTCTCGAGGTCGTAGGTCCAGAATCCGTCGCACAGTTCGTTCTGCCACTCGTGCTCACCTGTCGCGAGAACTTCGTGGGACTCTTCGTCGATGAGGCACGCTTTGATGCGGGTCGACCCGAGTTCAATGCCGAGCGCGGTGTGACCCGCTCGAATGCGTGCGCCACGCGTCGCGTGCGCTGCTACTGTTGCGCCCGTCATCGACGCTCGTCGCTCGTCTGCCCGTACACATTTTGGTAGCGGGCGTAGAGTCGGTCGATGTTTTCTTGTGCGATGGGAATCAGCTCACCTGCGCTGCGCGCATGGTGCACGGTGCGGGCGACGTCTTCGACCATCACGGCGGCCTTCACCGCGTCTTTCGCAGACACACCAATGGTGAACGGGCCGTGATTTTGCATCAGCACCGCGCGTGAGCGATGCCCCGTGAGCGTTTCAACAATGCCCTGCCCGATCGAATCATCACCGATGATCGCAAACGGACCGATGGGAATGGGCCCACCAAACTCGTCGGCCATGGCGGTGATGACACACGGGATCTCTTCGCCGCGGGCGGCCCAAGCCACCGCAAACGTAGAGTGGGTGTGCACGACGCCGCCCACTTCTGGCATGTGTCGGTACACATACGCGTGAGCCGCAGTGTCGCTCGACGGGCTGCGCTCAGACCCCAGGCTGCCGGGCACCGCCGCGCCGTCGAGGGTGCACAGGATCATGTTCTCGGGGGCGAGCTCGTCGTATGAGACGCCTGAGGGTTTGATCACAAACAGGTCCGCCCCGGGCACGCGGGCCGACACATTGCCGCCCGTCCACACCACGAGTTCGTTACGCACAAGCTCGCCGTGCAACTGCGACACCTCTTCGCGCGCCTTGGCGATCTCGCGCTCTACTTCAGCTGAATACGCTGGAACAGTCATGTTCGTTACTCCTTCGAACGGGTGACGAGGCGCTGCAGCAGCACGAAGGCCAACAGGATTCCGCCGGTGATGATGGTGGTCATTTCGGGCCGTATTCCGCCGTCACGGGTGATGAGCACCGTCATCAGCCCGAGCACGAGCGCGCCCACGACAGAGCCGAGCACATAGCCGAAGCCACCCGTGAGCAGCGTGCCGCCGATCACGGCCGCCGCGATCGCGTCGAGCTCCCAGCCGATACCGGTGATGTTCTGGGCCGTGCCGAGGCGTGCGGTGTAGATCAAGGCTGCAACGCCCGCAAGGGTGCCGCTGATGACGTACACGAGCATCGTGGTGCGCTCGACGGGCAGGCCCATGAGCTTGGCCGACGGGGCAGAGCCACCGATTGCGTAGACCGTGCGGCCCGTGCGGGTGCGGTGCAGTACAAAGAATGCGCCCGCCACGATGAGGGCTGCGAGTACGACGCCCGGGGTGACGATCAGGTCGTTCACCTTGGGCCCGTCAATCACCTTCCACTGCGTGCTCAACCAGGTGAGCGCGGTGGCAGACTCGGGTACTCGCTCGGGCTCAGTGCTCAGAAGCGACGCAAGACCGCGGCCCAAAAACATCATCGCAAGCGTCGCGATGAACGGTTGCACGTTGAAGTATCGAATCAAGATGCCAGAGACGAGCCCCATGAGGCTGCCGATGCCGATCATCACAACGATGACGATGGTGGGGTGCCAGCCCGCCTTAGCCAACATCACGCCCGCGACGCTCGAGAGGGCGACAATGGCACCCACCGACAGGTCGATGCCGCCCGTCAAGATCACAAATGTGAGCGCAACGGCAAGCACGATCAAGTGGGCGTTATTGATGAGAAGGTTTGACAGCGTGCTCATCTGAAAGATGCGGCCGTACGCGATCTCGCCGAACACGAGCAGCGCGAGACACAGCACAATCGCGGCGAGGGTGGGAAACACGGCCAGGTTGGTGGTGGCGGTGTTCTTGAGCGACTGCCATGCAGTGGCGAGTTTGGTGGTCTCAGCCGACGAGGTCGGAGCCTGTGTGAGCGTCATACCGTCATCTCCTTTTGCTTCTCATCGAGCTTGATGAGCGCCGTCTGTGGCAGCCCTGCAGTGGGTAGTGGCCCGCCGGGCTTCTCGCTGCGCGATCGCACGAACCAGGCACGCACCCGCTCTGACTGCAGCAGGCACAGCACCAGAATGACCACGGCTTTGAAGGCGGGGGTGGCCGAAGACGAGACGCCGAGAAAGAGAATGGTCTTGTTGAGGGTCGCGATGAGCAGCGCACCGACCGCGGCGCCGCTGATCGAGAACTTGCCGCCGGTGAGCGCGGTGCCACCGATCACCACTGCCAAGATGGCGTCCATTTCGAGCTGGTACCCGGTGCGCGATACGTCAACGGTCATCACGGTGGCCACTGAGAACACACCGGCGATGCCCGCGAGGATGCCGCTCGCAATGTACACCGTCATCAGGATCCCAAACGGGCGTACGCCGGCCATGCGGCTCGCCTTCGGGTTGATACCGATCGACTCGACCATCAGGCCGAGTGCGCTGCGGCGCACAATGACGCCCACGGCGACGACAATCGCAACCGCGAGCAGAAAGACCACGGGAATGCCCAGCACGAAACCGTTGGCGATCCACCGAAAAGTGTCATTCGTGGCGGTCGTGTTTTGACCACCCGTGATCACCTTGGCGAGGCCGCGCCCCGCGAGCATCAAGATCAGGGTGCTAATGAACGGCTGCAGCCCTACGACAGCCACGAGCACTCCGTTGATCGCGCCCATCAGCGCGCTCACCAGCAGCGTGAGTCCGAGCGCAGCGAATGCTGCACCGGGGGTGGGGCCTGCCGAGCGCAAGAACTCCATTGAAACCGCGCCGGCAACCGCCATCACTGAACCAACCGAGAGGTCGATGCCGCCCGTGGCGATGACCATGGACATGCCCAGGGCGATCATCAAGATCGGGGCGGATGCACGCAGAATATCGATGAGGTTCCCCACGAAGTGGCCGTTCTCGGGGTTTACCGAGATGGCCAAATAGCCGGGGTCCTTCACCAGGTTGAGCATGAGGAGCAGCACGATCGCGGCTGCACCCCAAAACAGGGGCGACCGCACGATCCGCTTGAGTGTGCTGTCGTGTGAGGCGCTGGCGTTCATCGTGTTTCCTCTCTCGTAGTGGGTTCGGGGTGGGCGGCGGGATCGTCAGAATCAGCGGCGATCACATCGACGATGTGCTGCGCTGTGACGCCCGGGCCGTTCATAATCTCGCCGACCTTCTGCCGGTCCTTCAGCACGACGATGCGCTCGCTCAGGCGCACGACCTCTGTGAGCTCAGAAGAAATGAACACGACAGACACGCCGCTTTCTGCGAGCTCGGCGACGGCCTCCTGGATCTCGGCCTTCGCGCCCACATCGATGCCGCGCGTCGGCTCGTCGAGAATGAGCAGTTCGGGGTTCGTCGCGAGCCAGCGGCCCAGCAGTACCTTCTGCTGGTTACCGCCCGACAGGTTCTTGATCATGCGCTCGGGATCTGCGGGGCGCACGCCCAGAGCATCGATGTACTTCGTCACCAGCTCGTCTTGTTCTTTGCGCCGGATCGGCCGTGCCCAACCGCGCTGTGCCTGCAACCCGAGAATGAGGTTCTCGCGCACCGTGAGGTCACCGACGATGCCCTCGTCGCGTCGGTTCTCGGTCGAGTACGCGATGCGCTCTGACAGCCCCGTCGCGGGTGTGCGCAGCTCGATGCGCTTGCCGCGCTTCTTCAACTTGCCCGTGTCTGGTCGGTCGGCACCGTAGAGCAGGCGTGCGAGTTCGGTGCGGCCCGATCCGAGCAGCCCCGCCACACCCACGACTTCGCCGGGGTAAATACTAAAATCTGTGGGTTCGAGTGAGCCGCGGCGACCGATCCGGCTCGCCTCGACAAGCGGAGTCTCTTCGCTGTGATCGCGGCTTTCGACGCGCCTGTTGCCGCCGAGCTCAGCGAGCGCGTTGAGGTCCTTGCCGATCATTTCGGCGATCAGCGCGTGCCGGTCAAGCTCTGAGGTGCGGTACTCACCGACGAAGCTGCCGTTGCGCAGAATGGTCATGCGGTCGCTGATCTCATAGATCTGATCGAGAAAGTGCGACACGAACAGGATCGCGACGCCCGAGTCGCGCAGCTGGCGCATGACGCCAAAAAGCTGCTCAACCTCTGCTGCGTCGAGGCTCGAGGTCGGCTCGTCCAGAATGAGCACGCGCGCGTCAATGACCATGGCGCGGCAGATTGCGATGAGCTGCTGCAGCGCGATCGAGATGGTGGAGAGCTGTTTGCGCGTATCGAGGTGCCCGAGCCCAAAACGCTCGAGTTTGACACGGGCGGCGGCGTGGGTCGCTTTCCAGTTGATTCCGAACGGACCGCGTACCTCGTGCCCGAGCATGACGTTCTCGCCGATGCTGAGGTTCGTGACGAGGTTGACCTCTTGGTAGACCGTGGCGATGCCGGCGGCCTGCGCGTCGGCGGTGCCGAGAAAGCGCTCGTCCCGGCCATCAACGGTGATGGTGCCCGAGGTGATCTTGTAGACGCCCGTGAGCGCCTTGATCATGGTTGATTTTCCGGCGCCGTTCTCGCCCATGAGGGCGTGAACCTCGCCCGGGAAGAGCCGGAGGCCGGCTCCATCGAGGGCTTTGACCCCGGGAAACTCGACCGTGATGCCGCGCATGTGCACGGTTGGTGTTTCGAGTTCGGGCATGACGAATGCACCCCTTCAGCGTGTGCGATGTAAGAGTTTGAGAAGAAGCGGGGAGCTGGGCGCCAGGCGCCCAGCTCGCACTCGCTAGTACTGGCGCTCGGGAAGAGCGGTCTTGGCTGCCTCGGGCGAATCGAACGCCATGCTCGGCACCATGATGTACGACTCAACGGTGTCGCCGTTGAGGGTCTTGCGCACCGCGTCGATTGCGGTCTCACCAAACAGCGGGTTGTACTCGTGCACGAAGCTCAGCTTGCCGTCTGCGAGCGCCTCGAGCGCGGGCTTCGTGCCGTCGATCGTCGCAATCTTGACGTCCTCGCCGGGCGTCAAGCCCGCCTCTTCTACGGCCTGAACCGCGCCGAGACCCATCTCGTCGTTCTGCGCGAAGATGAGCTGAATGTCGTTACCGTTCGACTTCAGGAGTGTCTCGGTGACGCTCTTGCCCTCGCTCGTCGACCAGTTGGCGGTCTGTGCCGCGACCTTCTCGAGCTTCGAGCCCTCAACGGCTGCGTCCCAGCCCTTGTTGCGCTCGTTGACGACGCCCACGCCCGCGGGGCCCTCAAGCACGATGTACTTGCCGCCGTCTGCGAACTGATCTACCGCCCAGTCACCCACACCCTCAGCAACGGTGGCGTTGTCGGGCGCGATGCGCGTGACGTACAGCTCGGGGTTGTCGGGCTCGATGCCGCGGTCGAGCAGCAGCACGGGAATCTCTGCCTCCTGTGCGCGGGCGAGCGGGTCTTCCCAACCGGTCGCCTCGGTTGCCGACAGCAGAATCACGTCGACACCCTCGTCCACGAACGACGTGAACGCGTCGATCTGTGACTTCTGGTCGAGGTTGGTGGCGGGGGCGTACTTCAGGTTGAAGCCCTCCTCCTCGGTGAACGTGTCGCGCACGTTCTGCTCGTTGGCTTCACGCCAGCCACCCTCGGGGCCAACTGCCACGAAGCCGACGGTCACGGCGTCGCCGCTTGCAGCGTTCGCGTCGCTTCCACCCTCAGAGCCACCGCTCGAGCAGCTCGCCAGACCGAGCACGAGTGCCCCGGCCGCAAACATTCCTGCCATGCCGAGCATGCGCTTCTTCATTGCCATGTGTTTCTCCTCCTTGAGATCCCTTTTTGGTATCCCGGCGACTTCGCCGATACGAGCGCAGCCAGACGACAGTCGCCGCTCGTTCACCCAATTGTGCGCGCTCACAATTGAGACGAGCAACACGATTTACACTTCGTTACCAACTTGTTACCGCGAACACGACGGGGGTGCCACAGGCGTCCAAGGACACAGGGCTGGCTGTTTGCACTCGTGCAGGAGATCAGCGCTTATGCAGGATGAAAACTTGGTTTTGGTCCTGCGCGAGTGCGGATCTCCTGCGCGAGTGCAAATCCGAAGTAGCGAGCGCGCGCCCGGGCGCGACCGGGCGCACGTTGCGCGCGGTTACTCCAGCATGCCGGGCGGCGCCGTAGACTCACGCACGACGAGGCGCGGGCTGATCTTCGTTTGTTGCGCGCTGGGCGTGCCGCCGATGGCCTCCACTAAGAGACTCACCGCCAGCTCGCCCAGCGCCACAAAGTCTTGCCGCACGGTGGTGAGCGGCGGCAGGTAGTGGCTCGAGTCGGGTACGTCGTCAAAACCGACGACGCTCACCTGGCCGGGCACCGAGATGCCGCGCTCTGCCAGACCATGAATCACGCCCAGCGCCATCTGGTCGTTCGCCACGAAAACCGCGGTAAACCGGGTCGCATCTACCGAGCGCGCCCAGTCGTACCCGCAGTCGGCCGTCCAGTTGCCCTCGAAATACTCCCCGCCAGGCACGCCGGAGGCGTGTAACGCGTCGCTCCACCCCCGCTTACGTTCGCGCGCATCAAACCAGTCGGCGGGCCCTCCTAGATGCGCGATGCGCTCATGCCCGAGCTCGATGAGGTGAGCCACCGCGAGGTTCGCCCCCGCATACTGATCGACCGAAGCTGTGGCAACCCCCGGCAGCGTTGCGGGGATCAATAGGATCTGTGGCACCGTCGTGGGGTGAGCCTGCAGCGTCTGCAGCGAAGACTCACGCGGGGCGATCATGCACAGCCCGTCTATGTCTTGTTCGAGAAGCCCTTGCAAGGCCGCTTCTATACTGAGGCTGCCATCGTCGGTGGTGGTGAACGATCCCACCGTGTAGCCGGCCTCATGGGCGGCAGCTTCAAAGGCGTGCAGCATGCTGTTGGGGCCGTATTCGACCGGGTTATCGACCAGCACCCCCAGCCGCATCGCTTTGCGCATCGCCAACGCCCGCGCGGTCGCGCTGCGTTGATACTGCAACTGCACGATCGCGTCATCCACTCGCTTGCGCGTCGTGTCTCGAATGTTTGGATGCCCGTTGAGCACGCGCGAGACGGTCATGTGTGAGACCCCCGCGAGCTTCGCCACATCGTAGATGTTGGCTCGCCCCGCACCGGTGGTTGCTGGGTAGTTCATCTGTCACCTTCCCGTCTGCCGCGTGGGCGCCCGGGCCTCCCTCCGTTGGAAGGCCCGCCCGGGCGCACCCGGTCTTACAATCAGACGATATCGTAGCCGCTGCGCTGGCGGCTGCTGCTGAGCCGCACGCGTGGTCGCGGCCGCACGATCGCCACCGCTCCGAGCATCGCGAGCACGAACGCGCCGCCCAGCACCCACTGCAGCGTCTGCCCACCGGTCGCGGCGAGCGCCGCGTCGGCCTCGGTTGCTGCGGTCTCAGATCCGGATCCCTGCGTGCCCGCGGTAGTACCCGAGCCGTTGCCGCCGTCATTGCTGCCGCCGGTGCCATTGCCGCCGTCGGAGCCGCCGGTGCCACTGCCGCCGTCAGCCCCACCGTCAGCCCCACCGTCAGCCCCACCGTCAGCTCCGCCGTTCGTCGCGGGATCCTTCACCACGACGGCGAGTTTGACCGTCGGCGCGGCGAGCTCTTCGGCCGCCTCCATGTCGAGCACGGGCATGCCCTCGGCATCGAAATGCACACGTCGCACGAACATGTCACGGCCAGACAGGCCGTTGTGATCGGTGCGCGCGTGGAACACGTAGATCAGGCTGCCGTCTTCGTCTTCAGACCACATTCCATGCCCGGTACCGAGCTGCCATTCGCCCTCGAACTGGCCCGACTTCTGCAGCGGCGCGTTGAGCTTTTGCCATGATGCCGGATCAGTCAGGTCACTGCCGCTCGCGTCTGCGATCGCGAGGCCCGTCGTGTAGGTGTCGCCCACGCTCGAGCCCGAGTAGAGCATGTAGAGCTTGCCGTCACGTGTGTGTACGTTGGGGCCCTCAGCGCACACGTTGTCCCAGGCGTACTCGGGTGTGATGATGCGCACCGGATCGCTGGTGAGCGTCGTCGGGTCTGCGGGGTCTACCTTGGCGATAAACGTGACACACACCTGCTGCCAGGCGTAATAGGCCTGGCCATTAGCGTCGGTGAAGTATGTCATGTCGAGCGAGATGCCAGAGACATCGTTCAGCGCAGAGCCGTCGGCCCGCACGACGTGTTCGGGCTTTGACCAGTTCGCCGGGTCGGCCGGGTCGAGGTGGTTACCCGACTCGTCTTGGCCGAGCTGCATGATCGATGCGCGCCCCGTCATCATGTTGGGACCGTTGCCGTAGCAGGGCATAAACAGGATCGACAGTTTGCCATCGATCTCGTGAAACTCGGGCGCCCAGAAGCAGCCGGTCATGACACCGCCGTAGGCGTCGGTGTCACCGCGATCGAGCAGGTGAATTTCGGTGCCGCCGGCCGCGTCTGCGAGCCCCGAGATCGTCTCAGCCACACGAATCGGCATGAACGCTCGGCTCTGCTGATGAATATTGTCACCGTAGATATCGTTGGTGGCGATCATGAGGTAGCGGTCTTCGCCGTTGTAATCGAAGTGATACACCGACGGGTCTGCACGCTCGTCAGCAAACGGCTTCGGGTACTCGGTCTGCTTCACCGTGCCGATCGCCTCGTAGCTACCCGGCGTTGACACGTCGACCCCCGATGTGTCCCACTCAGAGATGGGCAGCTCACGGGTAGACCCGTCAGAGTACGTAAGCTCGGTAGCCGTTGGAAGCTTGGCGTCGAGGTCGGTGCTGCCCGGTGATACGGTGAGCGCGTCATATTCGGTGAAGCCCGTGTTCGTGATGCGCCCGTATCGCTGTGTAAGCGATGCCGCAACCTCTTGTGGCACGGTCAGTTGCACACCGCCAGCAACATCGTCGATACCAGCAATGTTTGCCGAGTCGAGCTGTCGTGCACCAGTCACACGGCCGGCGATCGACGTGCCCGCCTCGGGGGTGGTCACCGCTGCAGTGAGATCATCAAAGTTCTGGTGTCGTTCGGCTCCGCCGGCGGTCGACCACGAAACGCGGTACACGCCCGCATCGGTGTCAAAAATGGCGGTGGGGCGACGCACACCGTCAGCCTCGTCGAGGGCCAGCAGCCCCACTTCTTCATAGCTGCGCAGGTCATCGGTGACCGCGAGCAGGGCCGAGTTCGTCTGCGAACCGTCTGCACCGCCGCCGCGTGCTACCCGAGTGGCGATGACCCCGTACCGGCCGTCTTCGAGCTGAAAGACCGACGGATCTTGCAGGCTACGAATGAGAGCAGAGTCGGGCCCGGTCACGGGCACATCTGATGCTACGCGCGCAAAGAACACGCCGTAGTTCTCATTGAGTGGCTGCCACTTGGAGTCTGCGGCGAGCGCCAGATGCATGCTCAGAGCAACGTCTGGGTTATTGGCGGCCTGCACCGTGGTGGGGGTGCGATGGTAGGCGAGCAGTTCTGCAGCGTCTTCGAGCACCGTCACGGTAAACGTCTTAGAAGTGGTCTCGGCGGGAGCGCCCTCGCGCGCGATTTCGACGGTAATGCGTGCGGGCTCTGCGGCCTGGGCCGCTCCCTTGCCCGAAGCCACGGTACCGTCGGTGACTGTTACGCCCTCAGCTTTCTTGACCGTCACGGTTAAGCCGGCGGGGGCCGCTGGCAGCTGTGCGCCGTTGGCCATGACCGAAGGCACCACGTACTGTTCGGCGGCGAGTGCAAGCCGTTCAGCGTTTGTGAGGGTTGATGGCATCACGCGCACGGTCGTGTCTCGTGTGGCAGTCACGCCGCGCAGTGTGACCGTGGCGGTGAGCGTCACCGGCACCGCCGCGGCTCCCGCTTCGGGCTGTGACACGCTGCCGTTTGCGTCGATCACGTCGGGCACGCTCGAGGTCCAGGTGATCTCGCCGGATCCGGTGGGCAGGGCGACGCGGTCACGCGTGATGTCTCCCTGCGGCATGCTGATGCCGTCGAGAATCTGATCGGCCTGGGCCCCAATGGTGACGGCGTTGAACCCCGCGTCTGCAAGGCTCGCCTCCTGCACCTCGTCGGCGCTCAGCACACGGTCATAGACGCGAAACGCCGAGACCTCGCCTGCAAACAGCGGGTCGGGCCACGGCGAGCGACCAATGGTGCTGAGCGACTGATCTGCGATGGACGCGGGCGTGAGTGACGTGTTTGTTTTGCCCGCCAACTGCCCATCGATGTAGAACGAGAGGGTCCCTGCGGCGCCGTCGAGCACGCTCGTGAGCGAGTACCACTGGTCTGCTGCCAGGTTGGACGACGCGGCCGCGTTCGACTCCCCCGAGTTCGACGCTGTTGTGATCGCGGTGCGCGGGGCGTCCTTCGCGGTGGCAAAGAAGTACTCGGTGCTGGAGTTATTGCCAATGTTCCAGATGAAGTTGTAGTCGCGCTTCATCGCCGCCGTGATCTTTACCTCGGTCGTGACGGTCGCCGAGCTCTTGCCGGTGAGCAAGCCTTCGGGAAGGCGTACCCAATTACCCGGGCCGCTCTTGGCGCCGCCAGAAAGCTTGAGCGATGTTCCTGTCCACTGCGAGTCGGCCGAGTTTTCAACCGTCGCGGCGTCGCCGCCAGGCACGAGGTTTGCCACCTCGCTGCCACTCGTCTGGGTAAACGCGAAGTCAGCCACGAGGCCGTCTGTGGCGGGGGCGGCGAGCGCCGCGCTGCCGAGTGGCATGAGTGAGAGAGTGATCGCACCCGCCGCGGTGAGCGCGAGCGCGCTCCGTGTATTTCGTTGCATCAATAGCCTCCTTTGGCCGTCGAAGTCGATAGGTGCGGGCGCCGCCCCGCTTGCTGCTGCGCGTGGCGGCGCCCGCCGAGCTGCGTCTAGTGCTCGGTGGGTCGCGTCACCCGACGGCGACGCAGCGCGAGCGATCCGAGCAGGGCCAGGGCCCCTAGCGCGGTGGCCGCGAGTGCGCCCATCACGGGTGAGTGCGGGGCGCCGGTCGCGGCGAGCGCCGCGTCGGTCTTGGGCGCTGCGGCCTCGGATCCGGATCCCTGCGTGCCCGCGGGGGTACCTGAGCCGTTATTCCCTTCGCCCCCGGCGCCCTTGCTGCCGTCCGTACCGTCCGTACCGTCCGTACCGTCCGTACCGTCGGCACCGTCAGTACCGTCAGTGCCGTCAGTGCCGCCGTCGGCGCCCTCATCGGAGCCGCTACCGGCACCCTCGTCCGGAGCCTGCGCGACCGTGATCTGCGCCGTCACGGGGTGACGGGAGTCGTCTTGTGCGATGCCCTGCACAAGGAACTCGCCCGCCGCCGCGTACTCGTCGGCTTCGATCGCTTCCCACTCCACAGCGACCTCGTGCACGGCGCCGTCGGCGGTCGTGAGTGCGACCGTGGCGGGGAGCTGCGGCGCAACCCCCGGCGTCGTGGCCACTGCCACCTTTGCCGCATCTTCGACCGCGATGGCGGGCGCATAGGCCGCGAGCACGCCCTCGTACTGGGCGCGGGTCACGGGCACGATCGTGCCGTGGCGCGGCTTGCCGTTGTCGGAGTTGACCGGGAGCTGTGACACGGGCATTTCATCGCCAATGACCTGCCAGGAGCTCGCGTCGGTGATGTCGTCAGTCGCCATGGGCACGTAGTGGTTCGGGCCGCCGTGGTAGTTGGGCTGGTCGGCAAAGAGGTAGTACTCGTAGCCGTTTACGTCATCTGCGTTGGCGGGAAACAGTGAGGGGCCTTCGCCCGCCGAGAAGGTGCCGCCGTAGCCGTTGGGTTGCCCGTTGCCGATCTTGGTGCCGTCTTCGACCCACTCGTCAGCGGCGCCGGTGGTGCCGGGGTATGCCGCTGCGACCTTCGCGAGCAGGTCTGTTGAGTGCTCCTGCCGCAGCGTCATCGACTTTTCGTCTTTGTACACGCGATAGTAGTCGTCGCCGTGCTTGGCCACGGTGACGTCGATTGATCCGGCGCCTGCCTGGCCGCGGCGGTCAACGTCGATCCACACTTCTGGTTCTGAGAATTCAACGAAGTCGGGTGTTGTCGCGACCATCATGCGGTTGTAGTTGGGGGTGTTGCCGTGGCTGCCCTCGGTGTCTGTGTCGTACAGGTTCGACGCCCAGTACACGACATAGAGCCCCAGCTCGTCGTCCCAGTAGGCTTCTGGGGCCCATGTGTTGCCAGCAAACCCGGTGCTGACGGTGACGTGGCGCTGCTCTGACCAGTTCACGAGGTCGCTCGACTCCCACACCTCAATGGCGCGTGAACCGTAGGTCTGCGCACCGGTGAACCCACCGGGGCGGCCGTCAATTTTCAGGTCGGTCGCGATCATGTAGAACGTGTCGCCGTCTGGCGAGCGCAGAATGAAGGGATCACGCAGCCCCTCTTCGCCCATGTTCGAGGTGAAGATGGGGGTGCCCTCATTGAGGGTGTTCCAGTCGAGGGCGTTATTTCCCTTGGATGCCGCGAGGCTAATCTTCTCGCCGCCAACGCCCTCACCGGTGAAGAAGGCCCACACGTAGGCTTCGTCGGTAGATTCGTCAGCGGGAAGCGGTGCGATCGAAGCGGTGAAGTCACGGGTGAGCGTAACGGCCCCGTTGGTGGTGGTGGCGCGCAGGTTCACCTCGGCGGCAGTGGTGGCCGGGCGCGTAACGGTGACGGTGTGGGAGTCTGCGTTGACTCCAGCGCCGATGCTGGCGTGCTCGGCGCCCTTCGTGATGTCCCAAGTGATCGACGACCCCTGAGCCCCCAGGAGTGGGAGCGAGAAGTCGCCGCGCAGCGCATCAATGTTGTTGATCGAGAGGGCGTCGCTATCGCGCTGTGCTGAGCTTTCGTCGGTGACCGCTGCGACGTTCACGGTAATGGTCGCCACGATGCCTGGGTTGCCCGCCGCCGTCGCCGTAATCGTCGCTTGGCCGGCAGCACCGGCCGTGACGACCCCGGCTGCGTCGACCGCGGCGACAGCGGCGTCTGTGCTCGACCACACAACATCTTGCTCTGACCCCGCGGGGGCGATCGTCGATCGCAGGGTCGTGCTCTCGCCCTCCCAGGTCTGCCATGTCTGTGCACCGCTGTCACCGGTCGAGATTCCAGTGCCCGACAGTGCGATCGATGCGGGCGTGGGCGCGCCCAGCTGCGTGGCCGTGAGCGCCGCGGGTGTGATCGTGAAGTTGTCGATCAGCCCCGAGAAGTACTCGCCGCCGCCCCAGTTGGCTTTGCCGAGCTGAAGCACGCCGCCGCTGCTACCGAGGATCTGCGACAGGCTCGGGCCCTTTGTGTTCTTCGACACCAGCTGCTGGTCGACGTACACGCGGGCCGTATCGCCGTCGAGCACGATGTCGATGTGCTGCCACTGCCCCGCGGTGCGCGCTGCGGTCAGGTTACCCTCGGTGACACGCGTACCGGTGTTGTTGTAGCGTTCGACCGTCAGTTTGGCAGCGGTATCGAGCGTGCCGAGGTAGGTCTCTTTGCCGTTTGTTGGCGCCCCGGCGCCCCGCGCCGCATACACGGCCCAGCCCGTGTTGCCCTGCGTGTCGGGCAGGCTGTCGTACGAGATCGTCACGGCGTCGAGGCTGGCAAGCGGCGACCCACCGCCCGTCTTGGTCACATCGAGCCAAAAGTTTTTGCCGAGCCTGGCCGCGGTGCCTTGCCCGGGCGCCCCGGCTTCAAGCTTCTCTGTGCCCTGCACCGTCGCCTGCGCCCCTCCCCCGGCAAAGACCCCGCCGGCCGCGGGCGCATTGAAGTCAAACGCCGCGATGGGCGCTGGAATGGTCCCGGGATCGGCAAACGCGCCCGCCCCCGGAACCGCGATCAGGGCGCACGCGGCGGCGGTTGCAATGGCACCGGCTCTCAGCCACGTATTACTTCGGGTATTGCGTGAACTCACTCCGTGTCTCCTTCGACAGTTTGCGTGCAGTGCGATGAGCCTTCTCCGCGCAGATACGCGGCACCCCCGTCACGCTCGTCACCAACGGCAACTTGTGAGCGATAACAAGCATCGGCAAAGAATCATGTTAGCGAGAACAGCCTCGCTGCGCTAGCCCCGACACCACACAGCTGGCCGCGGGAACCCTGCCGAGATGCAGCGCGCGGCGTTACCCTGTAACCGTCAGCACACCGGCATTGAAGCGGAGGCAGCATGGAGCCCGTGATCATCTCTGGCGGCTCGGGGCTCATCGGTCGCGCGCTCGCCCAGTCACTGCGCGCGGGCGGCACGCCCGTCACGCAGCTCGTCAGGCGGCCAGCGACCGGCCCCCATGAGATCCAGTGGCAACCGGGTGAGCGCGCTCTTGATCCGGATCATGTTGCCGGGGCCCGCGCCGTCGTAAACCTCAACGGAGCGAGCATCGGCAGGCTGCCGTGGACGCGCGCGTACCAGCGGCAGCTGCGTGCGTCGCGGCTGGACGCGACGCACACGCTCGCGACCGCGCTGCGAGCGCTCGGACCGGGAGCCCCGGCGTTCTTATCGGCATCGGCCGTGGGATTCTACGGTGATGCGCCGGGGCAACAGCTCACCGAGCAGCACAGCGTGGGGGCCACGTTTTTGGCGCGGCTGTGCGCAGATTGGGAACACGAGGCCAGGCGCGCGGGCCCCCACGTGCGGGTCGTACACCTGCGCACCGCGCCGCTGCTACACCCCGAGGGCGTGCTGAAACCACTCGTCTCGCTCACCAGACTCGGGGTCAGCGGCCCGCTTGGGCGGGGCACTCAGGTGTGGCCGTGGATCTCACTCACCGATGAGGTGCGCGCCATCGAGCACCTCATCAGCGAGCCCATCGAGGGACCCGCAAACCTGAGCGGCCCCGCCCCAGCCACCGCCACCGAGATCGGGCGCGAAATCGCCCGCCGCCTGCACCGCCCCTACCTGCTACCGGCGCCCGCCTGGGCGCTGCGCGCAGGACTCGGCCGCGATGCCGCCGACTCCCTGCTCTTGGCCGACGCCCGCGTCGTACCCGAGCAGCTCACCCGCTCGGGGTTCACATTCGAGCACGAGACCGCCGCCGCGGCAATCACCGCCGCGCTGAGCGGCTCAGCGAGCGCGCCACCGAGGTCACCATGAGCCACGACATGCACCACGACATGCACCACGATCACGTCGCACAGTATCGGCGCCTGTTCTGGATCATGCTGGTGTTCGCGATACCCACCGTGCTGCTGTCACCCATGTTCGCGATGATCGTGGGGTACCCGCTGCCCGATCTGCCAGCCCTCACCTGGGTCTCCCCCGCCCTCGGAACGCTGATGTATGCGTGGGGTGGCAGGCCGTTTCTGACCGGAGCCATCACCGAGATCCGGTCTCGCACGCCCGGCATGATGCTGCTCATCGGCCTCGCCATCACGGTCGCGTTTCTCGCGTCGTGGGGTGCGAGCCTCGGCCTCATTCACCACGAGCTCGACTTCTGGTGGGAGCTCGCCCTCCTTATTGTGATCATGCTGCTCGGGCACTGGATCGAGATGCGTTCGCTCGCCCAAACCACCTCAGCCCTTGACTCACTCGCCGCACTCCTCCCCGACGAAGCCGAACGAGTCGAGCCCAGCGGTGAAGTCGTCACCGTCTCGCCCGCAGAGCTCAACGTCGGTGACGTCGTGATCGTGCGCCCCGGCGCCAGCGTGCCCGCCGACGGCCGCATCACCGATGGCAGCGCCGCCATGGACGAGTCGATGGTCACGGGCGAATCTCACACCGTCACCCGCAGCGAGGGCGAACACGTCACTGCCGGCACCGTCGCCACCGATTCAGGTCTGCGCCTCGAGATCACCGCCACCGGCGATGACACTGCCCTCGCAGGCATTCAGCGCCTCGTCACCGAGGCGCAACAGTCCTCATCGCGCGCACAACGCCTCGCCGACACCGCCGCCGGCTGGCTATTCTGGTTCGCCCTCGGGGCCGCCATCATCACCGCGATCATCTGGACCCTCACAGGCCACCCCGACGACGCCGTCATACGCACCATCACCGTGCTCGTCATCGCCTGCCCGCACGCCCTCGGCCTCGCCATCCCCCTCGTCGTATCGATCGCGACCGAGCGCGCCGCCCGCGGCGGCATACTCATCAAAGACCGCCTCGCCCTCGAACGCATGCGCACCGTCGACACCGTGCTGTTCGACAAAACCGGCACCCTCACTCGCGGCACCCCGGTCGTCACGCACCTCGACACGACGCCCGGCATTGATCCGGATCAGATGCTCGCGCTCGCCGCCGCCGCCGAGTCAGACAGCGAGCACCCGCTCGCGCAGGCGATCGTGCGGGCCGCGGCAGACCGCGGCCTCGACGTGCCCGCGAGCTCGGATTTTGCGTCGTCGCCCGCGGTGGGCGTGACCGCGACCGTGGCGGGGAGCCGTGTGCGCGTGGGCGGCCCGCACCTGCTCGCCGAGGAGGGCGCGGCGGAGCACCCGGCCGCCGACGAGTGGCGCGCGAGCGGGGCGACGATCTTGCACGTGCTGCGAGACGGCGCGGTCGTGGGGGCGCTCGCGCTCGCCGACGAGACGCGCCCCGAGTCGCGTCAGGCCGTTGACGCCCTGCACGCCCAAGGCGTCACGGTCGTGATGATCACGGGCGACGCCTGGGCCGTTGCGCAGTCGGTTGCACACGACCTGGGCATCGATCGCGTGTTTGCGGGCGTGCACCCCGAAGACAAGGCAGCGAAGGTGCGCGAGCTGCAGGGCGAAGGCCGAGTCGTCGCGATGGTGGGTGACGGCGTGAACGATGCCCCCGCGCTCGCGCAGGCCGATGTGGGGCTCGCTATTGGGGCCGGCACCGACGTCGCGATCGCTTCGGCGGGCGTGATCCTCGCGAGCGACGACCCGCGCTCGGTGCTGCAGGTGGTCGCGCTGTCGCGCGCCACGTACCGCAAGATGAAACAGAATCTGTGGTGGGCGGCCGGGTACAACCTGGTGTCGGTGCCGCTCGCGGCGGGCGTGCTCGCGCCCGTGGGGTTCGTGTTGCCGATGTCGGTGGGAGCGGTACTAATGTCGCTCTCGACGGTGGTCGTGGCGCTGAACGCGCAGCTGTTGCGCAGGCTCGACCTGCGGCCCGGGTGACACTAGATATCTGATGTTTGTCTGATGTACCCTGAGGGTATGAGCACTGCCACATTCACAGACCTTCTGCGCAGGCCAAAAGAGGTGCTTGCGCGCATCAACGAAGAGCAGGTACGCATCACGCGCCGAGACGGCGACGACTTGGTTATTTTGCGGGGCCATGACCTCGATGTGCTCGAGAGTGGAGTAGCACTCTCAAGTCAACTCATCAGAGCGATCCACCGCAATAGCGGCAACGTTGAAGTCGCGCTCACCGAACTATTTGCTTGGGCCAACGACTTCAAAGACAGTGAACTCACTGAGTACGCGACAGAGATCGAGAGCCTCCTATACTCCGCCAGTGAGCTCGGCAGTTTTGAGCGACTGCTGCGCGTGCAAACGGAGTGGCGCGAAACCGCCGCCGCATACGCGATGGATATGACGCCCACTGATCCGGTTGAATTTACTGATCCGCCACGTCGGGCTCCACGCCCCTAAGACTATGAACAGGAAACGCGGCGAGGTCGTTCCTAGACCAGTAAAGCTGACTGAGTTCGAAATCTATTTCGCTAGCAATGCCGCCCAACTTCAGGGAGCGGCACGCGAGCAACGCCCGCTTACAGGAGGCCGAGTTCGAGCACGATGAGCGCAACGTTGAGCGCAACGATGCCGGCTGTGACACCCCAACCCGCGGCCGTCGTCCACGCCGCGTTCGTGGCGCCAGCCATGATGCTGCGGCGCGAGGTGAGCCACACCAGCGGCACGAGCGCGAACGGAATACCAAAGGACAGCACCACCTGACTCAATACGAGTGCGAACGTGGGGTCGACCCCCACCGCTAGCACGACGATCGCGGGGATGATGGTGATGAGCCTGCGCGTAATGAGCTTCAACCGCGTGCGAAATAGACCGCCCATAATGTCGCTGCCGGCGTAAGCACCCACCGCGGTCGAGGCGAGCCCCGACGCAAGCAGTGCGATCGCGAACAGCAACCCGGCCGTCGTACCGAGTGCTGTTTCAATGGCGGCGTGCGCCCCCTCGAGGGTGTCAGTGCCTTCGACCCCGGGAAGCACGGTGGCGGCCACGAGCAGCATCACCAGGTTCACTGTCCCCGCAATGGTGAGCGCGATGGTGACATCGATGCGGGTCGCTCGGATCAGCCTGGGCAGGGGCACGCGCGGCCCCGTGCTGAATCGGTCGCGCGCGAGTGACGAGTGAGCGTAGATGGCGTGCGGCATAACGGTCGCCCCCATAATGCTCGCGGCGAGCAGCACCGACTGCGCGCCATCAAATTTCGGCACCATGCCACCCAGAACGTCGCCCGGGGCGGGTGGTGCGACGAAGAGACCGTAACAAAACCCGATCACGATCACGATGATGAGCCCCATGATGGCAAACTCAAACGTTTTGGCGCCCCGTTTGGCCTGCACAAAAAGCAGCGCCGTCGAAACCACGCCCGTGATGATCGCACCCGCGACGAGTGAAATATCGAAGAGGATCCAGAGGGCGACAGCGCCGCCGATCACTTCTGCCACATCAGTCGCGATCGCCACAAACTGAGCCTGCAGGCCGTACAGAATGCGGCCGCGGCGGGTCTTCATCCGCGCACCCAGCAGCTCAGCCATGCTCGACCCCGTGGCGAGCCCCAGCTTTGCAGAGAGGTATTGAATGAGCCATGCCGCGACATTCGCTGCCACGAGCACCCATACGAGCAAGAACCCAAACTGGGCCCCCGCCGACATATTGACCGCTACGTTACCCGGGTCAAGGTAGGCGACGCCCGCCACCATCGCCGGGCCGAGCAGCCAAACCGGCGCTGATTTGGTCTTCTGCCCCGCTGCCTGATTGGCCACAGTCTTCACCGTTGTTACCGCTCCATTCGAATCAAAACAGGTGCCTAACTCAAAAAGTTCGGCATGCCGAACATTTATGATGGTAGCACCTTTCGGATTGGATGTTGCGGCGCTTGCGGCTTTGCTCGTGTTAGCGTGATGCCAGTTGGAAGCGGCGCTGAGCGAGAGGAAATCATGGGCACAGCAGCACCCGTTTCGTGGCAAGCAACAGACGCTCGCTCCTGGCTCAGGCCGCCCGGGCCCAAGGATTACAAGCTCACGCGCGGCGTGCTCGCGGCACGCATCGGGTCTGCGCGATACCCGGGAGCCGCGGTGCTCGGGGTGAGCGCAGCCTGGCGCGCCGGCGTAGGAATGCTCCGATACATTTCGCCCATTGAACCGCTAGGAGGCGTCGCCCAGGGGCTTCCCTCAGCCGCGGCGGCAGTGCTCGCCGCCAGGCCCGAAACCTTGTTTGGCGCAGGGCCCTGCGATGCCTGGCTGCTCGGGTCGGGCACCGACCCAGCCGACCGGGTGGCAGCTGAAACCGCCACGCTCAACGCCCTTCATCAGGGGCACGCACCGCTCGTGGTCGATGCAGGCGCCCTCACAACGACGCTCACTCGAGACATCACCAGCGCCCCGGCTGTGCTCACCCCGCACATCGGAGAGTTTCGCAGGCTCTGGGCAGCCACAGGGCTCCCTGAGTTAGCTGCCGACACCGATCAAGCTGCGGCCGCCGCACGCCTTGCCGCGCACCTTTCAGCAACTGTGCTACTCAAAGGCTCGACGAGCTTCGTCGCGACCCCGAGCGGCCGGCTTTTATCGGTGGGCCCGGCCACCCCGTGGTTGGCGACGGCTGGCACAGGTGATGTGCTCGCTGGCATTCTCGGTGCACTGGTCGCGCGCCACGCGCCCCAGGTAGACGCTGACCCCGAGGTACTCGGCCCGCTCGCGGCCACCGCTGCCCTCGTTCATGACGCGGCCGCACGCATTGCGTCGGGCGATCACACTGTCGACCCTGCGTTGTGCACAGGGTCGCCGATCACGGCGCTCGACGTGGCAATCAGCGTGCCCGCGGCGCTCGCGTCATTGGCGGCCCTGTGATGCCGCTTGCCGTGGCATTTCGGTCAATCGCTGCCTCACGAGCGTCTTCGTGTCAGCGCTGTGACCACCGACCTGATAGCCAAGTCTTTGGTGCAACGATCGATGCCCGGTCCAGGCCTTGAAGGAACTTTTTGTCTTTCAGTGATGTGAAGACGTGGAATGCGTTTGTCTCGAGCCCCGCCTGTGGCGCGAAGAACTGCCCTTGGCCTCTCCGCATATCGATAGTTCGGAGGTGCCCAGCCCAGTCGAATAGGTCTTGGAAGATGTGCTGATGGAGCGCCTGCAATTCGGCCAAGTCCCGAGTGCCGGGCACAAGGTTGTAAGTCTGAAGTTGGATCGTGCGACTCACAGTGAGGTCAACCTCGATTGCTGCAAGCTCTTCTGCCGTATCGGCTCCGGGTATATTACGCAACACCCCTGTATGGGGGTCTAAATAGGGATCAGGTGTTTGCGGCAAGTCCGAACCGTTCGCGGGTAAGCTCTACGAGCTCATCAGCACTGATCACCCCAGCGACGTATTTGTCACTACCTTCTCGGAACGCCGAGCTGACATTGAGCCCTTCGAGCATGGCACTGTGTACAGTCTGATTAACCAAGGTTTCTCGTTGATCCTGTGCACTCATCCCCATACCCCCTTCGCCGATAGTCACTATTTCTATCGCGGGGTGCTTAAAATGCATCGGCCCACTCTTATAGTGGGCCGTCGTCGCGACCTCCCGAAGCGGTGGGCTCTCGTGACGCCCGCGCCCGTGTAATCGCAGCGACTCGATCCGGCACTCGCAGCTTCGTCAGAATATTTGACACGTGGTTGCGCACGGTCTTCAGGCTGATCATGAGCTCGTGTGCGATGGCCGCGTTTGTCTTACCGAGCGTCATGAGTTGCAGCACCTCACGTTCGCGGGCGCTCAACATTGGGAGCGCCGATTCAGCCGCGGTAGCGCCCGAGGCAAAGTGGCCGATTACCCGGTCGGCTATCTCTGCTCCGAAGACCGCGTCGCCCACAGCAGCAGCGCGAATCGCCGCCTCAATTGCGTCTTCCTCGGCCCCCTTGAGGAGATATCCCCGCGCCCCCGCGCGCATCGCCGCGAACACAGAATCATCGTCTTCAAACATCGTGAGTATGAGCACCGCAGGAGCCGGGCTCATCTGCGCGATTCGCCTAGTTGCCTCAATGCCGTCGAGCCCCGGCATCTTGATGTCCATCAGCACAACGCTTGGCCGAAGCTGCTGCGCAAGCAACACCGCTTGTTCCCCATCTTGCGCTGACCCCACGAGTTCGACACCCACAAGATCGCCCACCATCAACGCAATCCCTCGCCGAAACGCCGGATGATCGTCTGCAATCAACACCGTGATCATGGCTTCTCCTCGGTTACCGTCGCGTGTAAGGGCAACTTCGCGGTGACCACAAGCCCACCGGTTGGTCGTTCGTAACGTTCGCAGCTGCCCCCGAGTTCTGCCGCACGCTCTTGTAGCGACCGCCAACCGACCCCGGCGAGCGAGTCGGTTCGAGCAGGCGACTGTGTCAGCTGCAGCCCGCGACCGTTATCTGCGATCTCCACCACCAGCACACGACCCAACGCAACGTCAAAAGCGATGTGGAACGAAACTCTACAGTGGCTCGCCGCCGCGTGGCGCACCACGTTAGTTACCGATTCCAGGGCGATCCGATAGGCCGCGACCTCAACAGCCGCGGGCAGCTGCGCGACGCCCGCATCGGCGTCTGTATCGGCGCCTGTACCAGCGCCTGTACCAGCGCCTGCCTCAACATCGATACCCAGCCCCGCAGTCATGCCCGCGATTCGGGCTCGCACTGCCCCGACAAGGCCTAACTCATCGAGCGCAGCAGGTCGAAGGTCGTTCACCAGCCTGCGCACCTCCCGGATCGCTTCGCGCACCTCCTTTCGGGCTTCGCGAATCAGCGAGTCACTGCCTGGCGGTGCCCCTCGGCTCGCGGCAGCTAACTGCAGCAACACGGCGGCGAGCGCTGGCCCCACCCCATCGTGAAGATCTCGGCGGAGCCTGCGTCGTTCTTCTTCACGTGCTCTGACGATCGCTTCACGAGACGCCCCCACATCGACTGCGAGCTGTTCGGCCGCGATAAGCGCGGCGGCATAGTGCGCTAGGTCTGCGAGCAGCTGCGCATCTGCCGCAGCAAATCGTTTGCCCTCTCGTGCCCGCGCTACGACGGTACCGAGCGGTCTACCGCTATGCACGAGGGGTGCTTGAATGGTCGCCGAGGGGTGCGCCTGGGCTGGACCCAACCCGGCGACATCGGCGTTCGCAGCACGCGACCCGGACGGCTCCAGCCACACCCGTTCTGCGTTCAGCGCTTCAGCGACGGTGACCATGACGAGTTCAGTAACGTCTGCCCCGCCAGCCTGGTCTACTCGCTCACCGAGAAGCCTCAGGGCCTCCCCCGGCGCGGCACGATAGCCGTACACCCAGCGTTCGATGCGGCGCCGCAGCCACGTCGCGGCCGGATGAATCGCGATCGCCACGACTCCAACGGCGACGATGCCACCCAGCCCGCTGCTCCCAAGCAGGCGCGCGGCACCCCATAAGGCGGCAGCGTAGAGCGCCAACACCGCACCCGTGAGCGCCAGCCAGGTCAGTGAATGGCTCACCACTGGCCGAATGTCAAACAGCCCGTGAGCGAAGACGCTGCCGGTGATCGCGAGCGGCATACCCACCGTAATGACAACGAGTGTCACCTCTATCACCCACGTCTGGTCGGCAAAGAACCAGACATTTAACCAGAACATCAGCAGCCCGAGCGGCAGCGACAGCGCACCCCACACCAGCCAGAGCAAGCTTCGCCGTTCATCGCCCACGGCCCCGCGCATACGCACCCCCACCGATGCGACAGCACCACCGATAAACGCAATCACACTGACCAGCCCCACGATTCCCAGCACGTTCGCCACGACTTCGGGCAGCCACTGCGAACCGCTGACTACCGGTGCCAGCTGCGCAAACCCGGGATCCGGCACTGCAGCTGCACCGAGGAGAAACAGCACCGTACCCGCCATGCACAGCCAGAGCCAGCGTCTCCACGCGCGTGACGCGGGGCGACCGCTTGGCACAAGATAGGCGATGAGCACGAGCCACAGATACAAGAAGACCCAAGCGCCCTGGCTCGCTTGGCGCAGCGGGCCAGCGATGGCGGTGGGCAGCAGCGCGAGCGGCGGCCCGAGCAGCAATCCCACCGACAGTGCGTGCGCGATGAGCAGCCAGCCGATTGCTGCGGGGCCGCGCCGCAGCAGCACGAGCACGCCTAACCCCAGGGGGATCAGCGAGGTGATGGCGGCGGCGCTCATGGCTTCAATGTACCCGCGCCGATCTCGCCGGGCTATGCTCCCGGGCTTTCTTCCCGGCCGCAGCGGGAAGGTGCCCCATGCGCCTGGGCCCACGCTGAGCGCACGCTTGTGGGTGAGGGCAACCGGCCTTCAGAACGCAAGTAACGCAGTGAAAGATACGAAAGGAGCAGATCATGTCACGCAGTCGATTCGAACGATTTCTACCGTGGTCTGGGGTGATTGCGGCGGTGTGCTGGACGGCGCAAATGTTTGTTGGTGTGGTTGGCGAGACCGATGATCCGGGTGGCGCGAGCGTGCAGGTGCTACGCGAGCACACACTGGCGAACATGGTGCACATGGCGTTACTCATGGCGACCGCGATGTCACTCGTCTACTTTGCGGCCGCTACACGCGCCGCATTGCGGGCCACTGAGGCCGCAGAGGCGGGCGCGTCTGCCGTTGCGTTTGGCGGCTGGCTCCTCGTCGCGGTCGCCCTCGCTCAGATGGCGGTGCGCGACTTCGCGCTACTGTCGGCGGCGGCTGACGGCAACGCCGCCGCCACGACTGCGATCGGCTACCTCGCTTGGCCCGGCTGGGTGGGGATGCTGGCGGGACTTGCGACCGTGTTTGTCTCGATCGGGATCGGTGCTCTGCGGGGCGGCGCGCTTCCACGTTGGTTTGCGATCGTCACGCTCATACTCGGAGTGCTTGTGACGCTCGGCGCTCTGCATATTCCGCCGGGCGGCATGATCGGCTACCTGCTGCTGCCGCTATGGCTTGTGGTGGCCGCGCTGCTGATCGCGCGCAGCCAGCGTCACGAACGCGCAGCGGTGGGATAGATCTTTGAGGGCGCACGGCTCCGGTTCAGTCGGTGGTGGTCGGCCAGAGGGCGCGCAATACGCTCGTCGTTTCGTCGAAGCTGGTGCCCGATTCATAGGCGGCTTCAACGAGTGCGCGTGCTCGTTCGACGACTGCTTGCGGTGCGCGTGCGGCCCCGGGGGCGACCCGTGTTCCTGCGGCAGTTCGAGTCACGACGAGTCCTTCTTGCTCGAGGGCTCGGTAGGCTTTTGCAGCGGTACCCTGGGCGATACCGAAGTCGCGGGCGGTTTGCCGGACGGTCGGGAGGCGCTCCCCACCACCGAGCTGACCTGAACGGATGGCACCGCGGAAGAGGTCCGTGATGTCTTCGGCGGTACGCAGCGATGGTGAGTCCGAGGGTGTCATTGCACGATCTCCGTGCTCGTGCCTACTGAGGCCTCCGCGCACTCAGCAGGGGCCTGCCGGTCCCTGGTCACGACTCGGCGAGCACGGATGGAATCGATTGCCAGCCGAAGCAGGAGCGCGGCGCCAACACCCTGGAGGACGTACCCGCCCTGGTGCATCAGGAACGCGAAGTCCCCGTATCCCGTGCCGACATTGACGATCGGCTGCCCGCCCCTGCCTGGTATCTGAGGATAGATGCCGACGATGAACTCGCCGATGAACCCGATGTGCGCCCACACGGCGCCGAGGGTGAGTAGCACGCCGCCGAGAAAGACGAGGGTGAACAGGCGCGCGGTTACTCTGCGATCCTCGAACCCGCCGCCGGCTGCGCCCAACGCGAAGCCTGGACGATTCGCGTCACTCGCCAGCGCCCGCATGAGCACCGCAGCGGCTAGGAGTAAGACGACCATAGTAGCGAGGTGGTGAGGCCAGCCCGCACCCCAGATGTACCCGACCCCATCGGGCGCTGCCATGTACACCGGAAGGTCTTTCTGCAGCGGGCCGATTCCGTAACGGTCGGCCCCTGCAGGAGCCGACACCCCGATAGCCGAGTGCCACGTGACGGTGAACAGAAGGGCCACAGCGCAGGCAGCAGCAAGCCAGAGCAGCGTGGGCGACGCGAATGCCCACCAATGGCGCCGCGGCACGATCGCGCCCTGAGTCATCGGCGGCATCGGTGCGCGCTTCATCATGATCGCAGCAAGAGCGATGACGCACGCCGCGGCCAGCAGAGGGAGCGGGCGCTGCCACCAGCCGCCCCAGTTCGTTTGCAAAGGATCGGTAAGAGCGAGCGCGTTCGCCAAGGAAGCAACAGCGAGCACCGCGAGCGACCCCGCCACCCCCGTCGCCGTGAGCACCGAGAGACGCCTCGTGCCCGGGGAGAACGAGATGATCCTGCGCGGACGAATCCACGAAAGCCCGAAGAACACGACTCCGAGCGTGAGCGCCATCTCAACGGGAAACACTTCCTTGAGTTGCCAGACCAGCCAGTACAAAACATCCATGTCATCACTCCACTCTCAACTTCTTGTAGCGCAAAGATAGCACAAGTTGTGTCGCGATCATGGATCAAGATGGTGAATGAGTACGAAAGAGCCGCGGCGTGCCGGCTCGGGCCGACGTGGATCCTGCGACTCCTTCGTCGCGCAGGATGACGGCAAGTAGCGCCGCGCAGGAAAACGACTGGAGCGCGCAGGACGACCCGTAAGCAGCGTCGCGCAGGATGGCGACGGGAGTACACAAGAAGAAGAGAGTGCGCAGGCTGGCGACCGCGACACAGGGCCCCACGCTACCAGCGCCGAAAATAAAGGAACCCCCAAGAGTAGAAGCCTCTTGGGGGTTCAGCAGCGGTGTAATCTCCGCTACGTGGCTCCGACCGGCATCGATCCGGTGACCTTTCGATTTTCAGTCGAACGCTCTACCAACTGAGCTACAGAGCCAGGCGACTCATTCAAGAACTTGTCACCTGAGACGAAGAAGCCCTTCCATAAGAAGGGCTCTTCATCTGGCGACCCTGACGGGACTTGAACCCGCGACCTCCGCCGTGACAGGGCGGCGCGCTAACCAACTGCGCTACAGGGCCTTACATATTCAATTGTGTGTTAGCAAGTTCCTCAGTGACCCCAACGGGATTCGAACCCGTGCTGCCGCCGTGAAAGGGCGGTGTCCTAGGCCACTAAACGATGGGGCCGAAGCGATTCATTCTGAACTTCTTCTTGACTTCCTCGCTAACAAGATATGACTTTACGCGACCATCTCCCACCCCCGCAAATCGAGGCCCCAAAACGGCGATTCCCGGGCGGGTCGCAGTGCAGGATCCGCATAATTGCGCCACTTTCTTCCCAAACGCCGCGCACGCTGGCAGCATGGGGGTATCGACCAGTGCCTGCTCGAGAGGAGCTGCGCCATGCAATCCCCGGCCCCACACGCAAGGTTCGCAAGGCGCGAGCGCTTCTTTCGTCCCTCCCCCGTGCGGTCGGTGTGGGACGTCTCGATGGAACCGGGCATGATCTCACTCGCCGGCGGCAACCCCGATCTCACGCAGCTGCCGCTCGACGCGCTCGGTGAGGCGGCCGCCCACCTCGTCAAAGCGCAGGGTCTCGAGGTGCTGCAGTACGGGGCTGGGTCGGGCATTGCCCCGCTGCGCGAGCAGCTCGCGCTACTGATGCGCACAACAGGTCTCGCCCCCGACCCCTACGAGATCCTCATCACCGCCGGTTCGCAGTTTGGCATCGAACTGGTTACGGCGATGCTGTGTGACCCGGGCGACGTGATGCTGGCCGAAGCCCCCACCTACGTGGGCGCAATCAGCACGTTTCTGGGGCTGGAGGTAGCCGTCGAACATGTCGCGTGCGACGAGCACGGCCTGATTCCCAACGAACTCAAGCGCCGCATCATCGAGCTGCGCGCGGCCGGCCGCACCGTCAAAGCGCTCTACACGATCCCCAACTTCAGCAATCCCGCGGGCGTGACGCTGTCTGCCGCTCGCCGCCCCGTCATCGCACAGATCTGCAAGGACGCGGGCGTCACCGTGATCGAAGACGATCCGTACGGGCTCGTGCGCTTCGCCGGCGCGCACATCGCTCCGATCAAGGCCCACGACGACGACGTGATCTACCTCGGCTCGATGAGCAAGATTTTCTCCCCCGGCATTCGCATCGGGTGGGTGTACGCCCCGCGTGCGCTGCGCGATCGGCTGCTGCTCTTGTCTGAGGCGACTCTCATTCATCCCTCGCTCATCAGCCAGCACCTCGCGCTTGCGTACCTGCGCGATTTCGATTGGCGCGCGACGCTCGACAAGACCATCGCGCTCTACCGTGAGCGCGCCGAGGCGCTTCTCGCGGGGCTAGCCGAGGCGCTCCCCGCGGGCTCCACCTGGACCAGCCCAAGCGGCGGCTTCTTCGTATGGGCCACGCTGCCCGAGGGCTACAGCGCAGACGCCCTCTTCACACTCGCGGTGGAAGAGGGCGTCGTGTTCATCGCCGGACCCGGCTTCTTTGCCGATGGCACGGGAGACCGGCACCTGCGGCTCTCGTTCTCACTCGAAGCTCCGGATCAGATCGCTGCGGGCCTTGAACGGCTCGCACGGGCCACTGCCCGGCTCACGCGAGCGTGTTGACGGGCGAATCAGGAGCGCCCGAGAACACCACCGACACCGCGTTCTGCGCCTGGATGCGCACGTACTCGATCTCGGTGCGAGTCGAGAAGTACGCGATGTGCGGCGTGAGCACGACATCGCTTCGTCCAACGAGTGGGTGCGAAGCCGCGGGCGGCTCCTCCTCCAGCACGTCGAGCGCAGCAGCGGCCAGGTGCCCGGCGTCGAGCGAGGCCGCCAGAGCGTCGCTGTCGATGAGGCCACCGCGCGACACGTTGACGATGACAGCGCCCGCGGGCATGCCCGCCAGAAACTCGGCGTTGATCATCTTCTCTGTCGAGGGGAACAGCGGCAGGTGTAGCGAGAGTACGTTCGCCTGCGCTTGCACCTCCTCCAGGCTCGCACGGGTCACACCGGCTGCAGCCAGATCGGCCTGCACCTCAGGGGTGTCGGGCAGCATCGGGTCGTAGCCGAGCACGCGCCCAAACAGCGGCCCTGCGACGCGAATGTATTCGCGGCCGATCTTGCCGAGGCCCACCACACCGAGCGTGAGTTCACTCATGCGCGGGGGCGCCACGGGGGCGCGGTCGTTCCAGGTGCCGGGCTTTGCAGACTCCAGGTAGAAGTCGAGCTGGCGCACCGCGTGCAGGGTGAGCGCGAGCGCGTGGGTCGCAACCTCTTCGGTCGCGGCGCCGGGCACGTTCGTCACCCACACCCCGTGTTCAGTGGCGGCATCGAGATCGACGTAGTCGAAGCCCATCGACATGAGCGCCACGATCTTGAGCTCGGGCAGTGCCTCGATCACTTCGCGGGTCACGGAGGCGTAGCCGGGTAGCAGCACGGTTGCCCCCTGTGCGCCCGCGATGATCGCTTGTGAGTCACGCGTGTTCAGCACGCGCACCTCGAAGCCAGCCTCCTCCAGCAGCGCAACGCCCGGCGTGATGTCAGTGTCATCGGCGTCGGTGTAGACGGCGATCGGCTTCACGGCGCTCATGCGGCAGCCACCGAGGCGTCGAAGGTTGCCTGGTCGATGTGGATCAGCTGCAGTCCGCCACCTGCGACGGCTGCGGCCACCGCTGCGTTCAGCTCGGCAACGTTCGCTGCGCGCTGACCATTGCCACCGAACGCAGTCGCCACGGCCGCCCAGTCGGGCTGTACGAGGTCGACGCCCACGGGCGCGATCTCGGCGTCGAGTTCGTTCTGCTTGATCTCGGCGTAGCCACCGTTGTCGACGACAATCACGGTCACATCGAGGCGCTGCTCGATCACCGTGATGAACTCGTTCATTGAGAACATGAGCGCACCATCACCGGTCACGGTGAACGCGGGGCGATCCGGAGCAGCAATGCGCGCGCCAAATGCCGCGGGCAGGCCGTACCCCAGAGTCGCGTACGTGGCCATGTAGGGCGTCGAGTTCGGCGTGGCCACGCGCAGCGTGTTGAGCAGGCCCCAGTACGCCACCTGCGAGGAGTCAGTCGCGACGATCGCGTTGTCTGGCAGCGCGCCCGCAATCGCCTCGGCCAGCAGCGTGTTCACCGTCGAGAGTTCGAGGGACTCGGCGCGCACAGCGGCGCGAGTCGCTTCGACGCCCGCCGCCACTGCCGCCGCGTCGCGCGGCGTGAGCTCTGCCGTGGCCAGCTCGGCATCGATCGCGGCAAGCGCGGCCTGCGCATCGCCCACGATCCCCACGTCGGCACGCTGGTTCTTGTGCAGCTGGGTTTCGAGCAGATCGATCCGGATCACGGTGCCCCGCGCTTCGAGCTCGTCGACCCACAGCTCAGCCTCGCCCAGCTTCGAGCCGACAACGAGCAGCACGTCTGCGTTCTGTGCACGGTCGCGGGCGGCGGCCAGGCGCAGCGCCGAACCGATGGCGAGCGGGTGACGCTCGTCGAGCACGCCCTTCGCGTTGAGGGTCGTCACAACCGGCGCCTGCAGCCGCTCGGCCACCGCGCGCAGCTCGGCTGCCGCGCCGCGCGATCCGCCGCCCGCGAGGATCACGGGGTCCTGGGCGCCCGCAAGCAATTGGGCGGCCTGGGCGACGAGCGCCTGATCCGGAGCTGGGGTTGCCTCGAACTCGCGTGCTGCGAGGATCGCGGCATCGATGTCGTTCTCTTCCTCGAGCAGGTCGAGCGGCACCTCAATGTAGACGGGGCGGGGGCGCGTCGTCGCGAACAGCTCGAACGCATCGTGCACCGCTTGCACCGCTTCTTCGGCGGTCTGTACGCGGCGGCCCCACTCGACGATCGCGGCGGCGGCAGCCAGCTGATCCTTCGTCTCGTGCAGCGTGCCCTTGTCAGCAAACTCGGCGCCGCGGGCGGGGCCGGGCGCCAAAATGATCATGGGGCGCGACTCGCAGTACGCGGTGCCCGCAGCTGAGAGCGCGTTGAGCAAGCCCGGGCCGCTCGTCGTGATGACGACGCCCGGCTTGCCCGTCTGCAGCGACCAGCCGTCAGAACCGTAGCCGGCGCCCTGCTCGTGACGCGTGGTCACGGGACGAATGCCGAGCGCCCCCAGCGGCCGGTAGAACTCAAGGTTGTGGGTGCCGGGGATCCCAAAGATCGCGTCAACACCGTAGCCCGCGATGGTCTCCATCACAAGCCAACCGGTCGTGAGTCGCTTCGCGCTCTGCTCAATCTGCGTCATTGGTTATGCCTCCTCGGCGGCGAACCGCTTCGTGCCGTCCACCCAAGTCTCGAACACCTGGATCTGTGAAATTTCTGCGCCTGTGGTCTCAAGCGGGTTGCCCGCAAGGACCACGAAGTCAGCGCGCTTACCCGCTTCGAGCGAGCCGAGCTCGTTCTCGCGGCCGATCGACACTGCTCCCTCGAGCGTATGCGCTTTGAGTGCTTCTGCCGCGCTGATGCACAGCGAGTCGGGGCCGAGCTTCTTGCCGCGGCGGGTCACGCGGGTCACGGCCGCCTGGATTGCCTCGAGCGGGCGTGGCTCGGCAACCGGCGCGTCAGACGAGATTGTGATGGGCACGCCAGCGTCTCGAAACTCGCCGAGCGGGTTGAACCGTTCACCGGGGGTGCCGATGGCCTGCTCGACGCCCTCGCCCCAGTTGTAGTAGTGCTGAGTCTGGTTCACGGGGCGAATGCCGAGCTTCGCCATGCGCGCGATCTCTTCGGCGGCGGGCAGGCCACAGTGCTCGATGCGGTGGCGGGCGTCTGCGTCTGGTCGCTCCTCAAGCGCTGCCTCGATCGCGTCGACGACCATCTTGATGGCAACGGGCGACTGGGCGTGGGTCGCGGTCTGTAGACCGGCCGCGTGCGCCTTGCGCACGAGCTCGGTGTACTCGCGGGGCTCGTGGTAGAGCTGACCCTTGCGGCACGGGTCTTCGGCGTAGCCCTCAGGGAAGTAGGCGGTCCAGCCTCCCAGGGTGCCGTCGGCGTACAGCTTGATGCCGGTGGCCGACAGGAATGAGTTGCCGAACGGGCCGGTGATGCCGAGCTCGATCACCTGGTCGAGCAGGTGCGACAGGAAGTAGGCCGAGACGCGCATGTTGAGCGCGCCGCGGCCTGCCATCTCAAGGTAGGCCGCCATCTCGCGCTTGGACACCTGGGCGTCGCCGATCGCGGTGACGCCACCTGCGAGGAACTCGCGCTGCACGAGGTCGAGCTGGCGCTGGTGCTCGGCGGGCTCATCGCCCAGGTGAAAGTTGGGGCCGTGGTGGCCGATCTTCACGCCGTGCAGGCCCGTGAGTACGTTGCAGGCGGCGTCAGACAGCTCACCCGTGAGCTCGCCCGCAGCGTCGCGGAAGAACTCGCCGCCCTCGGGGTTCGGGGTATCTTTTGTGATGCCGTACTTCTCGAGCGTGTACGAGTTCACGACGCCACCATGGCCGGAGGCGTTCATGATGTACACCTCGCGGTCGGTCGCGATCTCGTCGAGTTCGAAGCGGGTGGGGTGGCGACGCTCGGCGAGGTTGCGCTGCTCGTAACCGAACCCGCGCACCGGCACACCTGCCGGGAGCTTCTCGGCGCCCGCGCGCATGCGCGTCACGATCTCGGGGATCGAGGCGACTTCTGCGGGGGTGATGTCGACCCAGGTGAGCAGCTGACCGTACATCAGCGGGTGAGCGTGCGCATCGATGAACCCGGGCACGATCGTCGCATCGGGGTAGTCTGCGCGCTCGGGCTGAACGCCCGCCGCGACCGCGGCAGCCTCAACCTCGGCCACAGAACCAATCGCAAGAATCTTGCCACCGGCAGTCAGCATTGCTTCTGCGGTGGGGCGAGCCTCATCGACGGTGAGGATCGCCTGTGCCGTGACGATCGTGGGCTGCGAGTCGCGTGCGTCGTAGGTTGCGAGCGTGCGCATTACTTGGTTCCTCCTGCGGTGTCGATGTGGGTGGTGTCAAGGCGGGCCTTGAAAGATTTGGTCACGGGTGCCAGGTCGGAGTGCTGCGGCGCAAACTTCACGCCGATCGCGGCGGCGAGTGTCAGTACGCCAAAGAACGCGACGACCGACCAGAAGTTGCCGCCGGTGACGACGAGCAGTGTCGAAGCGATGACGGGCGAAAGACCGCCCCACACTGCAGCACCAATGCCGTACGACAGCGACATGGACGTGTACCGGCCCTGGGGGCGGAACATCTGCGCCATGAGCGTTGACAGCGGCGCCCACGCGCCGCTGAGCGTGACACGAATGAGAATCACGAACAGCCAGATCAGCGCCACATTCTTCGCCTGAATCGACATCACGAGCGGAATCATCACGAGGAACGAAGGAATGATGCCGAGGTACATGACCGTCTTGGAGCCGATTTTGTCGCCGAGGGCCGCAATCGGCAGCGTCACGAGCATCTCAACGAGTGAGGCGATCGTCATCGCGCCCAGCAGAATCATCGGATCGAGACCGATTTCGGGGGTGTCAGCGTAGTTCTGCACGAACGTCGTCGCGACCACGTAGCCGCCCGAGGACATTGCGATGATCAAGAAGCCCATGAGAATGGGAAACCAGTTGTTCTTGAGTGAGAACAGCAGCGGGCTCGACTGCTCTTGCCCCTCAACCTTCGCTTCGAAGACCGGGGTTTCCTCGACCTTGAATCGTACCCAGAAGCCAACACCGATCAGCACGATGCTGAACAGGAACGGCAGACGCCAGCCCCACTCGAGCAAGAAGTCGTTGCCGAACGATCCGAGCAGCCAGAATGCACCGGTCGCCATGAGCGCGCCCAGCGGGTTGCCCACCTGGGTGAAGCCGCCGTAGAAGTTCTTCCACTTCGACGGTGCGCTCTCGACCGCCATGAGGCTCGCACCGCCCCACTCGCCACCGACGGCCAGGCCCTGCACCATGCGGCACAGGATCAGCATGACCGGCGCCCACATGCCGATCGTCGCGTAGCTCGGCAGTAGGCCGACGAGCGTGGTCGCAATGCCCATGAGAATGAGCGTGATCGTGAGCGCGGGCTTGCGGCCCAGCTTGTCACCCATGTGACCGAAGATGATGCCACCGAGCGGGCGCATGAAGAACGCGACCGCGTACGTGCCAAACGAGGCGAGGGTCGCGAGCGCCGGATCGAGGTCTTCGGGGAAGAACACGTGCGGAAAAATGATCGCCGCAGCGGTCGCGTAGATGTAGAAGTCGTACCATTCGATCGAGGTGCCGACGAGTGCGGCGAACCCTGCGCGAAGCGCACGTTTGTGCGTGCGCTCCTGGATGGGCGCGGCTGTTGATGACATGCAAAGCTCCTTCGCTTCAAAGTAAAGCGCGTGGCCCGGTGTACCGAGCGCACGAATATAGCTGCGACTCTAGGCGAGATTGTGGCGCGCGGCCACCCATATACACACAGAACTACAGGCGTTGACACTTGTTATGCGACGATTGCGCGCTCATTTGTTCTCAAAGCGTGCAGAATCGCCAAGTTCTACGAACTTTATGCGTAGACTGACTGACACTACCGCGTATTTCAGCGAGAAGGAGACACGCATGCCGCTCGGCCCAGGCGCAGACGCCCACCACGATCGTCTCGATGCCGAGCTAGTTCACGCGCTTCAGCTCGACGGCCGTGCGAGCATTCAAGACCTCGCCGAGCAGTTTGGAGTTTCACGCGACCTCGTGTCGCACCGACTCAAGTTCTTGTTCACGCAGGGCGGGCTGCGCGTAGTCGCCGCCGTTGATCCCGGGTTTGCGGGCCACCACCTACTCACGCACGCGATGGTCGATCTCGATGGGCCCGCGCGCCCCGTTGCCACCGATCTAGCACGCCTCGAGGGTGCCGTGTTCGTGTCACTCGTGAGCGGCACCTGCCCCCTCGTATTCGAGTCGCGCAACGCTGGGCAAGCAGAGCTGCACGAGACGCTCGCGCACGCTCGCAGGCTACCCGGGGTGGAGCGCATTCGCGTGACCACCTACGGTGAGATCCTCAAGGGATTCTTTGTGTCACAGCAGCGTTCAGAAATCGAACTCGACGCGCTCGACCACGAGCTGATCGGACATCTGCAGCACGACGGCCGTGCCAGCTACCGCACGCTCGCAGACCTGGTGCATCTGTCACCCTCTTCTGTACGCGCCCGGGTGCAGCGACTCATCGCCTCGGGCGTGATCCGGATCTCGGCCATCAAGGCCGGTGGCATCTCACGCAGTCGCCTCGCGATCGGCATTGGGATCACGGCGCGCGGTGCGACCGATGAGATTCGCGACTTCATTATGGAGTCCCAGGCGATTGATTTTGCGGCGTCGGCGCACGGGAACTTTGACTTCATCGCGACGCTCGTGGGCCCGAGCGCGGGCACGCTGCTGGCAACGTTAGAGGATCTGCGGGCGCTACCCACGGTCGCCGCGATTGAGTCGTGGACGCACCTCGACATCGTGAAAGAGGACTACGCCCGCACGCTGGGAGCGCGCGAACCGCGCCGCGGGTGAGATGCGCGTGAGGCTCGCAGACTAGCCGCCGAGAGCGCGCTGTACGCGGCTGAGCGAGATGTTTTCGTGCAGCAGCACGCCCGTGCTGGTGCGCTGCTCGAAGTGGTAGCCCATGCGTCCCTGGCACAGCATGCCGATGAGGTAGGGCTCACTGGGGGTCCACATGATCCAGGTGGGCTGGCCGTCGGCGTTCGTGCCCAGGTAGGTGAACTCGATATCGCGGTCACCGATGCGCTGCACGCTCGGCGACAGCGTCTCCCGTGAGAGGGCGACACCGCCCGATCCCGTTTGCTGCATCTCACTCATAGCTCGATCCTAGCGAAAGATCAGCCCTGCGGCCTAGAGGGAGCGCGGCGCGCCCCCTCTAGGCCCTGCTTACTTGCCCGATTACGCCCCTGCGAAAAACGCGCCGGTCGCGCGCGCGAGACCGTGCAGGTCGTTCACGTGGGCGAGCTCGCGTGCCGAGTGCATCGACAAGAGCGGCACCCCCACATCGACGGTGCGAATGCCGAGTCTCGTCGCGGTGAGCGGCCCAATGGTTGAACCGCACGGCACGGTGTTGTTCGACACGAACTCCTGTGTCGGCGTACCCGCCGCCGCACACGCACGCTGCCACAGGGCAGCACCGTGGGCATCGCTCGCGTAGCGCTGGTTCGCGTTGACCTTGAGCATCGGCCCGCGCCCCGCTAGCGGGCGCACGTTGGGGTCGTGCTTCTCGGGGTAGTTCGGGTGCACCGAGTGCCCCGCGTCTGCCGAGACGCACCACGACGCCGCATTGGCACGCGCCGTGTCTTCGACCGTCGCCCCGAGCCCGGCGCGCAGCCGTGCCAGCACGTCTTCGAGAAACGGCCCGCAGGCGCCCGAGCGCGTTGAGGAGCCCAGCTCTTCGTGGTCGAAAGCTGCGAGCATGGCAATGGTGCCGGGCTGCGGCTCCGTCTCCATGAGCGCCACGAGGCCCGCGAACGTCGAGCTCAGGTTGTCCATGCGCGGCGAGGCAAAGAACTCACCGGTCGCCCCGATGCGAGCGGGCGGCTGTGTGTCAAACAATCGCACGTCGGTGCCCGCAATGTCGCTCGCGCACACGTTCGTGCCGCTGCCAGCGTTGCTGTCAGCACTACTGGTTGCGCTGTTACCTGCGTTTGCCGCTGCAGCAAGCAGCTCGAGCACCGACACCTCGCCCGGCGTCGCTCCCGGCACTGCGAGCACCGGCTGCGTGTGACGCTGACGGTTGAGCGTGAGCCCCTCGTTCGCTTCGCGGTCGAGGTGAATCGCGAGCTGCGGAATGCGCGCCACCGCGCCCGTGCACACGAAGTGCTCGGCGCCGTCACGCGTCACAACGCGACCGGCGAACCCCAGGTCGCGGTCGAGCCACGAGTTGATGAGCGGCCCGCCGTACACCTCGACGCCCGCCTGCGCCCAACCGTCAGCCACAAAATCGGGCTGCGGCTTGAGCACAAAACCGGGTGAGTCGGTGTGTGCGCCGAGAATGCGCACGGGGCTTTGCGGCCCCACCCCCGATCCGGCACGCCAGGCAATGATCGCGCCGTCACGAACGACGAAACCGCGGGCGCCCGATTGGGTGGGAGCCCAGGCGACCGCCTCGTCGTGACCGACGAAGCCGGCCGCAGTGAGTGCCGCGGCAGCTTCGTGGGCTGCGTGGTACGAGCTGGGCGATGCGGCCACGAACTTGGCGATCGCGTCGATGTAGGCGTTCTGGTCGCCCAATAGTGCGGTCATTGGTTACTCGGCGCTCACAGCTTCTGCGGCCTCGGGCTTGTCGGGCGCCTCGAATGCGGCGGCGAACTCGGCCAGCAGTCGCGCGCCGAAACCGGTCGAGCCAACCGAGCGCCACAGGTCATCGCTCTCAGACTGCATCGTGCCCGCGATGTCGAGATGGCCCCAGGGGGTGCCGTCGACAAACTCGTTCAAGAACAGGGCCGCGAGAATCGCGCCGGCGTATGCGCCACCCATGTTCGACAGATCGGCCACGTTCGACTTGAGCTGTTCGCGGTAACGGTGGTCGAGCGGCATGCGCCAGATGTTCTCGTCGGTCGCTTCAGCCGCGGCCTCGAGCTGCGCCGCGATCTGGTCGTTGTTAGCGAGCATCGCCGCGGTGCGGGTGCCAAACGCGGCCATTGCCGCGCCGGTGAGCGTCGCGATGTCGACGATCGCGTCGGGGCGCTCGCCGCCGATCGCGGTGTCTTCGGTCGCGAGCACCAGGCCGTCGGCGAGCACCAGGCGCCCCTCGGCGTCGGTGTTCTTCACCTCAACCGTCTTGCCGCCGCGAATGGTGAGCACGTCGCCCAGCTTCATGGCGCTACCCGACGGCATGTTGTCGGTGCACATCAGCCAGCCGGTGACGGCGCTCTGCACGCCGAGCTCGGCGAACGAGGTCATGGCGGCGAAGACCGCGCCCGCGCCCATCATGTCGAACTTCATGGCGGCGTGCATCGCGTTCGAAGGCTTCAGGCTGATGCCACCCGAGTCATACATGATGCCCTTGCCGATGAGCGCGAGGTGCCCCTCGGGGTCTGCGGGGCGGTAGCTCAGCTTGATCATGCGCGGCTCTTGCACGCTACCGGCGTTCACGCCGAGCAGGCCGCCCAGGCCCATCTCTTCGACCTGCTTCAGGTCGAAGACCTCGACGCCCAGGCCAAACTCGGGGGCGATCTGCTCGATAATCTCGCCAAACTTGTCGGCGTTGAGGTGACGCGGCGGCGTGTTAGCGACGTCGCGCGCGACGGCCGCAGTGCGGGCGAGCACGAGGCCGCGGGCGACCCCCTGCTCTGCTTCTTCGGTGTACTCGGCGGGCACCTGCAGTGTCAGCTCTGCGAGTTCGACCGTGACCGGCTCGTTCTTCAGCGCGTCGTAACGGTAGCGGGCGAGGGCCGCACCCTCGATGGCGGCCTGCACAGCGACGCCGGCATCCCACTCGCCCGTGTTGAGTAGTTCGGTGAGATCGACCGCGATGTGGCCGCACTCGCGGGCCGCACGAGTGAACGCGGCGACGGCATCGCGCAGTTCAGCGTCGGTCTCGATGCCGGTCTTGCCGGTGCCCACGAGAACCGTGAGGGGGCTGCCGGGCAGCACGAGGGTCTGGTTGGAGCCAGCCTTGAAGCCAGCGGCGGCGAGCGCCGCGCGGTCTAGGGCACCCACTGATGCGGGCAGATCGCCCTCAGCAGCCACGAACACGGCCTGCGCGCCGTGGCCGGTGGTGGCCTCTGTAGTGAGGCTCACGCTCGTGGTGCGTGAGAGAGAAGGGACGGGATCGAAGGCTGCATCAATCTGAACACTCATGCGACCAGCCTATCGCCGCGGGCGTCTTCGCTTGCGTTGCGCTTGTTCTTGTGGCCATACTTTGGCGTCTTGTGCACGGCGAGTGGCCGCGCCTCCGTGCCGCGTTCGAGTCGTGGCTTGATCCGGAAAATTTTGACGAGGCCAGCCGACAGCTGCGTTCTCTCTCAGCAGGGACGCAGCATGCCTAGGCGCGCTCGTCGCGCAGCGCCGAGATCTCGCTGAGCAAGTCGGCCATCTTCCAGCACCGCACGCCCATCGCAGTTTTGCCGTCGGCTGACACCAGAAACGCCGCTGTAACTGCGCCCCATTTACGCACCCGCACCTCAGTGATTGCATCAAGCGCGAGGCCGAAGTCCCGGTGTACGTCAGCCACTCCGAACAGGTTGTTGACAATGTTGTTCACGCGGTTGGCTTTGAAGAGCACCGCTGTCGAGGCCAACGAGATGCGCCCGCCAATCCAGTTCAGCCGCCTGAATACCTCAGCGTCGCTCAGGCTGTCAAGGGCATCGATGTCGATGAGTACTACGTTTGCGATTCGTGAGGTTCCCATGTTGAATGCCATCGTACCGCCGTGGCCCGTGGCCCGTGGCCCGTGATTCTCTCCCCCCGCAAAGAAACACAGGCCCGGGCCGCAGCATATGCTGACACACGCTCACCTTGCGCGCTGGCGCTGTCTGCTCGTGTGAGACGCTAGCCGCTCGTGTTATTGACAGAGCGTCAACAGCGCGCTGTAGGACTTACCCATCGCCTCGGCGGCCGCGGTGTACTCGGCCATCAGGCTCACATCGTTGTTGACGAACACTTTCTGCACCGCGTCACGCATTGCTGCGACGTCTGTGTGCACGGTTGTCGCCGCGGCTTTCACTTCGTCGTTTTGCGCCTCGGCGGCAATCGTCTCGAACCCGTTCGTCAGGTCAGTCCACACGGCGACGGCCGCTTGCGGGTCTGACGTCGCGTCTTCCATCGACTCCTGCATCGCTTGCCCCGCGTCGGCTAGTGGGCCCGCCATTGCGACGCAGCCTTCTTGCACGGTCTGAGCCGACGCTTCTGCTGCGGGCTCTTCCGCAGGTGGCGCGTCGGCCGCTGGAGCTTTGGTCTCGGCTGCCACCGAGTTACCTGCAGTGGTGTCCCCCGCACTGCCTGCGCAGGCTGAGAGTGTGAGCGCGACCGCAAAGATCGCAGCAATCCCAAAGAGCTTCTTGTGTTTCATGGGGGGTCCTTTCGTTGGTGCCCACGTGAGCCGCGAACGCCTGAACTGCCGACCGTAATACAGCACTGAGCGCATGTATACACGCCGGTCAAGTTCGATATCAAACAGTGGCCTAATACGTCACGGATGTCGCAGTACATTGATCCGCGCTCATCTGAAACCATTCGAAGTGGAAGGAAGGTAGTCGGGAATAGATGCGCACGCATCTAGGTTGCACCCGGCATGAGAGCATTCGGTTTCCTGTCCTTCGGCCACTACGGCCCCGTACCCGGGTCGCGCGTGCGCACCGCGGGCGACATGCTGCGCCAGACCATCGAGCTCGCCGAGGGCGCCGACGAGATCGGCGTAAACGGGGCATACGTGCGCGTGCACCACTTCGCACGCCAGGCTGCATCGCCGATGCCTCTGCTCACTGCGATGGCCGCCCGCACGAAGCGCATCGAAGTGGGCACTGGCGTCATCGACATGCGGTACGAGAACCCGCTGCACTTCGCTGAGGAGGCCGCGGCGCTCGACGAGATCGCAATGAACCGCATCGCCCTCGGTGTGAGCCGGGGGTCACCCGAACCCGCTCTTCGCGGCTACGAAGCGTTCGGCTACACGGGCTCTGAGGACCCTCGCGGCGCCGACATCGCCCGCGATAAGTTCGACCTGTTTCTGCGCGCGATCGACGGCGAGGGCATCGCCTCGGCAGATCCTCAAATGGGCCCGGCAGGAAAGCTCGCGATCGAACCCCACTCCCCCGGTCTGCGCGACCGCATTTGGTGGGGCGCCGGATCAACCCCCACCGCAGTACAAACCGGCCAAATGGGGCTCAACATGATGAGCTCAACGCTTCTCACGGAGGCGACGGGCGAGCCGTTTCACATATTGCAGCGCAAGCAGATCGATGCCTACCGTAAGGCCTACTTTGACGCGGGTCACACTCGGCCACCGCGCGTCTCGGTGAGCCGCAGCGTGTTTCCCATCATGAACGCGAACGACGAGGCCTACTTTGGGCTCCGCTCACGCGATGCCGGCGATCAGATCGGGGTGATCGACGGGTTCCGCTCGACGTTTGGCAAGACCTACGCGGCAGAGCCGGATCAGCTGGTCGAGCAGCTCCTCGCCGATGAAGCGGTGATGGCGGCAGACACCCTCATGCTGACGATTCCCAACCAGCTAGGACCCGAGTACAACCTGCACATTCTCGAGTCGTTCGCGAAGCACGTTGCGCCTGCATTGGGCTGGAAGCCGAACACCGAGGGGCCTGTGCAGGGGTACGCTCTCTAACGAACGCTTGGGGGTAACGCACTCAACTGGAACGGTGTGTGGTTGAAGAAGCCATTTCCCGTTCGAATCCAGGTAGTCTGACAAGACTGTGAGCACGACTCCGCAACACCCCAGGATCCGCCCTTACCAAGTCGACGATGCTACGTCCACGCTGAGAATTTTCACGACGGCGATCACAAGGACCGCGGCAGCTGATTACTCTCCAGAACAGATTACGGCTTGGGCCCAACCTGGCCTGCGAGACGCCACAGAATGGCACCTCGCCATGCACAACCGAAACAGTTTTGTCGCCACTTTGCACGATGAAGTCGTTGGCTTCTCTGATGTTGATGAGCATGGGCACATCGACATGATGTTCGTGGACCCCCAACACCAGCGGCAAGGAGTCGCGCACACACTTCTTGCCGAGGCGGAAAGACAAGCGAGGGAGCTCCATGCGGCAAGTCTGACGGCTGATGTCAGCATCACCGCCCGGCCTTTCTTCGAGAAACACGGATTCTGCGTCGAGCGCCGACAGGAGCCCGTCAAGCATGGAGTAAAGCTCGTGAACTATCGAATGCGCAAGGTGCTCAATGAAAGCCACACTTAGCGCCCATCAGGGCCGTAAGAGCGATCGTGAGTTAGCCTGTGCGCATGCTGATGCGCCGCCTGGCAAGCCTCGCCCTCATAGTCGGGCCGCTACTCTTTGCTCTTTCGCCATTCTTCTGGGTGGGCAAACACTATGGCGTCGTCGGCGGGTTTCTCGTCGCGATCTCCACCGTGCCTTGGCTGTTCGGGCTCATCAGTGAGTACGACGCACTGCGTGCGAAGTTTCCAGTGCGGTCGGGGCTCTGGATGCTGCTCACCCTCATTGGAGCATTTGGTACCGTCGCGTTCGGTATACAGGGAGTCTTCGAGAGTCTGCTCGGTTTCGGCGAATGGCGCGGGGCTGCGACTTTCGACACGTATCCGCTTCCTGTAACCCTCATACTTATGACCGCCGGGCCCGCCTTTCCGCTCGCGCTTTTCATCCTGGGGGCCATGTACTGGAAGACCGGCCTCGTGCCACGCTGGGCGGCGGCCCTGCTCATGTTCGCAGCTATCGCGTTTCCCATCGCAAGGGTTACCCGCGACTTCCCTTTTGTCTTCATCGCCGACTTCACCATGCTCGCGGCATTCTGCGCAATCGCTTGGTACGCATCACGCCGCCCCGCCCCTCATTTAGTTGACTAATACCCGGTTCCAACTCCGGATCAGGTGTTTTAACTCAAGCACAGTCGTTATAGTTCCGTTATAAATAGTGCTGCTGGGGCCTGTTCTGACGCGATTTCGGGTTGTTTTGGGTCGCTTTCGCCAGGTTTCCGAGTGCTTTTGCCGGCGGGTGCGAGGCGATGTCGGTGTCAATGTCGGTGGTCCAAGCGACCATAGAGACATGGAACTTTTCGCCTCACTTACGCAGCAGCTGGCAGCGGTACGCCAGCTGGTCGGTGAGGTGCCCGCGGCCTGCAAGATCCCCGAAATTGTGCGCCAGCTGCCCGACGACGAGGTGCTCGCGGTGCTCACCGCGGCGGCCGCGGTGGTGCACGAGCTCGAGCTGTTGCAGCTCGCCGCGACCGGCGTGGTGGCCGAGCGCTCGAGCCGTGAGGCCGGGCATGCGGGGCTTGCGCAGTCGCGGGGGTTTCGTAACCCGGCGACGCTGATTCAGCAGCTCACCGGCGCCACCCGTGCCGAGGCGCTGCGCGGGGTGCGCGTGGGTGAGTCTTTGTTCGAGCAGGCGCCCGCCTGGCCTGAGGGCATGCCGCTACCGGCCGATGTGCCGGGCAGCGGTGATGGTGCTGGGGCTGGCGATGACGTTGGGAGTGGCGACGGCACCGGCGGCAGTGGAAACACTGGCGCGGGGGTGACTGACGGCACTGCCCCCGATAGTGCGGGCGCTGCCGGTGACACCGGGAGTGCCGACGGCAGCGGTGACGCCGGTACCGCCCTGGCGCCACCCGAGCCGTGGCATGCTCCGCTGCGGGCGGCGCTACTTGAGGGCTCCCTGTACGAGTCGCAGCACGACGCGATCCGCACCGGCCTCGGCGAACCACCCGCGCCGTCTCTGCAGCGCGAAGCCCCCGACCCCAACACCAGCACCGAGGCTGGCACCGACACAGACACCGACACCGACACCGGCACCGGCAGTGGCGACACCGGGGCGCGCACGTTCGCTGAGCTGCAACACGAAGCGTTAGCGCTCGCGGAGGTGTGGCGGCTCGCCGCCGAAGAACTCATCCGTGAAGCACCACTGCGCACGGTCGAAGAGCTGCGCCAGGCCGCCCGCAACATTCGCGACATCCTCGACCCGGTAGGCGCTGAGGCTAGGTCACGGGCCCGCTACGAGGCCCGCTCGTTCAGGCTGTGGCGCGACGCGGCCGGCGCCTGGCGCGGATCTTTCACTTTCGATGACGAGTCCGGGGCGCTCATACGCGGCCTTATCGACACTGCGCTACGCCCCCGCCGGGGCGGCCCCCGGTTTGTGGACCCGGCCGACAAAGCGCGCGCGCAGCAGCTTATCGATGACCCGCGCACCAACGATCAACTCACCCACGACCTCATGATCGACGCCGTCTCGAGCGGCATCACCGCCGACCCCGCCACCACGCTCGCTGCCCAGAAGCCGAGCGTGCGCGTGGTGACCGTGCTCCACCGCGGCAGCCGCGCCACACCACCGGTGGCCGCCACTTCGGCCGTACTCACACCGACACAGCCAGCACCGTCACCGGACCAACAAGCTCAGCATGCACCAGCCGCACCGTTATCAGAGTCACAGCCAGTGCCGCAGTCAGCGCCGCAGTCGGCGCCGCAGCCAGTGCCGCAGCCAGTGCCGCTGCAGGAGCTCAAGCGGCAGGCCCAGCAGCTCCTCACCCAGCCCGCCCCGGCACAGCCCGGGCAAGCCCTGAGCGAAGCCGACGGCACCGTGCTCCCAGCGGGCACGCTCGCACGGCACCTGTGTAACACGGGGCTCATCAACGTGATCGTGGACGTCGCCGGTAACCCGCTCAACATGGGCCGCACCCAACGCCTGTACACGAGCGCCCAACGCGTCGCCTTGTCGCTGCGTGATGGGGGCTGCCGGTGGCTGAACTGTGACCGCCCCGCATCATATTGCGAAGCGCACCACATTGACGAGTGGGTCGCGGGCCACGGCCGCACCGATATCGCTACCGGAATCTTGCTCTGCCGGTACCACCACGGGCAGCTCCACCACGGCGGCTGGCGCATCACCCGCGACGGTGACGGCCCCTTCATGCTGCACGACAAACACGGCACAGCCTATGAACTCCCGGTGCGCGCCGACCGGTCCACGATGTGGAACTTCACCGGCCTCACCCCGCTCCCGCCACGGCTCTACCCACGCCCAGACACACCTCCAGACCCAGACACACCGCCAGACCCGGGCACACCGCCAGACCCAGACACGCCACCAGGCCCGGGCACTCCACCGGATTCAGGAACACCACCAGGTGCAGGCACCCCACCGGATTCTGGCACCCGACCGGGTGCAGGCGCACCACCGGATTCAGGCACCCCACCAGGTGCAGGCACCCCACCGGATTCAGGCACCCCACCGGACTCAGACACTCCGCCCAACCCAGATACCCCACCGGGCGCGCAGGCACCACCTGCGTGGTCACCGGACGCAAAGGCTCCAAACACACGGGCGCCAAACACACAGGCGCCAAGCACACAGGTGCCAAACACACAGGCGCCAAGCACACAGGCGCCAAGCACACAGGCGCCAAGCACACAGCAACCCGCTCAACGAGACCAGCAGCCATCCCAGCTGCCAGCCCAGCTGCCGATCTTCATCGAACAGCAGGAGCCACTGACCGCAACGAACTTCAATATTTCGCCGACGCCAACACCAACACCAACACCAACGGTGACCGCATCAGCTTGGGCGCCACCACCGAGAACTCCGACCCCAACTGAGCCACCCCCGGCCAGCCCCAATACCGAACCCGCGGCTCGCCCCACGACCACATTCGCCCCTCAAGCGAGCATGCTCTCCCAGATGAGTCAAGGGCTGGTGCCGGCTCAGAGTCGCTCCATGGCCAGCACTCGCCGCATCGCGAACAGCGAGCCAGGCGCCCCGCCGGGGTAGCGCCGCACACACCGGCCCAGCAGAAGATGCCCTGTTATCACCTCCATCACGCACCTTCATCACGCACCTTCATCACGCACCTTCATCACGCACCTTCATCACGCACCTTCATCACGCAGAGCCTGATTAGGATTGGACACAATGCAGTTCAGCCGACCTTCGCGTCTCACACCAGGGGGAATATGATGCACCGTTACAAGCCCAGAAACCTTGCGGCAGCGGCCCTCACCTGTGCAGCCGCTCTGGTCCTACTTCCGGGTTGCAGTATCGTTTCCAACGTCACAGATCTTTTTGGTGACAAGAGTGCCGAGTCGAGCGAAGGCCCCCGCAACAGCGCTAAGAAGCCCTCTGAGCAGTCCTCCACGTCAGAGCAAGAAAATGCAAAGCAGGCCGCCGAAGAGAAGAAACAAAAAACCGAAGACGCTCAGCGCGAAGCAGAAGAAGCCAAGAAGGCTGAAGAAGCCAAACGCGCCCGGCTCGTGCTCCCCTCCGCCTGCGACGCCATGAATTCGACCGCATACGACGAGGCCACCGCGGCAATCGCCAACCTCAACCTCACAGTGCCTATTCAACAAGCACGCCTCGACAGTTTTGAGTTCACAGCGGGTGAGGTCGCGAAGGCCACGATGCAAAAAGCGGTCCGCTTCGAGAGCTGTTCGTACCCCGTCTATTTCCACAACGCTGTAGTCCAGTATGTAATCGAGATAGCAGCCGCCGATCAGGCCTCCCTTATTTCTGCGCTGCGCGACGACCCCACCATCACCGAGAAGTCTTCAGGTAGCGTGGTGCACTTCACATTTGACCAGTACTACGAGGGGCAGCGCGGCGCCCCGATGAGCACGAGGGTGAACTACATCTTTATGGGCAACGCATGGATCGCCCTGTTCGACAACGGTGAGCTCGACTACGCTCCCGCCGCGATCGAGGGGCTGCGCGCGGCCAACCCCACGCTGTAAATCAGCTCCCGCCCACCGGCATTAGGCTGAGTCCGTATGTTTGAAGCACGCACACACCTCGTTTATACCCGCGACGGCCGCACGCTCACAGGCTCCTCCATCGGCCCGACCGATGGCCACCCTGTGCTGTTTATCTCAGGTGCGGCGACCGGCAAAAGCATGACTTTTGGTGACGAGTATCTCAGCCAAACGGGCCTACTCCTCGTCACAATGGATCGGCCCGGCATCGGCGGTTCGACGCCCGACACTACACGCACGCTGGCATCGACCGCCGACGATTACCGTAATTTCATGCGCGAGGTCACCGGTTCAGACGCCCCATTTCACGTCGTCGCAAACTCCCAGGGCTCGGTCTTTGCGCTGCAGCTCGCCGCAAGCAAGGTCCTCGAGTCCCTCACCTCGGTTTCGCCCGCTGACGAGCTCGCCCACCCCGCGATCCACGCCCAGTTGCCCGCTGAGGCCACCGCACTCGCTGACCTTGCGCGGCACGATCCGGATCAAGCCGCAACGATCTTAGCCGGCCTTGACATGCAGGCCATGGAGAGCATGGTCCTTGCAGGCTCACATCCGTCCGATGCCGCGTTCTATCGCAGCGAGCCGTTCGCGACCCGCTATCGCGATGCGCTCGCCGAGGGGTTCGCATGCGATGGCGCTGGCTATGCGCGAGACACGCTCATCGCTATGCGCCCGTGGGGCATAGAGCTCGACACCATCGCATGCCCGGTCACGATGCTATTTGGCGCGCTCGACCTGTCACACTCACCGGATCACGGGGCCACGCTCGCCTCTCGGATCACGGGCGCCACCCGCACCGTGCTCCAAGACGCGGGCGGCGCGCTCTTGTGGACCCACTCGCGCCTGGTGCTAGACACCGTGCTCGACGCCATGCCCGGCACTGTGCTCGGCACCGCACCTGAGCTGGCAGACTGACGCTCTACAGACGCGCAACGCGGCAAGCAAACGACAGGGCAAGCGAGCAACCGTTCAACCGTTCAACCGTTCAACCGTTCAACCGTTCAACCGTTCAACCGGCCGCAGGGCAACCGAGCACCCCGGTAGCCCCTACATCGCGCGGTACGCGGCGCTCATTCCTACGACGTAGTGCTCAAAGCTGGGCTCCTCGGTGTCTTCGGTCGCCGCGACGAGCAGGTCGAGGTAGTACTCCCAGCCCGGGCCGATCTCGCCAAGCTCGACGCGCTCGGTGAGCAGCTGGGTGAACAGCAACACCGTGTCGTCGTCGCCGTCGGCCTCGAGCGCAAACGCGATCTCCCAGTCAACGCCCTCGTCAAGCACGTGCAGCACGAGCCTGTTTGGCGCCTCACACGCACGAATTCCGACGCGCAGAGCGGGCTCATGCGATTCGAAGCGCATGCGCACGCGTACACCGCTACCCGGCTGCGCGTCCCCCTCCCACGGCCCAAACCAGCGCTCAGTGAGGTCTGATTCAGTGAGAAACTGCCACGCCTCGTCGATCGGCAGCGCGAGCGACCGCGCGATCTGCAGGTACCTACGCCCCTCGTTCACAACGACGCGTCCACTTGCTTCCATGGGGTGCCTCCTCTAGGTCTCACTCAGCGTATCTGGCAGGCGCCATCCCTGCCCGAGAATGTTCGCCATAGCGAACTTAGGATCGCGGCCAATCGAGGCCTGATCTGGGGTTCTCACTCGCTCCGGATCATTGCTAACGTTGCATCTCGTACTTGCGACGCGCGCTGGTGGCAGCGCGGTAGCGCTGTGTGTTGGTGCGACCGCAGCGCTTTTTTGTGTAGTTTGAGCCCCCGAGGAGTGAGCATGAGCGAGATCGATATCGCGAACCCCCATGACTACGACCACCGCCACGCCGATGTCTCTTCTGGCTGGCTGCGCGCGAGCGTCTTTGGCGCCATGGATGGGCTCGTCTCAAACGTCGGCCTGATCGCTGGTATCGCAGCGGCCGGAGCCCCCACCGGTGTTGTTGCCCTCACAGGCGTATCGGGCCTCATTGCGGGCGCGATCTCAATGGCGCTCGGCGAGTTCACATCGGTGCGCACCGCGAACGAGCAGCTCGACACCGAGGTGGAGGTCGAGCGCGAAGCTCACGCCCGCAACCCCGAGGGTGAGCAGGCAGAGCTGGCCGTGTTGTTTGAGCGTTTGGGCATGGAGCCCGGCACCGCCACGTCTGCTGCTGTGCAGGTGCACGCCAACACCGAGCAGGCTGTGCGTGTGCACCTCGCTCACGAGCTCGGGCTCAGCCCCGAAGAGAAGCCGTCTCCCTGGGTCGCCGCAGTGTCATCGTTTATTTCGTTTGGCATCGGCGCCATCATTCCGGTGCTGCCCTTCCTCTTTGGCTTTGGTGACCTGTGGTGGGGCCTCGCATTTGGTGGGGCTGGTCTGCTCGTGGCGGGTGGCCTCGCGGCCGGCATCACCCGGCGCAGCTGGCTCAAGGGAGCGGTGCGCCAGCTCGTCTTTGGCGGTGTCGCGGTCGCCGCGACCTACACGATAGGCGCAATGCTTGGCGTGTCTGAATTTAGCTAACCCAAGAGCTCAGCTCTCACCAGATACACGGCTCGCATACCGGTGACCGTATGCTCCAGCGGATACATTGGCCAAAGCAATCGGCAATTGCCTTTTAGCTTCACAACCGGGCGTTGTCACACCGCCCGAAGGGAACCAGGTGCCGATTATGTCGCTGACGTCTACCCACGCGCGCACGCAAACCCCCAAGAACGGCCTCGGCCCGCTGCAGTACACGCGGGCACGCACCGAAGATTTTCCGCCGATCGCCAAGGCCTACACGAATGTTTCGCGTGAGGTGCGCGAGGCGGGGCTACTCAAGCGCGCGCAGGGCTTCTACGCGATCGTCGGTGTAGCCATCGCTCTCGGATTTGGCGCCGCGGCTACCGGTTTCATTCTGCTGGGCGATAGCTGGTTTCAGCTGCTCATTGCAGCGGGCGTAGGCCTGCTCTTCACCCAGGTCGCGTTCATCGCGCACGAGGCGGCACACCGCACCGTGCTTGCGACCGGCCCGGCTAATGATCGGCTCGCCCGCGTGCTCATCGCGTTTGTCGGCATGAGCTACGACTGGTGGGATTCGAAGCACAGCCGCCACCACCAGAACCCCAACAAGGTCGGCAAAGACCCCGACATCGAGGTCGACACGATCTCGTTTATCGAAGAGGACGCGGTGAATTCACGCGGCCTGGTGCGCGCGATCACGAAGCGCCAGGGCTGGTTCTTCTTCCCTCTGCTCACTCTCGAGGGCCTCAACCTGCACCTGCACGGGTTTAAGCACCTGCTGCAGCGCGGGCCCGTGCGCGGTCGCTGGATCGAGCTGTCGCTCATCACAGCCCGCTTCGCACTGTTTTACACCCCCATCTTCATGTTTCTGCCGCTTGGGCTCGCCTTCGCGTTTGCGGGCGTGCAGATCGCCGTGTTTGGCGTCTATATGGGTGCCTCGTTTGCCCCGAACCACAAGGGCATGCCCGTCATCGCCCACGACGCGAAGCTCGACTTTTTCTCAAAGCAGGTGCGCACCTCACGCAACATTCGTGGCGGCTGGTGGGCGACGGCCATGTTTGGCGGTCTCAACTATCAGGTTGAGCACCACCTTTTTCCCAGCATGTCGCGCCCCTACCTCGCGAAGGCCCGCAAGATCGTGATGGAGCACTGCCGCACACTCGACGTGCCCTACACCGAAACGTCGGTGTTGCGCTCGTACGCAATCGTCATCGCATATCTCAACCGGGTGGGTCTTGCCGCCCGCGACCCGTTTGCGTGCCCGGTTTCGGCACAGTACGGACGCTAACCGCAGCATCTGGCGCTGCCTACCCGCTCGGGGCGCGTAGGCTTATTCCATGCCCAGCCCCGAGTTCGTCGACGCCGTACTCGATGTGGTGCGCCGGATTCCGGCGGGCCGCGTCATGACGTATGGCGATGTGGGCCTCGCGGTCGGCTCGAACGCGCCCCGCGCGGTGGGCCGCGTGATGGCGCTCTACGGCCACGCGGTGCCCTGGTGGCGGGTTGTGCCCGCCAGCGGTCTACCACCGCAGGGCCACGCGCGTCTCGCACTGCCGCACTACCTCGCCGAGGGCACGCCGCTACGCTACCCGCGACCCCACGGCGAGGCTGCCCCGAACCCGACGACGACGTCACCCACCGACCCCGAATACCGGCTTGCGCTTTCTAGCGCGCGCCTGCCCTACACGCACGAAATCTACGCGGAGGTCGCCCTGTGAGCGAACACGTCACCCACTCCCCCGAGCCCGAGACCGTCCCCGCGGCCGATTTCGAAACCTCGGGGACCGCTCCGGATCACCCCGGCGGTGAAGCTGGGCTGCGGCTCGGGTTCGTGCGCGGCATCGCTCCCACCAAGTGGGCGAAGCGCTACCTGGTGGCGACGCACACGCGGCTTGAGCTCGTGCCGGTCGCGGCCGCGTTTAGCCCCCGCACGAAAGCCAGCCCTGACTACGACATGCTGCTCGAGCGCACGGCGCCCGGCATCACCCCTGACGGCACAGGTATCGCGGGCGACGCGGGCAACTCGGGCGACCGGCGCGCCCTGCGGCTCTACGACGAGGGCATCGCGCTCGTCGTGAATGTCGATCACGAACTGGCCAGCGAGACCGAGATCACCGCGGCCGACCTCGCTCTCGTGCCGCTGCTTGACCACCCGGATCACGCGCCTGAGTGGCCCGCCGCACAGCCGTGGGCGGATCCGGATTGGAAACCGCGGAACGCCCGGGCCGCGCTGGATCTCGTGGCCACAGGAGCGGGGGCGATGTTGCTGCCGATGCCGCTCGCGCGGCACCTGTCGAGCAAGAAACAGCACGCGCTGCTGCTTGTGACAGGCGAGGGAGCTCCCGCGGCGACGACCGTGTGGGCGACGTGGGAGGTGAGCCGCGATGACGCCGACGTGCAGCAGCTCGCGGGTATCTTGCGTGGTCGCACCGCTCGCAGCTCGCGCGAGGGATCGCCAGCGGCGGGCTCGCCCACCGAAGCGAAACCCAAGCAAAAGCAGCCAGCGCCCAAGAAGCAGCAGCCCAAGCTCAAGCCCAACTCGCGTGGCGCGCAGCTCGCAGCGGTGCGCGAAAAGGCCGAGCGAGCGAAGGCCGAGAAGCGGGCGGCGGCGCGCAAGGCGAAGAAGGGCGGCGGCAAGCGCCGCTAGGCGATGAAGCGCTCGACCACGAGCAGCGCCGCGAGCACGATCATCATGGCGCCGCTCGCGTACGACACGAACCTGGCGAGCTCAGGGTGCCGCGCGATGACACGCTTCGAGGTGAATGCGACGAGCGTGTAGACGACGAACACGGTGAGTGTGAAAACCGCGCCGAGCACGAGCATCTGCGCGCTCGCCGGCCACGCCGCCCGCAGCGACACAAACTGCGGCAGCAGCGCCACGAACAAGAGGAGGCCCTTCGGGTTCGTACCGCTCGTGGCAACGCCCTTCACAAACATGCGCCGCAGCGATCCGGGGGTGCCCGCGGCCTCGGCGTAGCGCGCCTCGTTCGCCGAGCGCAAGGTTTGCACGCCGAGCCACCCGAGGTACGCAACGCCCGCGACCGTGATCACGTCGAGCGCGCGGGGCGTCGTTGAAACGAGCGTCGCGATGCCAAAGGCGGTCGCTACGGTGAGCAGCAGGTATCCGAGCGTCAGCCCCGTCACGGCGGGCCAGATGCCACGCCCGCGCACGCCCGTCGCGATTGCGTACCCCCAGTCTGCGCCGGGGAGAAAGGCGAACCCGATGCTCGAGATAGCGAATGCGCCAAACAGTGCCATGTCCATGCTCTGAAGCGTAGAGATTTAGGCGCGACAAGTGCTTGTGTGTTTCACCACGAAACCCCGTACCGTACGCATATTATTATCGCTATGGACGCGATCGATAGAGAAATCTTGCACGGGTTGCAGTTATCGGGCAGAGAAAGTGCGACCACGCTTTCACAGCGCGTGGGCCTCACCGTCGCGCCCACCCTGCGACGCATGAAGGATCTCGAAACTTCGGGGGTGATTCGCGGTTACCACGCCGATATCGACCCCGAGCGGGTGGGGCTCTCGTTTGAGGCGATCGTGTTTGTGCAGATGAACCTCACCGACTCTGACACGATTCGCGAGTTCGAGCGGCAGGTCGACGAGCAGCCGCAGGTGGTGGAGGGCCAGCGGCTCTTTGGCGACATCGACTATCTGTTGCGCGTGCTGGCACCCGACCTGATGAGCTACCAACGGTTCTTTGATGAGGTGCTCACCGGCCTGCCCGGAGTACGCAAAATCACATCGACCATCGTGATGAAAACGCTCAAGGCTCCCATCGTGGTGCCGGTGTAGCCGGGCACAGTTACGTGCTGCGCCCGGCTAGGCTCCGCAGGACCCTACCTGTCGGCGAATCGGTCGGTCGCGCGTACGAGCGCGTCAACGATGCCGGGCTCATCTGACGAGTGGCCCGCGTCTGCGATCATCTCGAAGTGCGCCTCGGGCCACGCGCGGTGCAGGTCCCAGGCCGTGCGCGCAGGCGTGCACACGTCATACCGCCCCTGCACGATCACGCCTGGAATGCCCGCCAGTTTCTCGGCCGCGTCACGAATCAACTGCCCATCTTCCATGAAGCCACCGTGCGTGAAGTAGTGGTTCTCGATGCGCGCGAACGCGACCGCCGCCGGCGCGTCTTGCCGAGTCGCGGCGATGCCCGCCAAGTCTGGGTGTAGCTTGACCGTCGACTTCTCCCACACGGTCCATGCGACCGCCGCCGGCACGTGCACGGCGGGGTCTACATCGAAGAGACGCCTGTGGTACGCCGCTACCAGGTCTGCGCGCTCAGCCTCGGGAATCTGCTCAAGATACTCCTCCCACACGTCGGGGAAGAGGTGGGAGGCGCCGTCTTGGTAGAACCAGTCGATCTCTGTCTTACGCAGCGTGAAGATGCCGCGCAGCACGAGCTCGGTCACACGCGACGGATGAGTCTGCGCGTAGGCGAGCGACAGCGTCGACCCCCACGAGCCGCCAAACACCTGCCAGGTGTCAATTGCGAGATGCTCGCGCAGGGCCTCCATGTCTGCCACGAGGTGCCAGGTCGTGTTGGCGGCGAGATCGGCGGCGGGGTCGCTTGCGTGCGGCAAGCTGCGCCCACACCCGCGCTGATCAAACAACACGATCCGGTACCTGGCGGGGTCAAAGAACCGTCGCTGATCGGGCCCGCAGCCACCGCCGGGCCCGCCGTGCACAAACACGACGGGCTTGCCCGCCGGGTTACCGCACTCCTCCCAGTACACCTCTTGGCCGTCCCCCACAGCCAGCAGGCCGTGGGCGTTGGGTTCGATGGGCGGGTACAGGCTGCGCAGTTCGGTCATACTCTCCACTGTAGCCATTAGCCAGTGCTTGCAGAGGCTACAGCGCCTACAGCGCCTACAGCGCCCCGACGAGGCCCGTCATCAGTGAAATGACCATCGCAATCACGAATGCGTTGAACGCGAAACTCACGATTGTGTGCGTGCGCACGGCGGCGAGCGCCGCCGAGGTGCGCGGCGTGGCGGCTGTCATCGCCCCCACCGACGAGATCATCACTGCCATTGACACAAAGTCGGTGAACACAGGTTCTTCGGTGATATCGAACTCGAGGGTCTCGCCCGCCGCGTGCAACCGCAGGTAGCGCAGGGCAAACGCGATCACCATAGACGCCCACGACGAGCCGACCGTGATGATGACGAGCGCCGCTAGCCACAGCATATTGCTGCTGTTGCCGAGCATTGTGGCCACCACGGCGACGACGAGCGACGCTCCCGCGGCCGAGAGCGCCCAGTCGCCTGCGCCGCCGAAGCCGAGCAGCTTCGCTGCTACGCTCGGGCCCCGGTGGTGCTGCGTCGACGCAAGTGCCATGAGCGCGGGCCGTGGCGTTGCCCGGTAGAGCCGGTAGGTCCACACCGTGTACAGCACTGAAAACGTCGACAGCGAGCCGCACAGTGCCGCAAACCCCAGCGTGGGGGTCAGGTCAGCGCCGCGTACTACCGCGATGGCGAGCGGCGCGAGCAACACGACAAACGAGACCGCCAGCGCGACCATCGCGCGCACTGTGTCGCTGTGCGCGCGACTGGTATCTAGCGGCCGTGCTGGCTCGCTTGCTGGCTCGCTTGCTGGCTCGCTTGCAGGCTCGTTTGCAGACACACTTGCAGGCCCACTTGCAGTCTCGTTTGTCTGCCGCGCCCCGGGCAGGGGCGAGTCTGAGAGATGGTCTTCGCTACGCACCCGCCCAGCTTAGCTGCGCGCGGCCGCCCGAGCCTTCGCCTGCTTGTGCAGCTCTTTCTCGTGAATCGGCCAGCGGCCAGCATCGCGCTCTGCTTCGACGTACGCCTGAGCTTCGGCCTGCCGTTCTGCCTCAATGCCCGTCGCAATCTCGGCGCGCAGCAGGCCAGGAGTGAGCCCAAACGCATCGACGAGGTCACCGGCGTGGTCGCGCAGCCGCCCGATCAAGCGGTCGACGTAAGCGGTCACCGCCTCGGCTCGCTGCCCCGAGAGGCGGCCAGCGATCAGGTACCACGCCGCGTTCTGTTCGATGAGCGAGAACCCAAACAGGTCGCGCAACCACGTGAGCACCTGCTTGGAGCCGGGATCTGCGAGCGCGTCGACGGCCTCGGTAAACGCCTCCCACTGCAGCAGCTCGGCGTGCGCCCGGGCGGCCGCGATGAGCTTGTGCTGCTGCGCGTTAAACGCTTCTTCTTGCGCGGCGGCGCGCGCCTGTTTGTCGGCCCGGTCGATCCCCTTGCCTGCGTCGCGCAGCACACCTGCGATCTCGGCGACCATCGTCTCAACGCGGTCGGCGAGCAGCGCGCGTTGCGCTTCGGGTGCGCGCAGGCTCTCCACCGAGCGCGCCACCTGCCCGAGGTCGGCGATGCTCTGCCCCATCTGACGCAGGCCGAACCGGCTCACCCGATCGCCCAGCTGCGTCGCCGCGGCCTTTGCGATCGCGGCTTTATCGCCGCCCGCAAACTGTGCCGCGTAGTCCTTCAGCAGCCGCTTACCTACGAGCTGCAACAGCACGTTGTTGTCGCCCTCAAACGTGACATAGATGTCGAGGTCGGCGCGCAGGCTCGTGAACCGATTCTTCGCCATAAACCCGGCACCTCCGCACGCCTCGCGCGCTTCTTGCAGGGTGTCGAGCGCCGCCCAGGTCGATAGGGGTTTGAACGCCGCCGCGAGTGTTTCGAGGTCTTCGCGGTTTTCTTCGGTGTCGCGGGCGCCCGAGAACACCTCGTCAAACACGGTGAGCAACCGCTCATTCGCAAATGCCATCGCATAGGTCTGCGCAAGGCGAGGCAACAGCCGACGCTGATGCTGACCGTAGTCGAGCAGCACGGTCTCGCGCCCCGAGGCCCCCGGAAACTGCCGCCGCTCATTGCCGTACGTGATCGCGATTGTGAGCGCCGCCTGCATCGCGCGCACGGCCGAGCCGTCGAGCGATACGCGCCCCTGCACGAGCGTGCCAATCATCGTGAAGAAGCGGCGACCCGGGCTTTCGATGGGTGACGTGTAGGTGCCGTCAGGCGCCACATCGCCGTAGCGATTGAGCAGGTTCGTTCGCGGCACCCGCACGCGCGTAAAGTGCAGCCGGCCGTTATCGATGCCGTTGAGCCCGCCTTTCACTCCGTCGTCTTCGCTGCCCACACCTGGCAGCATGTCACCGGCAGGCGTACGAATTGGCACGAAGAATGCGTGCACACCGTGGTTCACTTCGTTCGTGATGAGCTGTGCAAACACGACCGCGGCCTGCCCGTGCAGCGCCGCGTTGCCGAGAAACTCCTTCCACGCGCCCGCAAACGGCGTGTGGATCTCAAATTCTTCTGACTCCGGATCATAGGTTGCCGTCGTACCGATTGAGGCGACGTCTGACCCGTGCCCGATCTCGGTCATCGCAAACGCGCCCGGTAGCTTCAGGCTGATCACGTCGGGCAGCCACTTCTCGTGGTGCTCCGTTGTGCCGAGGTGCAAAATAGCGGCGCCAAAGAGACCCCACTGCACGCCACCCTTAATTTGCATCGAGGGGTCGGCCAGCACGAGCTCTTGAAACGCCGCAATGTTGCCGCCGTGGTTGTCGCTGCCGCCGACGCTTGCCGGGAATGCGCGCTGAATGGCCCCGTTTTCGACGAGAATGCTCAGCTGCCCCAGTGCACGCTCGCGGTGCTCGGCCATCGGTTGCCCGGCAATCGTGTGCAGTCGCGGGTCTTGGGCGAGCGCCCGCGACTCGAGTCGCTCGGCCTTCCACCTGCCGAGGAGCGCGTCACCCACCTCTCCCACATCGATCTTTGCGGCCTGTACGGGGGTCGAGAGGGTGCGGTGGTCGCTCATCGGTGCTCCTTTGTCAGCTCTGTGCGCGCCGGGCGTTCTTGAATCAACTGTTCAAGAATCCTCGGCTCTAACGTCAGCCTAGGGAGCGCGTGACCGACGCTCAAGCGTGTGGGGGCCGTGCTACAAACGTGGCCGGGCCCCCGCCACACTGCTTGGTGATGATCTACATAAATAGCAACCGGTTTATGTGGAGTTCATCTAGAACTAGCGCACCTTGTGCACCGCTACCGCAGTTTGTCACCGGGGGCGAAGTCGCCAAAGAAGCGCGGCTTCACGCCCGCTTCTGCGAGCATTGCCTCGGTGCGCTCCTGTCGCGCCCGCGAGATCAGCAGTACGGCGCGACCGTCGCTGCCAGCGCGCCCCGTGCGACCGGTACGGTGCAGGTAGGTCTTGTAGTCGCTCGGCGGGTCGGCCTGCACGACCAGGTCGACGCCGTCGACGTGAATGCCGCGCGCCGCGACGTCGGTCGCGACGAGCACCGCGACTTTACCGTCGCTGAAGCGTTCAAGGTTGAGCTCACGCCGGGCCTGGCTGAGGTTTCCGTGCAACTCGACAGCGCGCACCCCGTCATCGCCCAACATTTGCGTAATCCGCTCGGCGTTCGCGCGCGTGCGGCAAAACACCATCGTGCGGCCGCGCCGCTTCGCGAGCTGCGTAATGACCGCGTCACGCTCGGTACCGCGCACCAGCAGCACGCTGTGGTCGACCCGTCCCGGCGCCTTCTCTTCGGCCTCGTGCACGACCGGCTCGGGCAAGAACTCTGCCACGAGGTCTGACACGTCGGCGTCGAGGGTGGCAGAGAACAGCAGTCGCTGGCCGCCGTTTACCGTCTGCCGCAGCACCTTCTGCACGGGCTCGAGAAACCCGAGCTCACACATGTGATCGGCCTCATCAATGACGCTCACGAGCACCTCACGCAGGTCGAGCCTGCGTCGATCTACGAGGTCTTGAATGCGCCCGGGGGTGCCGATCACAATGTCGACGCCACGCTCGAGTGCGTGCACCTGCGCGTCGATGGGGGTCCCCCCGACGAGCTGCGCCGTGTAAAAACCCACCGAGCGCGCGAGCGGTTGCACGGTTCGGTCGATCTGCAGCGCAAGCTCACGCGTCGGCGCGAGAATCAGCGCCTTGGGGTGGCGCACGGCCTGCGGGCGCGGACCCTCAGTGCGCACGCCGCGCTTGCCCGCGGATTTCTTGGGCGCGCGAGCGATATGCCCCTCGGCCTTCAGCTTGAGCATGCGCTCCACGAGCGCCGCCCCAAACGCGATCGTCTTGCCCGAACCGGTGTTGGCGCGACCGAGCACGTTGCGCCCGGCGATCGCGTCAGGGATCGTCGCGACCTGCACCGGAAACGGGCTCTCAGCCCCCAGCTCACCGAGCACGCGCACGAGGTTGCCCCCCAACCCGAGGCTCGCAAACGAGGCCTGTGCCGCATCGGCCACCGTGGTGCGCACGGCCTCGGGCAGCGGCGCGCGGTGCTGCTCGCGCTGCCGCTCGAGCACGGCTTTCTGTTGGTTGCGATTCTCGCGCGTGACCCGCGGTTCTCGCGTCTCGCGTTTTTCTCGCGGCGCGCGCTCGGCGTCTGGCTTCGAAGCCTGCACCTCGTAGCGCGTCGTTTTCTTGCGAGGGTTACGCCCCGGTTCGTAGTTTGCGGGCGGCTTGAACCCGCCGCGTCGGCCCTTGGCCATGTCTCAGTGCTCCTCGCTCGGCGCGTGGCCGGTGGGGGTTGGCCGGTCGGAATCTTCCGCCGGCGAAGTCGCTTCTTTCATCAGATCGTCCCAGCTCAGCTCGCCCGTGACTGGCGGCGCGCCCGCGGGTGGCCGCGTAATCGGCGAGGCGAGGGGTTCAGGCAGCACGAGCGGCGCAATCTCGTCGTTCGCGTTCCACGTGTCAGACGCAAAACCTCGGTGCCCGGCTGCTGGGGACTGGGCGGCACCTTCGGCGCGCATCGGCGGCTCTGGCTCCGGATCCGCGGCAACCCCGGGCACCGAGGCCGCTTCGGCCTCCGCCGCTGTTTCGGCCTCCGCGCCGAATCCGAGCCCCTCAAGCGCTAAGTGCATCTCAGCGGTCGGCGTGAGCTCGGCGATCGGAGCGGGCTCAGCGATCCGAGCAGGCTCAGCGGTCGGAGCGGGCTCAGCGATCGGAGCAGGCTCAGCGGTCGGAGCGGGCTCAGCGATCGGAGCGGGCTCTGCGATCGTCATGGGCTCAGCCGTCGGCGCGGGTTCAACCACAGGGGTGAACTCGGCGACCGGAACGGGCTCAGCGACCGTCATGGGCTCAGCATTCGGGATCAGTTCAGTGCGCGGGGTGCGTTCAGTGCGCGGGGTACGTTCAGCGCGCACTGTCGTCTCGGCGCGCACTGTCGTCTCGGCGGGAGCCGTGGCCTGTACGGGAATTGATCCGGAGCGTCTGGGCCCTGGCGCCCTGGCCGCAGCCGCGCCGGGAGCCGCTGCAGCGATCGCGCCGCCGCGCGTGCTTGCCGCCGCGCCGAACAGCGCGAGGGCCCGTTTGGGCCACCGCCCGACCGTGGCCACCAGGGTACTCACACCGCCCGGGCCACCCGAGCCACCGAAGCCACCGGAGCCTCCCGAGCCACCGGAGCCACCGGAGCCGCCCTCCGTCGCGCGCCGCGGGCCGTTCCCGCCGCCGCGGCCCTCGCGCCCCCGCTCAACTACGTAATAAAGAGTCGGGAGCACCACGAGCGTGAGCACCGTTGATGAGAGCAAGCCGCCAATCACGACGACAGCGAGGGGCTGCGAAATGAAGCCACCCTGCCCCGTAATGCCAAGCCCCATGGGCGTAAGCGCGAGGATAGTCGCGAGCGCGGTCATCACAATGGGGCGCAAACGCTGCATCGTGCCGTGCAGCACCGCGTCACGCAACTCGTCGCCGCGCGCGCGATACTGATTGACGAGGTCAACGAGCACAATCGCGTTCGTCACGACAATGCCGATGAGCATCAAGACACCAATGAGCGAAGCGACACCGAGCGGGATTCCCGTCGCGATGAGCAGCAGCAGCGCGCCCGTCGCCGCGAACGGCACCGATGCGAGCAGCAGCAGCGGCTGCAGCAAACTGCGGAACGTGGCGACCATGACGACATACACAATCAGGATCGCCGCGAGTAGCGCAATGCCGAGCTGTTCAAAAGCTTCGGCCTGTTGCGCCATCACACCGCCCACCGCGGCTGTGGCTCCCGTTGGCAGGGCGACAGACTCGAGCGCCGCGTCCACCGCCGCGCTCGCGGCGTTCAGGTCGTCGCCCGCAGGTAGCGCCGACACTGTGACCGTGCGTGCCCCGTCTGCCGTATGAATTGAGACGGGGCCGTCGGCAACCTCAACCGTCGCGAGCGACTCGAGCGGCATGGGGCCCACCGCCGTCTGTATCGTGATCGCTTTGACGCCCGCCTCATCGGTTGGCACTGCGCCGAGGCTCAGGTAGACGCTTGTGACGTTAGCATCGCGCGTGATCTGGCCGATCTGCTGCGACTGCATCTGCTGCGCCAGCTGGCCCGCGACCGCAGCCTCATTGAGCCCCGCCTGCGCCGCTGCTTCGCGATTCACGGTCACGCTGAGGTAGGGCCGTGACTGCCCGAGGTCGCTCTCAACCTGCTTGAGGCCCGACTCTTGTTTGAGTGCTTTGAGCACCGCGTTACTCGCATCTGCCAGCGTTGCTTGGTCGGGGGCCGCCACATTCACGGCGATCGACGACGACATGCCAGCTCCCCCGCGCGACTCGCTTATCGCGAACTCGCCCGCGTCATCGAGCGCCTCAACCGCGGCTCGAATCTCGTCTTGCACGCGAGGCTGGTTTGCGCTCGGATCAGTGGTGATCGAGTAGTTCACAGCTCCGTCGCCACTGCCGCCACCGAACATGGCGCCCATTCCACCGCCGCCACTACCAATGGTCAGTTGCACTGACTCGACCGCGGCCACGGTGTCAAGCGCCGCCTCGACTTTTTCGGCCTGAGCAAGTTGCGCTTCAAGGCTCGTGCCCGGCGCGAGAGTCTGCACCAGACCAACGGAGTTCTGTTCGTCAGCGCCCATGAAGTTCGTCTTCATGAGCGGTGTGGCGGCGACCGTTGCACCAAAGATGAGGGCCGCGGCGATGAGCGTGGCCGCGGGTTTTGCCAGTGTCCACTCAATGATCGGCCGGTAGCCGCGCTGCAGGGCCGTAGGTGCTTCGCTGGTTACACCCCTGCCCTCGCGAGTGTTGTGGCTTCTGTTGGCGCCGTCGCTGCGGTTTTGCCCGCGGCGCCGTTTGGGCGCAGACTCGCCCCGCAAGAACCAATACGCGAGCACGGGCACAATCGTGAGCGCCACGAACAGCGAAGCCGCGAGCGCGATGGTCACGGTGAACGCGAACGGTCTGAAGAGCTCACCGACCATGCCGTCGACAAACGCCATGGGCAAGAACACGGCCACCGTCGTGACAGTCGATGCGGTGACCGCGCCGCCCACCTCGCGCACTGCGCGCACGATAATCCCGGCCCTATCACCGGCCGTGTCTACCCCGGCCTCGCCAAAGTGACGCTTAATGTTTTCGATGACCACGATTGAGTCGTCAACAACCCGACCGATAGAAATGGTGAGCGCGCCCAGCGTAAGCATGTTGAGCGTGTAGTCAGCGAAGCCCAGGCCAATAAATGTGCACAGCACCGAAACTGGAATCGAGATCGCCGTGACGATTGTTGCGCGCACCGACATCAAGAACACCAAAATCACGAGCACCGCGAACAGCAGCCCGAGCAACCCCTCAACAGTGAGGGTTTCAACCGACTGTTCGATGTAGGGGGCCTGGTCAAAAATAACGGTGAGCTGCGCACCCCCCAGTTGGTCTGCGAGCTTGTCGAGCTCAGCCTGTACCGCGTGCGAGACCTCGACCGTGTTGGCGGCCGACATCTTAGTCACCGCGATCGTGAGCGCCGGCTTGCCATCGACGCGCGAAATGCTCGTTTCTGCCGCCTGCTGGAGCTCGACCGTAGCGTACGCACCAATCGTGAGCGGCGCAGCTGGGGCGACAGGAGCGACCTCTTCTGGCAACACGGCCTGGTCACCGGGCTGCTCGGCCTGGTCAGCGGGCTGCTCGGCCTGGTCAGCGGGCAGCTCTGGGCTGACCGGCGGAACGGCCGTGCCCGGAATTGGCAGCGCGGCAATCGCTTCGACCGAATCAACCGTCGATCCGGCCTGCACTGCGAGCGTTCGGTCACCGTCCGAGACGGTGCCCGCCGCGAGCAGCACCCCGCTCTGCTGCAGCGTGTCTGTGAGCGTCTGAGGCGAAAGCCCATCGCGCGCCAGCGTCACGAGGTCGGGGGTGATCACCACGCGCTCGGCCCGATCGCCCGATAGCTGCGCGTCGCGCACACCGTCGAGATCGCTGAGCTTGGGCGTGACGAGACGTCGCACCAGCTGCGCCGCTTCTTCGGCGCTCTGCCCCTCGCCCGGTGTCACCGCCACCTGAATGACCGGAAAATCATCGATGCTGCCCGACATCACCTGAGTGTCGGCCGACGCTGGCAGAGCAGCCCCCAGACGGCTGATCGCGCGTTCAACCTTTTGCTCGGTGACGGCCAGGTCAACACCGTAGGTGAACTGGGCCACCACCATCGATGCTCCCGTACTCGATGTCGCTGTTGTGCTTTCGAGCTGTGGCACCCCACGCATGGCAGTCTCAATGGGGTTTGAAACATCTGCGTTCACCACTTCGGGGGCGGCCCCCGGGTAGCTCGTAACAACCGCTATTGCCGGAAATTGAACTGACGGCATGAGCTCCTGCTTCAATGAGCCCGCCCCGATCACCCCAAACACGGCAGCCACGATGGTCACGAGTGCAATCAGTGCGCGGTTTCGTAGGCTGAACGCCGTGAGCAGATGCATGGCTTTGATTATTCCATGCGCGCCCGCACACCCGCCGGGAGCATAATGTCAGGTATGCTGCGCTTTCGCCCAAGGTCCACTCTCGGTGCACGCACGCCCGACGACTTCGCGCGGCTCGAAGGTCTGCGCCGCATGCAGGCAATCGCACTCGCGCTGCTCGGATTCATGGCCGTCGTGTTTGTCGTCTCGTTTTTGCTGCAGAGCACTCACCCCGCCTGGGGATTTGTGCGCGCCGCAAGCGAGGGCGGCATGGTGGGCGCACTCGCCGACTGGTTCGCGGTCACCGCGCTGTTTCGCCATCCGCTCGGTATCAAGATTCCACACACCAACCTCATTTCACGCAAGAAGGACGAGATCGGTGAGGGGCTCGGGTCGTTCATCGAAGACAACTTCCTCGCCGAAGACGTCGTTCACGACAAACTCGCCGAAATTAGCGGTGCGCGAGCCGCCGGTGCCTGGCTGACCGGCCCGAACGGCGCTAGACGCACGAGTGATCTCGTCGCGGCTGCCACACTCGGAGCGCTTGACGTGCTCGATGACAACGATGTGCGAGCTTTCGTTGAGACGCACGTGCGCACGCACATTCTCGACCCCGAGTGGGGTCCACTCATGGGCCGTGCTCTCGATTCATTTGTGGCGGGTGAACACGAAGAAACACTCATCGATGTTGCCGCTGGGCGTCTTGCCGAGTGGCTCGAAACGCACCCGCACGCGTTCGACCGCGTGCTCTCGGCGCAGCTCCCCTCCTGGCTGCCAAACGCGCTCGATCGCTTCATTGACCAGCGGCTGCACAGCGAAGCGGTGCGGTTTGCACGCGCGGTCGCGACAACCCCCGATCACCCCGCCCGGCAAGCGATCCGGCGCTTTTTACGCGACCTGGGGCGCGATTTGCAAGAGCAGGATCAGCTGCGCACGCAGCTTGAGAGCTTCAAACACGAAGTGTTTGACAGCCCCCGCATTCGCTCGCTCGCGGCAAGCACCTGGGATACAGCCCGCGCCGCGATCGTCGAGATGCTGAGCGACCCGGCAAGCGAGCTGCGCTGCCGTATGACGGCCGCGGCAGAGGATTTTGGGCGCAGGCTACAAGGCGATGCAACCCTGCAGTACAAGATTGACGTGTGGGTGATGGGCGTGGTGGAGCACCTCGTGCAGGAGTATCGCCACGACCTCGCCAAGGTGGTGACCGAGACAGTGCAGCGCTGGGACGCACACGAAGCGGCCGAGAAAATCGAGCTGCAGGTGGGGCGCGACCTACAGTTCATTCGCATCAATGGCACCGTCGTCGGCGCTCTTGCGGGCCTGGCCATCTACACCGTGGCTGCGCTAGTGCTTGCGCCTCTCGCCTCGTAACCGCCAGACGAGACCTCAAGCGTTACTGTGCGAAGCGGATGGGAATGAAGAGGTCCTGTACTCGGTCGTTGAGCGCGGTGTGATCGGCCCGCGTGGTGATCGCACAGCGGGTTACGGTGCAATCGAGTCCCTCTGTCGTCGCGTCGGGCATCGTCAAGGTGGCCGTGAAACTACCGGTCTGTGCGTCGTCGTAGCCCTGCGTCGCAAAGGCCCGCCAAGCCCAGTCGTTCGAGATCCACACGCTCGTGAGGTCCTCGGCCTTCACGTCGCCCTCTTTCGCACCCTCGGGGATGCCGCCCAGGCACGGCCCGGGCTTCACCGCCGGATCACTGGGAATCGCGCACACAGCGACATATATGCCGATTGCGGCATCGAAACCAGTACCCGAAATAGTCAACGACTCGCCCGGCCGCACCGCTGCCGCATCAAACGTTTTACCATCGCTTTCAGTGACACTGAGCGTGCGCGTGCGATCGTCGGCCCCGGTTGCACTCACCTCTGAAACGTAGCCTTCGGGCAGCTGCTGCCCCGATCCGCCGGCGCTCTTGTGCGTCAGTATGGGCAGCAACACTGCGACCACCGCAACCAACACGACAACCGCCACGGTAAGTAACGCAAACAGAATGATTCGAGTGCGGCGTGTGCGCGAATTGGTCATGTCTTCATCGTAACCGCACCGAGGCGCGCACAAGACGGCCCAGCGCTCATGCTAGAATCACCACCATACGTCTATTTTAATTGGTACTTGCTTCGCGACGATTTCGCGGGGCCCGAATGTGTAAGGGGGTCACGCATGGGGCGCGGCCGTCAGAAAGCAAAGCACACCAAGGTCGCCAGGGAGCTGAAGTATTTCAGCCCCGACACGAACTACAATGCGCTTGAACGTGAACTCGCGGCGAATAAAGCCGAAGCTCAAAACAACGAAGACCCCTGGGCAGAGTACGCTGATAAGTACAATGTCGACGATGAGGACGAGCACTAGCTTCGTCTCACGGCCCGGCTTCTCGTTTACGAGTACCATCAGGCCATAGCCAAAGGGCCCCTCTCACGAGGGGCCCTTTGGCGTGCCAGCTGCGTGCAGCTACTACTTGCCCTGCGCCGCTACCGCAGCAGCGCCGGCTGCCGCCGCTTCGGGGTCGAGGTACTCGCCCTTACCCACAGGGTGGCCGTCTGCATCAATCTCGTATACGAGCGGCATGCCGGTCGGAATGTTGAGCTGCGCGATGTCTTCGTCAGAGATACCTTCAAGGTGCTTCACGAGCGCACGCAGCGAGTTGCCGTGCGCTGTGATGAGCACGGTCTTTCCCGCCCGCAGCTCGGGCAGTACAGTGCCCTCCCAGTATGGGATCATTCGGGCGACGACATCTTGCAGGCACTCGGTCTGCGGGCGCTCACCATCGATGTCGGCGTAGCGGGCATCGCGTGCCTGCGACCACTCGCTCGCGTCATCGAGTGCGGGCGGCGGCGTGTCATACGAACGACGCCACTCCATAAACTGGGTCTCGCCGTACTTCTGTAGCGTCTCGGCTTTATCAAGCCCCTGCAGGGCGCCGTAGTGCCGCTCGTTCAAGCGCCACGAACGCTCTACGGGAATCCACATGCGGTCGGCAGCCTCGAGGGCAAGGTTGGCCGTCTGAATGGCACGGCTCAGCACCGAGGTGTGCAGCACGTCTGGCAGCACACCGGCTTCAGCGAGCAACTCGCCCGCACGGGCGGCTTCGCCGCGGCCCTGCTCGGTAAGTCGCACGTCAACCCATCCAGTGAACAGGTTCTTTTTGTTCCATTCGCTCTGGCCATGGCGCAGCAAAATCAGCTTGTTCGTCATGCTCTCAGCTTAGTTTGTCGCACACGCTACCGCGCACACATCACCGGCGCGGTGCCGGTTAGAGCCGTTTAAGCCGGGGAATGTTACGCGAAGCGCCCGCGTCAGACGGCACGATCACCTCTTGTGAGGCCGCGATCACCTCACCGTCGGTCGACTTCGGATCAGCCCCAGCTTCGCCGCCGCGCAGCTCGAGCTCGGCGTCTTCAGGCACCGAACGTTTGAGCAGGGCGAGTGCGATACCGCCCCATTCATAGTGCAGCGCCGCCCGGGTTACGCGCCCCACGGGCCTCGCCCCTTCACTCTTAGAGGTGTCGGCCAGGTACACCAGCGCGCCCGCGACCGGCAGTTCCCCGCCGAAGCCATCAAGGTGAAGCATGGTGAGCCTGCGCGGTGGATGTCCCAGGTTGTGCACTTTAGCGACCGTTTCTTGCCCGCGGTAACACCCCTTCGTCAGGTGAACCGCCGTGCGCAGCCAGTCAAACTCGTGCGCAATAGCGCGTTCATCGACGTCGGCGTGCTGTGCGGGACGCCAGGCTCGCACCTCAAGCGCATCGAGCGCCATAAGACCTGCCGCACGCACCTCTTCACCCATGTCGGCCACTAGATCAGCAAGCTGATCGCGGGTAAACACGCACTGCACCGCCTGCCAGTGCCCGCCCGCGTGGTCGGCGCGGGCATACTGTACTCCGCCGCGCTGCACCTGTGACCACGGATCAATCCAGGTCACAACGGGATCGTGTTCGCGCAGCTTGCGCGCCGCCGCCCCCTCACCAAAAGCACACACCGCTGCATACTCTGCGCTGCGGTTCGCCACTTCTACACGCAGCGCAAACCGCATGCGGCCCAGGTAGGCGGTGAGCCCATCTGCGAGCCCCTCGTCAACGAGTAGCCAGCACTTCTCACCATCATCGACGAGCCGAATCGCGTACTCGATGCGCCCGTTGGGATCGAGCAACAGCGTCTCGGTACTCTCCCCAGCGGGTAGACCGGTGAGCTGCTGGCTCGTCATCGAGTTGAGCCACGATAGACGGTCGGCTCCCGCCACCACCACCACGCCGCGGTGAGACAGGTCAACGATTGCGGTGCCGCCCTCGAGTGCGCGCTGTTCACGCAACGGCTCCCCGTAGTGTGCGGGCACACCGGCAGCCTCGCAAGCGACGGCGCCGGGAAGGGTCAGAAATGCGCTCATCGCGGCAGGCCGTTCGTGGAAGGGCAAGCGCTAGTTAGCGCTGACCCTTGAACAGCTTGTAGATAACCGTGCCAGAAACCCAAGCAATCGCGAGCGAAGCGAGGCCAAGCAGACCGAGGAAGAAGAGTTCGAGTGCAAGCAGCATGTCGCCAGTCTAGCAACTCCGGGGCGGCCGTTACGCAAAGTGCGCGATGAGCAGCCCCGTGATGTCGATCACAGCGATGATCACTACTGATCCGGCGACGCTAAAAGCCAGTCGGGTGATAAACCCGACTCGTTCGGCCGTGCCCAACTGCAGTGCGAACGAGATAAGCGTCGAAACACCAACAGCCAGTACCAGCCAGGAGAAACGTGCGTCTTCTCCGACCAGCACCGTCACCAGCACGCCCATCGCGAGCGCCGCTACCCACGCGATAACGAGCCGCGGAATGTGCCAGGCCTGCACGTTAGGCATCTCAGGCGAGTTAGGCTCGGTTGCGTCGTTCACGTCGCCATTGTCGCACAGCCCGCGCACCACGCCCTGGGTGCGACACCGTGGGGGCGACGCCCAGTACTATAGACGAACGACCCAGCCTGCCAGTGAAGGGACGCGACCGTGCAACTTCTTTGCCTTACTGACCGCGCCCCCGCCGAGGCCTTACCGTCGCTCGAGCTACTCGCACACGATGTGCGCGCCTCGCCGTTGGGTGTGCGACTGCCGGCCAGCATGAGCAGTCAGTATGACTGCATCATTATCGACGGCGTGAACAACGTGCGACTTGCCCGCGAGGTGTGCCAGAACCTGGCGCAGGGCGAACATTCCCCCCGGGTGGCGGTGCTGCCCGAGTCGGCCCTTGGCGTCGTGCAGACCGAGTGGGGGCTGAGCGACGTGCTTCTGCCGACAGCTGGCCCGGCCGAGATCGAACTGCGGTTGCGTTTGCTGCGCCCCGCCGCGGGCCAGGTCGCCGTCGCCGCGACGTCCGAGCTGCACGCCGGCGGCGTCACCATCGACGAAGCAAACTTCACGGCACGACTGCACGGTCGGCCGCTCGGCCTCACCTACAAAGAGTTCGAGCTGCTCTACTTTCTCGTGGGCCACCCCGAGCGTGTGTTCACACGCGAGCAGCTGCTGAGCGAGGTGTGGGGCACCGACTATTTTGGTGGCACACGGACCGTCGACGTGCACGTGCGTAGACTGCGCGCGAAGCTCGGTGAGCACGACGGGCTCATTAGCACCGTGCGCGGCGTAGGTTACGGCTTTGCCCGCGCCAAAGAACTACAAGACCCCGCTGCGCTTCGCACGCCCTAAAGCGCCTCACTCAAGGAGCCCCACCGTGTCTTTTTCGTCGCTGCCCGCAGTCGCCCAGCGCATTCTCGCCGAGATCGAACAGGCCGACGGCGCCTCACCCGTCTCTGACCAGGCGCTGCTCGCCGTATCGCAGGGCGCGCGCCGGCTGCTTCTCATCGCGCCCGACGGCAGTGAGCTCGACGGCGCGAAGCTCGACGGCGCGAAGCTCGACGGCGCGGCGATCGGCGTTGGCGTCATCGGGGAGGGCGAACTCGACCTGGCGCTGCTCCCTGCGCACCAGACCCCCGAAGACACAGGCGCGGCGCTGCGCACGCTGCTCGCGCACGCGGCAGGCTCGCTGCGCTCATGGGTGCACGGCGACCGAGAGGTCATCGCCCGCGCTCTCGCGGCCGCGGGTTTCACGCCCGCACGGTCGCTCTACCGCATGGCCCTTGATCCGGATCTGCTGCCTGCGGGCGCAGGGCCCGCGCTCGCCCTGCCGACCCCTGCCGGCCTCGCGCTGCGCGCGTACGGCACCGAACCGGGCGACGACGACGCCTGGGTGGTGACGAACGCGGCCGCGTTTGCGAGCCACCCCGAACAGGGCCGCATCACGGTCGAAGATTTCGCGCGCATGCGCCAGGAGCCCTGGTTCGATAGCGGCGATCTGCTGCTGCTTGACGCGGGCGACGAACTCGCCGGATCAACATGGGTGAAGACGCTACGAAGCGACGGGCACGCTACCGGGGGCGATGAGGTGAGCTGCGAGCTGTATGCCGTGGGGGTGCGGCCCGAGTATGCGGGCCGGGGCCTCGGCCGGTTGCTGCTCGACGCGACCCTCGCGCGCATGGCAGAGCACGCTCCCGCGCGCGTAACCCTGTACGTCGATGGCGACAATACGGCGGCGGTGCGGCTCTACGAAACCGCGGGGTTCACCATTGATTCACGCAGCATGCAGTGGCACCGGCCCGATTCGGGTGCGGCTAGTGCCAGAATGGACGCATGAGCGAAGAAACCTCCGTCGTGGAGGGCACCGATGCCCTGCCAGCCGACCGCTACCTCGACCGCGAGCTGAGCTGGCTGGCGTTCAACCAGCGCGTGCTCGAACTCGCAGAAGACGAGACCGTGCCGCTGCTCGAGCGCGCCAACTTTCTCGCGATCTTCGCCTCAAACCTCGACGAGTTCTTTATGGTGCGCGTGGCGGGACTGAAACGCCGCATCGTCACGGGGCTCGCCGTCCCCACGAACGTGGGGCGCGCGCCCACCGATGTGCTCGCTGACATTAACCGGGTCGCGTACGAGCTGCAGCAGCGGCACGCGGCCTGCTTTAACGGGCAGGTGATGCCGCAGCTGGCGGGCGCGGGCATACGCATCGTGAAGTGGGAGGAGCTCGACGCGGCCGACCGCGAGGTGCTCACCAACTACTACGAGCACAATATTTACCCTGTCCTCATGCCGCTCGCCGTCGACCCGGCGCACCCATTCCCCTACATTTCGGGGCTCGCGCTGAACCTTTCAATTCGCGTATTCAATCCGGGCACCGAGAAGACCGAGTTCGCGAGACTCAAGGTGCCGCAAATGATTCCGCGTTACGTGCGGGTCGATCGCCGCGAGACCGAAGACAGCGTGCGCTATATTCCGCTTGAGGCACTCATCGCGAACCAGCTTGACGGGCTGTTTCCAGGCATGCAGGTCATCGACCACCACGTGTTTCGTGTGACCCGCAACGAAGACGTCGAGATCGAAGAAGACGAGACCGAGAACCTCATTCAAGCGCTCGAGAAAGAGCTGCTGAGGCGCCGCTTCGGGCCGCCCATTCGGCTCGAGATCTCAGACGACATGGACGCGGCGACGCTCGACCTGCTGGTGCGCGAGTTCGACATTGACGCCGAACAGGTCTACACCCTGCCCGCACCGCTCGATCTGAGCGGGCTGTTCGCGCTCACCCGTATTCCGCGCCCCGACCTGAAGTTCGCGCCGCACATTCCGGTCACTCACCCCAAGTTTCGTACCGCATCGCCGAGTGAGAAGCCCGACACCTTCACTGCAATCGCTCGGCGCGAGGTGCTCGTGCACCACCCGTACGAGTCGTTTTCGACGAGCGTACAAGCATTTCTTGAGCAGGCGGCGACCGACCCCGACGTGCTCGCCATCAAGCAGACGCTCTACCGCACCTCGGGCGACAGCCCCATCGTCGCGGCGCTCATCAAGGCGGCCGAAGCTGGCAAGCAGGTACTCGCCTTAGTCGAGGTGAAAGCCAGGTTCGACGAAGAAGCCAACATCTCGTGGGCCCGCAAGCTCGAGCAGGCCGGCGTGCACGTCGTGTACGGCATCGTCGGCCTCAAAACACACTGCAAACTCGTGCAGGTGATTCGTGACGAGGGCGACCGGCTCGCCCACTACTGCCACATCGGCACCGGCAACTACAACCCCAAGACGAGCCGCATCTACGAAGACTTTGGCCTGTTCACGTCGTCGCCTGAGGTGGGGCGCGACGTCACCAAGCTGTTCAACGTACTCTCGGGCTACGCGATCGAGACCGACTACGACCGGCTGCTCGTTGCTCCCCTGCAGCTGCGTGCGGGGCTACTCGAACGCATTGCGCGCGAGGCTGCCAACGCGCGCGCCGGGCTGCCCAGCGGCATCAAACTGAAGGCCAACTCGATGGTCGACGAGGCCATCATCGACGCGCTGTACCTCGCCAGCCAGGCGGGCGTGCCAATCGAGGTGTGGGTGCGCGGCATCTGCTCGATCCGGGCCGGCGTGCCGGGGCTGTCAGAGACGATTCGCGTACGATCCATTTTGGGTCGCTATCTTGAGCACTCACGTATCTATGCCTTTGAGAACGCCGGATCGAGGGAAGTGTTCATTGGCAGCGCCGACCTCATGCACCGCAATCTCGACCGCCGCATCGAAGTGCTCGTGCAGTTGAGCGACCACGAACACCTCGCACGCATCGACCGCTTCTTTGAATTCGCGTTTAGTGACGATGTGTCGTCATGGCGCATGCTCACCGACGGCACCTGGGAGCGTCGCATCGTCGGCGCGCAGGGCGAACAACTCGCAGACCTGCAGGACCTCGTGATGAGCGACCGCACGCACGCGCGAGCGCGGAGGCCCAGGTGACGCGCGAGTTGCTCGCGGCTGGCACCGTCTGTTGGCGCCGCGTGCCTGTCGCACCCGACGCGCCGGGCGCAGGCGGCTCCCCCAGCACCGCCACCGAACAGCTCATGGTGCTGCTCATTCACCGCACCAAACAGGGTGACGTGTCGTTTCCGAAGGGCAAGCTGGACCCCGGCGAAAGTATGCCGCAGGCGGCCGTGCGTGAGACCCGCGAGGAGACCGGCCTCAAGGTGCATCTCGGTGTCAACCTCGGCACGATCCAATACACAGTGGGCGACACCGCCACCAAGACCGTGCAGTATTGGGCGGCCGAGGTGACACCCGAGCGTGCGCTCGCCTCGACGTTCACCCCCAACGGTGAAGTACAAGCGCTCGAGTGGGTGCGGGCAGACGAGGCGCGCGCACGTCTGAGCTATAAAGCAGACCGCAAGCTCTTTGACGTCTTCTTGCGTCTCGCGGGCCACGACCTGCTCGATACGTTCTCGGTCACGCTGTTGCGGCACGCGAAAGCCGAGCCGCGCAGCCCACTATCACCCGCCGACCATCTGCGACCGCTGACTACAGCGGGCGACGACCAAGCCGACATGCTCGTGCCGTCGCTCGCGGCGTTTGGCCCGCGCCGGCTCTACAGTTCGACGGCGCTGCGCTGTCTCGAAACCATTGCTCCCATCGCCGAGCACACGGGCAAACGAGTGCGCGAACACGCCTCACTCAGCCAAGACTTCTGGGACGCAGGCGATCTCGCCGAGACGCGGCGCTTGATAGGCAAAATCGTGAAGCGCGGCCGCAACTCAATTTTGTGCAGCCACCGCCCTGTGCTGCCCGACCTGGCACGCGAGCTCGTGCTCGCGACCGGCAGCGTGCCCGGCCCCTACCTCGCCGAGGCGGCCGCGCTGCCGCCCGCCGGATTCTCGGTATTTCACTTGTCGCGCTCGCGGCCGGGCGCCGGCATTCTCGGCGTCGAGACCTACCCGATCAAACGTTGAGCCAGCCCACCCACGAAGCCCAGCACCCGCCGTTCGCGCTCGTCGTGAACCCCGCCTCGGCGCTCGGTCGCGGTAGCCGCGTCGCCGCACGGGTGAGCCGCGCGCTGCGCGACGCCGGTGTCTCGTCAATCACTATTTCGGCGCCGAACGCCGCCGAGTGCGGGGTGCTCGTCGAACGCGCATGCGCGGCCGGAGTACGCGGCCTGATTCTCGTGGGCGGCGACGGGCTGATTAGCACCGTGCTGCAGGTGGCGGCCGCCCGCGCACTGCCCATTGGCATCGTGCCCGCGGGCAGCGGCAACGATTTCGCACGCCAGTTTGACCTTCCGCGCAGTCCCACCCGGGCGGTGCGGGCGCTGCTGCGCGCAACCCCGCAGCCCGTCGATCTCGGCCTCGTGCAATACACGGGGCAGGCGGGTGTTCGTTTCGAACGCTGGTTTGCGGGCGGGCTGTCGATCGGCATTGACGCGGCCGTGAACCGCCGCGCCAACGCGCTGCGGTTGCCGATCGGCCCACTCCGCTATGCGGCGGCCCTGCTCACCGAGGTCGCGCTGCTGCGTTCGCGCACGTTTCGTGTCACCGGGCTGGCACGCCCTGGTGACGGTGATCCGGAGCGTCCGGATCATACCTACAGTGGACTGCTCGCGTCGGTGATGAACATTCGCACGTTTGGCGGCGGTATTCCGATCTCACCCGAGTCGCGGGTCACCGATGGGGCGCTCGAGCTGATCGAGGTGGCGCACGCGAGCAAGCTGCGCCTGTTCAGCGTGCTGGGCACGCTCGCCCGCGGCAAGCACGCGGCGCTGCCCGAGGTGCGCATCACGCGGCTCACGCGCGTGATGATCGAGGCGGGCAGCGAAATCGCGTTTGCCGACGGCGAGGAGGTGGGCACCGGCCCGTTCGAGGTGCGGGTGGTGCCCGGCGCGATCAGAGTACTCGCGCCCGCCAGCAGCTAACGGGCTATTGGCTCGCCAATAGCCACTCGTGAGCGCCCGCCTCGGCCGCCCCCATCGCGTCCACCGTGGCGCGCGTGCGCTCGAGCACACCCGCGTCAAACTCGGCCGACTGGCACACGCCCTGCGGCTGGTCAGGCATCACCGAGCACCACTTGTAGCCCCCGTTTTGCGTGTTTGTCGCAGCGTTCCAAGCCACGTCGTTCGTGGTCCAGGTGCCATCTGGCTGCTTCGCGAACTGCACACGGGTCATTAAGAACTCGTTGTTGACGCTCTGCGCGGGCGGTGCGGACTCACTAATCGTGTTGCCCGTGCCGTAGAGAATCCACTTGCCGTTGTAGCTCTCGAGGGGCTGTACCGCGTGCGCGTGGTGCTGGTAGACGAAGTCAAACAGGCCACTGTCGTGCAGCTGCATGGCAAGCTCGCGCTGCCCCGGCGTCGGCTCGGTCCAGTACTCCTCGCCAATGTGCTGCACACCGATCACGAGGTCCGCACCCATGTCGCGTGCCTTCTGGGCCTTCGCGATCATGCGCTCGGGGTCGACGCGCGGCTCTTCCATGCGAAAGTCGACCTGCCAGTCGTGTTCGGCATTGAGCCCGTTGAGCGAGAACGTCGACGTCATAATCGCAACTTTTGCACCGTTGGCTTCGACAATGAGCGGTTCGTCACGCTCGCCCTCTGCCCGGTACGAACCGGTGTGCGCGATCCCGGCCGCGTCGAGCCCGTCGAGGGTGCGCACGAGCCCCTCGGTGCCCTGGTCGATCGTGTGGTTCGACGCCGTCGTGCACACGTCGTAACCGATCGCTTTCACCGCTTTGGCCAGCTCGGGCGGGGTGTTGAACTCGGGGTAGCCGAGGTAGGGGCCGCCCACCGGCGCGAGCGGCGTCTCCATCTGGCAGATCGCGAGGTCGGTCTGATCGAGGTACGCTTTTTGACCTTCAAGCAGCGGCAAGAAGTCGAAGTTCTCGCCCGCCTCGTTCGTGGGAATCGCGAACGGACTCCACAGCCCCTCGTGAAACAAGAGGTCGCCCGACATCGCAACGCTCACGCAGTGGTCGGTGGGGCATGCGGGCCCCGCGCCGGGCTGCGGCTTTGGCGCAGTGTCTTCGGCCTTCACCTCGGCCTTGGGGGCTGGCTTGCTGGCGGGCGCCTTTGCTTGAGGCGCGGCCTCGGGCTCTGGCGCGCAGCCCGCGGTGCCCAAGACGAGCAGCGCCGCTGCCATGGTCAGTGCGTACTTCTTGATCCCGTTCATCTGTTCCATGCTAGTCGGCGCGGGGCTGGGCGTGCAGCCGCGCGCGGCCCACACCATTTTCGCCCGGTGAGTTCACCCGCTGTTCACCCGTTAGCGAGCCGCAAGACACCCGAGCTTCCTACTGTTGTTGGTGTGGCACCGGCCACGACTCATCCGTTCTCAAGATTGGATCACCCCACAGTGAAGCTCAAAGCTCTGACCAAGGTTGCAGCCATCAGCGGTCTCGCGGCACTCACCCTGACCTCTTGCGCGGCCAACGAGCAGGCCCCCGCCGCACAGAACGTTGAGGGTGGCGACTCGTCGCTCTCGGGCGAGCTCATTGGTGCGGGCGCCTCATCGCAGGACGCCGCACAGAACGCCTGGGTCGCTGGTTTTCAGACCGCCAACTCGGGTGTCACCGTAAACTACGACCCCACGGGTTCGGGCGCCGGCCGCGAAACGTTCCAGCAGGGCGCGAGCGCCTTCGCCGGCTCTGACCGCGCATTCAAGCTCGATGAAATCTCGGCTGGCCCCTTCGACGCCTGCGCCGCCGACAGCGGCATCGTCGAGTTTCCGGCCTACATCTCGCCCATCGCCCTGATCTTCAACGTCGAGGGTGTCGATTCACTGAAGCTCGACGCGCCCACCGTGGCACAGATCTTCGCGGGCAAGATCACGAAGTGGAACGACCCCGCAATCGCGAGCCAGAACGAGGGCGCAGAGCTCCCCGACCTCGCCATCACCGCTGTACACCGCTCAGATGAGTCGGGCACGACCGGCAACTTTACCGACTACCTCGCCGCGGCAGCCCCCGATGACTGGAGCGTAGGCTCGATCGAGTCGTGGCCGAAAGAGTTCGGCGGCGAGGGCGCCCAGGGCACCTCGGGCGTCGTGGCAGCGGTCACCTCGGGTGTGGGCACGATCGGTTACGCCGACGCCTCACAGGCAGGCGAGCTCGGCACCGTCGAGATCAAGGTGGGCGAAGAGTATGTCGCTTACTCCCCCGAAGCCGCCGCGGCAATCGTTGACGCCTCGCCCATCGAAGAGGGCCGCGGCGCAAACGATCTCGCGATCACGCTCGACCGCAGCTCGACCGCCAAGGGCGTCTACCCGATCGTGCTCGTCAGCTACCTCGTGGGCTGCGAAGCCTACGCAGACCCCGCCAACGCCGAGCTCGTGAAGTCGTACTTCGGCTACATTGCAAGCGAAGAGGGCCAGCAGGCTGCCGCCGAAGCAGCGGGCAGCGCCCCCATCTCGGCCGACCTGCGCAGCAAGATCACCCCCGCGATCGACGCCATCAGCTAGCACCCCGCGGGCCGTGTCATCGCCTAGAGTGTGATGACGCGGCCCGCCCACGTGTTTCGCCCGATCCGACTCTGGAGAGCCCTAAGTGACCCTCACCCCCGCCGCGCCCGCAGCCTCGAAGCCTGCGCGCCGCACACACACCAGGCCGGTGCTCAGCATCGGTGATCGCGTGTTCTCGCGCGCGGCTGTCTTCGCTGGAAGCATGATCCTCGTCACGCTTGGCGCGGTCGCGCTGTTTCTCATCGTGCGCAGCATCCCCGCCTTCAGCGCAACCGATGAGACCGCGTCGCTGCTCACAAGCAACTTCTGGCAGTACGTGGGCCCGCTCGTGTTTGGCACGGTCTGGGCTGCGACCCTCGCGCTCGCGTTCGCACTGCCCCTGTCGATCGGCATCGCGCTGTTCATCTCGCACTACGCTCCTCGCCGCCTCGCGCAGCTACTCGGCTACATCGTCGACCTGCTCGCCGCTGTGCCCAGCGTCGTGTTCGGTCTGTGGGGCATCGGCGTGCTCGCCCCCGCGATTCGGCCCGTCTACGTGTGGCTGAACGAGAACCTCGGTTGGATCCCCCTCTTCGGTGGCGTCACTTCGGGTACCGGGCGCACGATTCTCACCGCCGCTATCGTGCTCGCCACCATGATCCTGCCCATCATGACCGCGATCTGCCGCGAGGTGTTCCTCCAGGCGCCCAAGCTGCAGGAAGAAGCGGCGCTCGCACTTGGCGCGACCCGCTGGGAGATGATTCGTATGGCGGTGCTGCCGTTTGGCCGCCCCGGCATTGTCTCGGCTGCGATGCTCGGCCTCGGTCGTGCACTCGGCGAGACCATGGCCGTCGCCATGGTGCTCTCGGCGACCGGCCTCGTGAGCTTCAAGCTGCTCACTTCTGAGAACCCCTCGACGATCGCGGCCAACATCGCGCTGTCGTTCCCCGAGGCCTACGGCGAGAACATCAACGTGCTCATCGCGACCGGCCTCATCCTGTTCATCGTGACGTTCCTCGTGAACGCCCTTGCGCGCTGGATCGTCAGCCGTCGCGCTGAATTCCGGGAGGCAAACTAATGAGCCAGCACACTGACCTCGCTCCGGATCGGGCCACCCGCCCGCCCATCACGGTACGCCCCGTTCAGGCAGGTTCGAGCCTCGCCGGTAACCGGTTGTCACGCCGCACCCCCTGGATCCTGCTGGGCTCGAGCCTCGTGGTTTCGTTCGCGCTGTTCGGCCTGTTGGCCGCAGCGAGCGGCTCCGAGTTTTCACTCGTGGGAGCGGTGCTCGTGGGCACCCTCGGGTACCTTGGCATCATCACGCTGATGGCGGGCCTGATTGAGGGTCGCAGGCAGGCCGTCGACCGTCTCATCACCGGGCTCGTGACGTGCGCCTTTGCGCTCGCGATGGTGCCGCTCATCTCAGTGGGAATCACGGTCGTCTCGAACGGCCTGGCGCGCTTTGACACCGAGTTCTTCAACTCGTCGATGCGCAACGTTACGGGTGAGGGCGGCGGCGCGCTGCACGCCATGATCGGCACGCTCATGATCACGCTCGCGGCCACCATCATTGCCGTGCCCATGGGGCTTCTGACCTCGATTTACCTGGTCGAGTACGGTCGCGGCCGGCTCGCCAAGACGATCACGTTCTTGATCGACGTCATGACGGGCATCCCCTCGATCGTCGCCGGTCTCTTCGCCTACGCCGTATTCGCCCTGTTTCTGGGGCCCGGCGTACGCATGGGCATCGTCGGTGCGGTCTCGCTTGCTGTGCTCATGATTCCCGTCGTCGTGCGCTCGAGCGAGGAGATGCTGCGGCTCGTGCCGAACGAGCTGCGCGAGGCGTCATACGCGCTCGGCGTGCCCAAGTGGCGCACCATCTTGAAGGTGGTGCTGCCCACCTCAATCGCGGGTATCACCACCGGCATTATGCTCGCTATCGCGCGCGTGATCGGCGAGACGGCACCGCTACTCATCACGGCCGGATTCACCGCGTCAATGAACTACAACCTGTTCGCCGACCGTATGCAGTCGCTGCCCGTGTACGTGTACACACAGTTCGCGAACCAGGGCAACCCGGCCTTCGCGTTCATCGAGCGTTCGTGGGCCGCAGCGCTCCTGCTCATTCTGATCGTCATGGCACTCAACCTGCTCGCGCGTCTCATCGCGAAGTGGTTCTCCCCCAAGTTCGGCCGCTAGCGGTTCCACCCGCGTCATCCGACGAGCAGCTCCCCCACCGTCATCCTGCGCACACCTCCCCCGCCGTCATCCTGCGCACGTCTCCCACCGTCATCCTGCGCGAGCGAAGCGAGTCGCAGGATCCACACACTTCACCACCACAGAAAGCACCCAGCATGTCTAAGCGCATCGAGATCTCTGACCTCAACGTCTACTACTCCAAGTTTCTCGCAGTCGAGGGCGTCACGATGAACATCGAGCCGCGCACCGTGACCGCCTTTATCGGGCCGTCGGGTTGCGGCAAGTCGACCTTTCTGCGCACCCTCAACCGCATGCACGAGGCTATCCCCGGTGCCCGCGTCGAGGGTGAGGTCCTGCTCGACGGCGAAGACCTCTACGGGCCGGGCGTTGACCCCGTGCTCGTGCGCCGCCAGGTGGGCATGGTGTTTCAGCGCCCCAACCCGTTTCCGACCATGTCGATTCGTGAGAACGTGCTCGCCGGCGTCAAGCTCAACAGCCGCCGCATCTCGAAGAGCGACGCCGAGGACCTCGTCGAGCGCTCACTCACCGGCGCGAACCTGTGGAACGAGGTGAAGGATCGCCTCGACAAGCCGGGCTCTGGCCTCTCGGGCGGTCAGCAGCAGCGTCTGTGCATCGCTCGCGCCATCGCTGTCTCCCCCGAGGTGCTGCTGATGGATGAGCCCTGCTCGGCGCTCGACCCCATCTCGACGCTCGCGATCGAAGACCTGATCGCCGAGCTCAAGCTGCAGTACACGATTGTCATCGTGACGCACAACATGCAGCAGGCTTCGCGCGTCTCAGACCGCACCGCCTTCTTTAACATTGCGGGCACCGGCAAGCCGGGCAAGCTCATCGAGTACGACGACACTTCGAAGATCTTCTCGCAGCCGTCGGTGCAGGCGACCGAAGACTACGTGAGCGGTCGATTCGGGTAACCCACGTTCCGGGGTTTGGATCCTGCGACTGCGCTCGCAAGCTCGCTCCGCGCAGGATGACGAAGAATAGGCGCTGTCCGCTACTCGGTCATCCTGCGCGATCCCACACCCGGTCATCCTGCGCGATCCCACACCCGGTCATCCTGCGCGACGAAGGAGTCGCAGGATCCAGCTCGATCCGGAGCGAAATTTGGGGCTGGTGCGCGACGCCCCGTAAGAGTAATGTTGCGCCGTGATCAATAGCGCGACGGGATCGTCGCTTGAAATGGGGGCAGAGCCGCCTCGCCGCACGCGGCGGGCGGCCTTGCGGTCGTGGCTCGTCGCAGAGACCGCCGAGGCACCCGGGCGGCACGCCGGCCCGCACGGTCGGCCCGAGCCCGAACGCCGCGCGCACTGGCTGCGCGTCATGTGCCTTACCGGCCTCGACTACTTCTCGACGCTCGGCTATCAGCCGGCGATCGCGGCGCTCGCGGCGGGGGCAGTCGCCCCGCTCGCCACGATCGTGCTCGTCGCGGTGACTCTCGCTGGCGCGCTGCCGGTGTACCGCCGGGTCGCCGAGCAGAGCCCCCACGGCACCGGATCAATTTCGATGCTCGCGAAGCTGATGCCGCGCTGGGGCGGCAAACTCGCCGTGCTCGCGTTGCTGGGGTTTGCCGCCACCGACTTTATGATCACGATCACGCTGTCTGCCGCCGATGCGACCGCGCACCTCGTCGAGAACCCGTTTGCGCCCGCCGCCGTACGCGGGCAAGAGGTTGTCATTACGCTGGCGCTGCTCGCGGGGCTCGGCATTGTGTTCCTACGCGGTTTTCGTGAGGCGATTCGACTCGCAGTGGTGCTCGTGGGTGTGTTTCTCGCCGCGAACCTCGTCGTGATTGCGGTGGCGCTCGCCGAGCTCGTGCGTCGCCCCGTCGTGCTCGGCGACTGGTGGAGCGTGCTCACCACGCAGCACGGCAACCCACTGTTTGTGGTGGCGATCGCGCTCGTCGTGTTTCCGAAATTAGCGCTCGGCCTGTCTGGGTTCGAGACCGGTGTCGCCGTGATGCCGCAGATTCGGGGCGACGCGAGCGACACCGAAGATAACCCCGCCGGTCGCATTCGCGGGGCAAAACGGCTGCTCACCACCTCGGCGCTCATCATGAGCGTGTTTCTCGTGACATCGTCGATCACGACGGTCGCGCTGATTCCAGCCGCAGAGTTCGAAGAGGGTGGCAAAGCAAACGGCCGTGCCCTCGCCTACCTCGCCCACCGATACCTCGGCGAAGGGTTTGGTACGGGCTACGACCTCATCACGATCGCGATCTTGTGGTTCGCGGGCGCCTCGGCCATGGCTGGCCTCTTGAACCTTGTGCCCCGGTATCTGCCGCACTACGGTATGGCGCCCGCCTGGGCGCGCGCGACCCGCCCCCTCGTGCTGGTGTTCACGGCCATTGCGTTTGTGGTGACCATCGTCTTTCAGGCGAGTGTTGACGCCCAGGGCGGGGCGTATGCGACCGGCGTACTGGTGCTCATCACTTCAGCCGCGGTCGCGGTGACGCTGCATGCGCGAGCCGCCCGGCAGCGCGGCGCTACGGTTGGTTTTGGCGTCATCACGGTCGTGTTCCTGTACACGACCGTCGCAAATGTGGTCGAGCGCCCCGATGGTATTCGCATCGCGGCACTGTTTATTCTCGGCATTCTGGTGGTGAGCTTCGTGTCTCGCGTCGCCCGTTCAACCGAGCTACGTGCCACCTCGGTGACACTCGATGCGGCAGCGTACCGCGTAGTCGAAGCACTCAGTGTCGGTCACGACAGCGCACTGCGCCTCATCGCCCACGAACCCACCGACGTGAGCGCTGAGCGTTACGCCGCGAAGCTCCGCCACGCACGCGCCGCCCACGGCTTGCCTGACGCGGTGGCCGTGTTCATCGAGGTCGAGATCTCAGACAGCTCAGACTTCGAAGGCGAACTGGTGGTGCGCTACGAGAATCGGCACGGCTATGACGTGTTCACGGTGCGCAGCCCGAGCGTACCCAATGCGCTCGCTGCCGTCGCACTGCACCTGGGAGCGTCGTTCAATGTGACGCCGCACCTCTACTTCAGGTGGACCGAGGGCAACCCGCTCGCAAACCTGCTGCGGTTCTTGCTCTTCGGTGAGGGCGAGATCGCCCCGATGACGCGCGAAGTGCTGCGCGAGGCTGAACCGCGCGTGCAGCTGCGCCCCTGGGTGCACGTTGGCTGAGAGCTAGAGTGCCAGACCGCAGAAACGCCTCTCGGCGGAAGGCCGCTCGAAGCGGCAAAAATTGGAGCCCGGGGTTACTGCGGCCCAGCAGAACCCAGTCTAGTCCAGGCTGATCCGGAGCGCACTTGAAAAGTTACCCGGGAGCGCCCGCGGCCCGATGCGTCGCTACGCGAGCGTACCGTCGCGCCAGCGGCGTGCCCCCGCGTGCAGCTCGTGTGCGATCGTGGAGTACCGCAGCGCGCGCGAGGTGAGGTGCGCCGCGTGGGCATCATCGAGGTCATCGCGCGCGTCGGCGAGGTCGGCGGCTCCCAGCGCCATGACACGGCAGTAACTCGCTGCGCGCTCGAGGGCGGCGCCCAGGTCACCCAGAAACGCTCCACGCAAAATAGTGTCGCACAGGGCTTGAATGGACTCGGGGGTGACCGGCTCTGCAGCGCCCGCAACGACCGGATCGATCGTCACGGCTGCGGCTTCTCCGCGGCGAAACAGGTCGGCTGCGCCGACATCGTCGGCGCTCACCGCGCGGCGCAACAGGTACAGCCGCCACAGCACTCCCGCCAGCGAGTGCTCGCCCTCGCGTGCCCACAGCTCTGCGATGTCGTCGATACCGTCGCCTGTCGCGATCCCGATGACGCGCTCAACGAGCTCAGGGTCTGCGTCACCGCGCACACGGTCCAGCAGCGCCCACGACGTTTCTTGCGCGAGCCGCGAGGCCGCGCCGGGTTCGTCGGAGCCAATGATCCAGTCAAAGCTCGCACTAGGCTGCAGCACCGGGCGCATATGTTCACGAGTCACAGTTTCACTCCACCTGCGGCCGAGGACTGCCGGCCGACCACGCGAGTCTACGCTGGTAGCCCGTGCGCTGCGCTGTGCATTCGGTTAGCTAGCGGCGGGCACTGATGTATTTCTATGCCGTAGGAGGTGCGCGATCAGATAGGCCGCGAGCACCGCGAAGATGTACAGGTCAGAAATGAGCGCCATCAGCTGCACACTCGTACCGAGGTCGCCCGAGAACAGGTGCCGAAACCCAGCGAACCCAAAGAACAGCATGCCCGAGACTGCGGCTGGGATGCTCCATCGTCGCACGAAGACGCTGACGAGCGCGACCGCCCCAATCGACATATTGGCAAACCCGAGTTCTTGAATAAACGGCAACACCACAGGGTCGGTGATCCCAAAGATGCCCTCGGCCGTGTACTCGGGCTGCATCGCCTGGCTCAGACCAGCGGTGAACAACCGCACTCCGACAGCCCAGAACACCACCCAGCGGCCAATGAGCGCCCAGAGGTCACGCCGCTTGGGCCGCAACACCCATTCGAGTGCGACGCTGACCGCTGGCAGCACAACAAAGAGGGCGACGATGGTGACAAAATACATGGCTTCTCGTTCTCGCTAACGCTAACGCTAACGCTCTGTATCGTCGCTTGCTACTTGTGAGCTCTATAGGTTGTTTCGGTGCGCGCATCAGCGAAGAGCTGCGTGGTGATCAACCAGCGACCGTCTGGCTGCCTGTGCAGAATGTGCAGCGAGTTCGTGGTGCGGTCTCCCAGCGTTTCGCCCGCCTCGGTGAGCTGACCGACAATCGTGGTGGTCACGTGAGCGACAACGACATCTTCGCCGAGCTGCTTCACGCTGACCTCGGGCGCTCCCGCGAGCTTTCCTGCCGAAAAACTGGCGTCGGCAAACAGACCGAGCAGGTACTCCTCAACCGCGACACCGCCCGTGAGCCTCGTACCAAACGCGTTCGTCCAGTCGGCGTCTCGCGTGAACAGGGCACCGATGCCCGCGGCTTCACCAGTTTGGAACGCACCGAGCACCGTCATGAGCGTCGCTTGAATTGCCAATTCATCATCGTTGACCGCACCGGCTAGAGCGGCGTCATCGGGTTGGTTAGTCGACATTGCTGTTACTCATTTCTTCGGCGGGCGTCGTTGCTCTGTGCGCACTCGCCCGAAGAACTGTGCAATCCCAGCGAGTGCGTAGCCTCCACCGTAGCAAAGCTGCTGCTGCGATACGACGGTGCCGCATCGAGTAGGTGTGTCGGGTCTCCCGCCCACTCTCTTACACCACCGTCCATGCGGACCCGCACACGGCGGTTCGCTAAGTCGCCCGGCAACGTCCACAACCTCCATGGGATAACACACCCTGCGCTTGCCAATACTCATTCGGCAACGCACGCGTCAACCGCGGAGCACCAGCAACCCGCCAATACGCGCGGCTCCCGCCGCCCAACTGGAGCTGATCGTATGCCCGGGCGAGGATATCCCAGAGTACCCCCCTTCCGGGTGTGCGTGTTCGGGACTACCAGCTCGGGCCTACAACCAGCTCCAGCTCAGCGAGGTCACTGACACGGAAGACCGTGACGTGTTCCGTAACCTGGTGCTTGCTCGAATTATTGAGCCGTTCAGCAGGCTCGAGTCCATCCGTGTTCTTCGACAGCCCGTTTCTAATTTCATGCCGCCCAGGTTCACCCACCGGTGCACGGTCGTCGCGGAGTATCCGATGGCTTTCGTGATCGCGTCGGCTGACGCGCCAGCGATCAACCCGCTTGTAGGAGCCTCACCGACTCCATCGTCAATAGGTCACTCAGTTTTCAACGATAAAGTCACCCAGAGCCGCATTTAACTCCTAACTAGATCAAGACTGAATGTGTAACGAACGGCGGAGTGCAGGACATTACAGAGCATGGACCAGGATCAAAGCGTCGAAGAATTGCTCTGGCAATCCAGCCTGACGGGTGACGGCGAATCATTTGCCAAGATTTTTGACATGCACAAAGACAGGGTCTTTCGACATTCCTTGCGCCAAGCAGGTTCAATACAGGCCGCCGAGGACGCGACTGCCGTAGCCTTTCTGGAGCTCTGGAGGAAGCGTAAGGGAGTACGAGTTGTCAACAGATCGATTCTCCCCTGGCTTCTTGTGACCGCAACAAATTCGTGCAGGAACGAACGACGATCTCGTCGCAGGTACCGCAACCTAATCGATAGCTTGCCACGAACGCCATCGGCGCGGTCTGCAGAAGACGAGATGATCTTCAACGGAGTGCTCGACAGGGAACTCTCCGCAGCACTATCCCTGCTCAGCACCTCAGACGCGGCCCTATTCGGACTAGTAGCCCTGGAAGGATACTCTCCGGCCGAGGCAGCTGAGGCATTGGGCATGACCAGCGGCGCTGCCCGCACGCGGATACACCGCGTGCGCGTGCGCCTAAAAGCTCAGTTGGAAACCCAAACACTTGATGAGTATCTCGAAAAGGAAAGAGTATGAAAGCACTAGATTTCTCCGGCAGTTTTCCGGAGGCCCTGCGCTCGCATCTGGTCGACAAAGTCAACGCATCACGTTTGCCGAAGAAGCATTCCAAAGTGCTACTTGGCCTCACAATTGGAATGGGGGTTGTGGCAGTTAGTGGTGGCGTTGCCGTTGCCTCAGATGTCTTATCCCAGCCAGGTAGCAGTCACAACATTCCACATTCGAAAGCCGTTGCAGGTATGTTCGAGGGCAGCCACGATCTCCTACTAGGAGCACCCCCTGCCGGTGCCGACGTTGTCGCAATAACATTTACTTGTCTATCTAAGGGAGAATTTTCGTTCCCTTCCGGAACAGGAGACCCCTCTCGCCCATCTGATACATCCCAGCTGGAAGGGATGGTCTGCCTCCAAGACAGCGTGGGGTCGGTCATCGATGGGTTCGTACCTATCGCCTCGCTTGACAATGGCGTCCTGAGCGTGATTGCAACAGATGCCTCGAAATGGTCTATCTCCGCAAGTTATGCCACGAAGCAGATTTCCCCCTGGGGACTAAATGAATCGGGCCGCACCTTTGGCTCGCAGAACGAGCGTGGAAGCCCAGATCTCGTCCCCGTGTTGGCAACAAATGGCCTGCAGGGCTACGCATATGTCGAAGACATCGACGGTGGCCCTTTCCCTACAACATTCGAAGAGGCCGCGCGCCTCTCCACGAAGAGCGAGGCAGGGTACGTAATTCCGGTTTATGAGTCCGACGGCACCACCGTAATTGGAGAAATGAAAGTTGGTCCCGCCAATGCCACCGACTCCCTTATTGAGTGAATGATCTGCCCGTGGCCATGGCGGAACCGTGCTGGCAAAGTTGTGCACGATGTGTTAGGACATAGTGTCCACGAAGTCGTGAGGTTTGGTGTCCACGATGTTGCGAGGTTACACACCCGATACGTGGAACACCGCTTCCCGATAGGGCTATTCGCCAGTTGGCCGTCTCCCCATCGAATCGGCGGTACCTATGACCGCAAAACCCCCGCCGAAGCGAGGGTCTGCGTGGAAAATGAGAGTGCCCCCAGTAGGGATCGAACCTACGACCTGCGGATTAAAAGAGCAAAACCGCAGATCACAGGCTAGTGCAGCCTGGCACAGTGCCCCACGGCACAGGGCAGCCCGCGCGCGCGAACACGCTCTAGTCGCTCCCGTCGCGCGGCAGCGTGGGGCAGCCTCGCGCAGCCCCTCACACTCCGCCACCGCCCCACAAATGCCCCACGTGCGCGGTTTCTCGCGCATGATGGACGACATGGAGTGTCTAGCGTGTGGTGAGCCGACCGTGTGGGTCGACGTGCGTGTGACAGTGTGCACGGCGTGTGGGCTGCTGCGTGTGTATCCGCCGCCGCCCGGCAGGTTGCCGTGGGAGTGAGCGGCCCGTGAACGCAAAAAGCCCGCCCCCCGCTACCTCGATGTGAGGTGCGGGGGCGGTGCAGAGGTGAAGCTTCGGTACCAGATCCAGCTACTACCGATCCCGCACGCGTAGGCTGGGAGCGTGTCCACCATCCCCCCAAGCGTGGACTCAAAGTGCCGAAAGACACAAAAATGGCCCCCGGCCTGTGCCTCGTGTGAGGTGCAGACCGGGGGCCATATTGCATTCACTGTCATATTCTGACAAGAAAACAAATCTTGTCAGAATATGACAAGGTTTGAAACTCGCGATTAGCGCGGCTCTTTACCGCGGGCCGCCTCGGTGAGGCGCTGCAGATAGGAGCCGAGCGCGCCAAGTCCCGCCACGATCGCGGCGCTACCGACACTGATCCAGAACGGACCATCGAGCAGCTGCTCCGGAGTGATGCCGGCCAGCGCGGCCGCGATCACCCCGACCACAGCGAGCACGACCACCGCGGCCGCGTTCTGTACGATCGTGCGCGACGCGCGACGGCGTGCGTCTGCGTGCACCTCGGCACGCGTCAGATTTTCAGTCAAGAGTTTCTCCCATCATTTCGTGTCTTTGAAATCGACCGGTGGCAGGTCCACCGATCGCACACCATGCGCGAGCGCGACGACCCTGGTCTCGTGCATGAGCTCGGTCGCGATCCGGGCCCGCCGCTCAGCCACTCGCGCTCGCGCATTTGACTCGGCAAGCAGGGTCGCCATGTGGTCGACCTCGGCCCGCCGTGCCCGCGCCCGACCGCTGCCCATGTCGCGCAGAATGTCGTAGCCCGCTTTAAGACCGCCGCCACCGACGAGGGCGACGATGATCGTCACCCACGATGTCTGATCCATCCGCTACCCCCTCGGCCGGTACGTGAACCAGCGGATCATCAGCATGCGCAGCCCGAGTACGCAGAGCATGGCGGCGAGGTACGCGAGCGGCACCGCCACCGACACTGCCAGCCGATCACTCACATGCAGCAGCAGCCCGCCGTAGATGATGCCGGCGGCTAGCATGAGCGCGAGCCCGAGCCGTTCACCCCGCCAGAAATCGCGGTACCCCGACGCCATAGCGATCAGCGCACCAGCCGTGTTGAGGCCACCGATGGACACCTGCACCGCGGCGCCCGTGTCCGCGCCGAGCAGCTCGAGCGGTGGATCAGTGAGCGCCGCTATGCCCGCGCCCATGACAGCGGCGTAGACGACGCCCCACCCGATCGACAGCAGGCGCGGCTCTGGCACCGTCAACCACCAGAGGCGCGCCCACAGCATGAGACGCCCTACGAGCGATCCCACCGGTGCCCCTTGACCGCGTACCGCTCCACCGTCACCGGCAGCTTGCCCAGCGGCTTCGCCTTCACACCGAGCCGCGACCCGTCAGCCGGGACGCGGTTAGCGATCGGAAACACGGCAGCGACCCAGCCGTGAGCGCCAATCGTCACGTCCTCGCCGTTGATATACACGTCTGACGTGTACTTCTTGCCGTCCCAGATATAGCGGCGGCACTCGAGCCCTACCACCGTGCCGGGCTCGCCCCTCAGCGTCACCTCAGCGACCAGCTGATGATCGCCAGGCTTCCCCGCGATCGCGGTCGAGCCCGCGTCGGTGAGCTCGAGGAAGCGGGGCAAGCTCGGCTTGAGGGTCTGCTTCGTCTTGCGGGCGTTCGTGTCCAGCGTGATGTAATCCACGGGCTTGTCCTTATCTCGTGCGGGCACCGACGCTGCGCCGGTGCGATACTTTTCTGCGGCAGCGATCACTTCGCCAATGTGGGCCATGGCGTATGGGCCGGGGCACTCGGTGGCCACGAAATCACTGTGTACGGCGACACCAGCCTCGGTGCCGCGCTTCACGGGGCCGAGCCCGTAACGGGCGTGCACGTCACCAATCAGGCGAGCGAGCGTATCCAAGGCTGCGTCACTGATCGGCCAGCCCGGCGCTCCGCCGCTATTCGACACCTCGACGGTGATGAAGCGATGGTCCGCGAGCGCGCCCGCCGGGTAGGCGGGGTGGCCCGATGTCCAGGCGCGCAGCTCCTCAGGAATCTGCGGCAGCAGCGTGCCGTCGTTTGCGATCCAGTAGTGGGCTGAGACTTCGCGGCCCGGCGCGGTGGCCTGCCCGTACGAGTCGACGCCAGCGTTGTGGTGCCATAGCACGCCTGCTACGTCGTCTTGGCGCGCATTCCAGCGGCCCATGTCGGGTATGCGGCGCGACATGTCAGCGAGTGGTGAAAACGTCATGACTGCTCCTTTCTAGTAGATATGAGAAAAGCCACCCCGAGTGGGTGGCTTGACCCAGTGGCGCCAGTTATTCGACGGCACTGTAGGGTGTTTTCTTCACCCTCTCTAGCTCTGGATTGCAGCGAGAAATGTGATTGTTCCTGCTGGGTTGTTCTTTACTCCCGAGCCGACAGGGATCACCGTTCCCACCAGCCCGGATTCAGATACATACCCGGTCCATGCATAGCCGCCTTGGTAATAGACGGCTCCACGCTCAGCCGAAAGCCCAGGCCGAAACATGCGATGTAGGGGCGTGCTCATGAGCGTCTGAGCCCCCTCCGCCACAGCACCAGTCAGCATGATCTTCACAGACACAACTTCACCGACCCTGCGCGCGACGATCCGGCCACTCAACCCATCCAGTGTTGGTGTGTACTCCCAAAGCCCCGAATCGAAACCAACTGCCACGTCGACGTTGAGCGCCAACAAATCAGCAACCGCCCTAGCCCGGCCGGCATCGGTCGAAATCATCGCCCGCACACCATCAACCTCAGCCTGCACAGAGCCGCCACCGTCCAATGCGACTGCCGTGACACATCCCTCAGCCACCGCAACGTCAACGATCGAGTTAGCGCGCAACCCATACTCGTCGGTGCGTCCCTCAACCTGAATCAAGATGACGTTACCGGCCGCGTCAACCCCCAAGATATTTCGTGCCGAGCGTGACACGTTCCAACCGTGCCCCCAGTAGTCAGACGACGCGAGATCAAACGTCACGCCGTCTTCCACCAAAATCGGACCAAACCCAAACGAATCCCGCACGCCATCTGCAAGCATCTGAGCAGTAGTGTCTCCTCGTAACGCAGAGTAAGCTTTCACAGTCCCATCAGCCAGAAAGCCTATGGACTCTGCGCCACTCTTGCTCGCGGAGTCCAGCTCGCCATAAGCTACACCGTCTTTTATTTGAGCGCCAAAGATTTGCCCCGAGACCGCATCAAACCCTGACGCATTCACTACGACTGGCTTCCCCAGGCGACGAGCAGCCGCACCAATGAACTCCGGTGTCACGCGCAGTGGATCTCCCGGCTGTAAATCCTGCTCGGCATCGTGGGCGAAGTGTTTCGATACAAGGCCTGACACCGTGCCGCCATGCGTCCTGATCACCACGTAGTCACAGTCCCCGTCCGGGTCGGTCCATCTCTTCTGTTCGACCGTCGCGCGGGTCCGTGCACGTAGACGCGAGTTGTTTTCCACTAAATCTGCGGAACCTTTCGGGTCTGCGGCCGCGCTGATTGAACCTAAAACAGCCGCCTTCAGGGCGGTGCCATCGGTCACCACAAGATGGGCGGCCCCACTGTCAAACCCTGCCTGCACTGGTGATGATTCCGTCGCGAGGTACTCTCCGACAGCCTCCGCGGCCGGTACAGCCTCAGTCCCGGACGCCCCTCGAGGAATCTTGAAATGAGCGTGTACTAGCTCACCTTCCTTAGATAAGATCACCGCTGCTTGCTCCGACGGCGCGATGGATTCAGCCGAAGCCGACGAGGCCACCCCCGGGTCGCCTTTGTCCCCTTTCGCTCCACGAGGAATCTCGAAGTGGGCGTGCTTTTCCGTGTCCCCGGTCATCGTGACCTTGGCTGGCAGCTCAGCGTCAATAGCGGTGACCGACGCCCCAGCGATTGATCCAGCCGGGCCAATTTTGCCTTGCGGGCCTCTAATATTCTCGAACTTTTCCCACGACATGGTTTAAACCCACTCTCTAACGTCACCCGTAATCGGGTGAATCCAAATAATGTTTTTCCGGTTCACCGGCGGGTATGAGGCTGAATGCCACACATTGGTCACCACTACGCCGCTCATGTCGGCGATCCCACCGCCGCCGATCAAGGCAGTGAAGATCCACTCGCTCCAGCCCATGACAACATCACCGTCGAGCCATTCGCACCGGAGCCGGTATCTTGACCACGGGTCCAGGTCTGCGGACGCGATCAGCTGGACTGTGAAATTCCCGTTCGAGGCTGGGGTGATTTGCACCCGCTTCGCTGCGAGCACGGACCCGCCCGACATGGCTGGCTGCATCGGTTCCACCCACAGCTTCGGTTTAGCTGTAGGGAAGGGTGCGTCGCCGAAGTCTGCGAGCTTGCCCGTATATGCGTAGGTGATCGCCATGAGCTACCGTCCTCTCTCAAAATAAGTCACGACTGCGCCCTGATCGGCCCATAGATTGGTTCTTCGAGCACGAAGTCTGCGCCCGCGCGCTCCGCTTTCACGAGCCATGAAAACCGGCCAGACGGCGGGCCAGTGACCGTGAATGCACCGTCGTCGATGTCACCCCAGTCGGCTACGAAGCCGCGGGCGGTGACGAGCACCGCACGGTTCTCTGGCTTCGTGAGCGCCTCGAAATAGTCAGGTAGCCGCACGACGCATTCGCCGCTGGGTGTCAGTCGTTCTTCACCCCAGTACTCGACCCCCGACACGGGCGACTCGGTAGCGCCATGCCTCAGCAGATGGTCAGGTTTGACCGGGTGCTCGATCAAAAAGTTTTTGATGTTCGCACTAATCGCACCGATAGCGGAGAGGTCAGTGAATGATCCGGCCGCCGCCGTAAAGTACGGCGCGTTGACCACCACGGATCCTGCGGCGTCGAGCGCGAGTACACTCCCCGTCGAAGCAATCCTGCCGCCATGAGACCCAAGACGATCGATCCGCACAGATCCGGCTTCGATATACCCAGACGGGCCCAGGGAGAGGCGGTTCAGCACGTCGACAGAGTTGCCGAACGCGGCCGCGCCTGTGACGTTCAGAGTTCCCGACACTACCGCGGGCCCCGTCACTGTGAGCGGGCCCGTGATCTGAACGGTGCCGGTTATCTTGCCATTGCCATTCATCTCCCACGGCCCGTTCACGAACATTTTGCCGGTCACGGTGCAGTCGCCTGTGATCTGACCCGTCCCCTTGAGATACCACGGCCCCGTCCAGTCGAGCGTGCCCTGCCCGTCGAGCGTGCCCGTGAGGCGCTGCGTACCGGTGACGACGAGCCAGCCCGCCACCTTCGCCGATCCCTCTACGGTGAGCCCCTCATTCGAGAGGATGCGCAGCGACCCCTCAGACACTGACGAGTAGCCGAGCGGGTTACCCACCTCGAGGAGATGCACGCGGCGCATCAGATCCTGCACCAGGCGGTCTAAGTCAAAACTGCCCACGGCTCACCACGTCCTCTCCACTTCAGGCTTGAGTACATGCGTCATGTCGCCCGAGACGCCCGTCACGATCAGGTCGCGGTAATCCTCAAAAATGAAAGGATCATTCACCGTCCAAATCTTGACTCGCGCGCCAGGCTTCATACCCGAGACGTTCCACGACCCGTCAGCCACCAGATTGAAAGCCCAGTCCGTGCCGTGATGCCGGTGACGACGCGCATACTCCTGCCCCGTACGATTCAGACGGCCCACGTCAGATTCGTCCTTCGACGCGACAATGCCTTGCCGTACAGGAATGTCGTACCCGCCAGGGTCAGACGCGAAACCAATCTTCATATCGAGCTCCGAGCCTTTACCGGGCACGATCACCTCAGACACCTGCTGCGTGCCGTCCAAAGTCACCTCAAGATCAGTGACCGGCGACTCCACGCCGTCCTGTGACACCCACTCATACGAGGTACCAGGCAGGTCGGGCAGGCCCACGCGAGTACGCCAGCGCAGCGACCCGTCGCCCGTGAAGTACGGGTCGAAATCGATGATCGCGCCCATGTCCTCGATCCGCACCAGCAGGTCATCGATGCGGGCGAGCTCCCACCTTTTCACGGGCAGCGCGTGCGGCCCGTCAGAATCAGCCGGTTGATCGATAGGTAGCGTCCAGCCGGGCCAGCGCGTGCCGCGGTTCACGATCGACCGGGCGAGCCCCGTCAGAGACTCATTCTGTAGGCCAATGTCGCCGTCCGTATAGCCGCCGACTGGGAACGTCGACCGCACCCTAAAAAGGCTGCGCACGTCGACGTGCTTTATTGTCGCGACACCAGTCGACTGCTTGTAGTGCGACCACACGATCAGGCCCGCATACAGGGGTGGCCCGTCATCCCATGCGATCGCGATAGCGCACTGATTCGGGCGCGTAATATCACGCAGCACCGTTTTTGGTAGCGCCGTCTCCGAGTCGCGCACCATGAACTCATGCTGCCCGTCGCCCGCGCCCGGCGAGCGTGACCAACGCCCCGCAGACGGCTGCACGAAGTGCATGCGCGCACCGGTGAAGATGTTATGAATCGTGAACTGCCACATCATGCTCCCTTCCAAAGTGAGAGCGCCACTGCCACAATGAGCAGATGCTAGAGACTCGCTTGTTCTTCATGGTCCTCACCCCTGACGAGATGGGGCATCAACGGTTTTACGCTCCCGTGATGTTCCATGACGAGGGGTTCATCAAGCAGCAAGGAGAGGGGTGGATTCCAGTCAGCCACACAATGACTCCGACCGAGGGCGGGGCCGTTCTGCTCACAATCATGTGCAACCGAGAGGTCGAAATTCCCGACGCTGGCATTGCCGCTGACGAATAGGCCCGCCTCGTAGCCTGGCTCTGAATGCAGACAAATTCGCTCGCTCATGGTCACTCCCTTACATATATGTGTCGTCGAGAGCGACCGTCATCGAGCCACCCTGAGACAGTTCCATCACCGACGTTTTACCGGGCGGGATCGCCCAGAAACCGGCCTGCCCGAGCACACCCACCTGCAATGCGTTGTTGCGGAACACGCGCCCAGTCCGAAAGTCGATGCGATGCGTCTGCCCGGACGTGAGCGCCTGATTCACTTGCACTACACGATTACCTGGCCCGGTGATCGTGTACGGCGCGGCACGCGGCCCCGTAATCGTGACCACCGGCGACGCAGGAAAATTCCCCATATGGTGCACGTCAACCGTGCCACCAGAGAAAGTGCGCCGCTCGCCATATTTACGCGGGTCAGCACACTCCAAATGAAGCGTGAACTCCGCCCGAGACCGGCCATCATTCAACCCCGCATCTTCGAAACTGGCAGATAACACGCGCACATCAGCACGCAACGTCTGCCCCAAATGCGCCACCGACATAGGCACGGAACCGCCGTCCGCACCGACACCCATAAGAGCATCACGAAACCCGCCCAAATCGAACTCGCTCCGCGCAAACGCATGACCGCGCAGCGTCACCACCCGAGCCTCACGCAACACCGGCAAATCGTAGACACCATGCTGGCCGGGCCGGGAGACCGAATCACGAACGCCAACCACACCGTCATCCCACCCCTCCCAGCCCCCCTTCGCCACAAAGAAACCGTGAAGCTCGCCACCGTCCAGGGGCCTACTCAGCACCTGCACGCCAGGAAAACTAATTCGCAACCGAGCCACTACGCCCCCTTCATCAACTGCGCGAAATCACGCTTCGTCATCTCGACAGCCACAGCCGGATCGAGGTGCGCGAAATTGTTGTTCTGCACCACAGCAGGAACACCGTCAGCACCAGCAGCAGCACCGGTAGACGCGCCAACCCCCACAGGGACAGCAGCACCAACCGACACAGACGCCGACTCCATAGCGCCACGAGCCCGCTTAGCAGCACCCTCAGCCATGCCCACAAGAGAGTCCCCGAGCTCCGGCGCCTCCTTATCGACACCAACAACCGCGCCCCGAACAATGTCGCGACCCGGCTGCATCATCTTCCTGGCAGGCGATTTGATCCCAAAGAAGTCCTTGAAGCCATCGAACGCCGACCCAGCGAGCCCCACAATCGCATCCAGGAGCGCACCGCCCATAGACGCCAGCCCGCTAATAATCCCGTTCACGATCTGCACGCCGAGGTCGAGCCAGTCCACCCCGATCAGACCGTCCCAGATCGCCGAAATGATCTGCGGCAGCATTGCAATAATCTGTGGGATAGCGCCGACGAGCCCGGTAATCAAGGCCACGACTAGCTCAATGCCCGCCGTGATCAGTTGAGGCAGCATCGTCAGCAGTCCGGCCACGAGCTGCAGCACGAGCGTGATCGCCGCCGTGATTAGCTGCGGCAGCGATTCGATTAGACCAGTCACGAGCGCAAGCAGAAGCTGAATGCCACCCTCAATGATGAGCGGCAGATTCTCCATCAGCGCCCCGAGCAGCCCGGTCACGAGATCGATCACAGCCTGCAAGAGAACCGGCAGCGCCTCCAAGATGCCCTGCACGAGCGCCGTCAGCATGCCGACGCCGCCCTCAATCAGGACAGGCAGAGCCGACACGATGCCGGTAATCAGCCCGCCCACGAGCTGCACCGCACCATCTACCAGCAGCGGGATCGCCGCCACCAGACCAGCCAGCAGCACCGGCACCGCACCAGCGAGAGCAGACACCAGAACAGGGATCGCTGACACCAGCCCGTCGACCACCGCGAGCAGCAACGAAACCCCGCCCTCAAGCAGCGCGGGCAGAGCCGACACCAACGCCTCGAGCAGACCAGGCACCAGCTCCGCCACCGCCGCAGCAAGCACCGGAACCAGCGCCCCGACCGTATCGCCCAGCCCACCAAGCAAGGTCGCGAGACCCGCAGCGAGCAACGGCGCATTAGCCACCAAATTATCGACCATCGTCGGCACCAGCGTCGACAGGATCGACCCCACCGACTCCACCAGCCCGCCCATGCCCGAAACTGCGGCATTGACGATGCCGTCGATCATCGACGAGAACTGCGCCGGATCCATCGCCAACATTGCAATCAGCCCGCCACCCGCGAGAAGCGGCGCAAGCCCACCCATCAGGCCGGGCCCGAGCCCAGCAAAAAGTGAGCCAATGACCGGCAATGAGGACAGAAAACTACCCATCAGAGGGATCGCCGCGGCAGCCGCTAGACCCAGCACAGGAGCAAGCTCCTTGACCTTCGCCACGATGCCAGCAACCGCCGACTCGCCCTCCGGCCCGCCCTCCTTAAGCATCTTTCGGAAATTGACGATGCCCTCAGTGAACTTGCGGATCTTCTCGATGCCCGGGCCCACGTTGTCTAGCCCGAAGGCTTCCTTGAGCGGAGCTATGAGATCCTTGGCCAGTAGTACCGCTTGGCGAATCGCTTCCCCGACCGCCTGCACTCCAGGGAATGACTCGAGCATGAGCGCTTCACCGAACTGCGAGAAAGCAGACCTCATGTTTTTCAACGTCGACGTTGTGGTGCCACCCATCTCGATGGCCATGTCGCCCATCGACTCATTGAGCGCAAGCATCACGTCATCAAGCGCGATACCCTCAGTCGCGGCCGCCTTCACCTCATCGACGGTCTTACCCATCGACTCAGCAAGCAAGTTCCAGATCGGAATACGACGCATCTCAAGCTGACTCAGCTCGAGCGTCCCAGCCTTCTGAGACGCCGCCATCTTCCCGACAATGTCGCCGATCTCGCCCAGCTCAGACCCGGTACCAGCAGCAGTGTTCTTAATCGCCGCCATCATGTTGTTGAGCTGCTCGCCCGGCTTCACGCCAGCAACAAGAGCAGAAGCAGCAATGCCAGCCATCTCGCCCGTGGTGTACATCGTGCCGTCGACGGACTCTCTGACATCGTCCATGACTTTGGCGATAACATCGGCCTCGATCTTGAAGCCGCGCATCTTCGCGGTCGCATCCTCGACCGCGGTCAAACGATCAAAACCGCCCTTGATCGAGCCGAGCAGCCCGGCAACGCCAGCAGTTACCGCGCCACCAAGCACGCCGTGGAAAGCCTGCCCAATCGCCGCCGCCGCGCGGCCCGCAGCACCTACCGCCGCAGTAAACCCGCGCCCAAGCGAGCTCGCAATCTGCCCGCCAACCGGGCCGACTGCCCCCAAGACCGTGCGCGCCATACCGGTACCGGCAGACGCCAACACGTTGAAACCGCCCGCACCGCGAGACAGAGCCCCCCGGAAACGCGACACCGCCGACGTCGCCTCACCAAACCCACCCGCCGACGCCTTACCGAACGCCGCCTGCGTAGTAGACAGCGACTGCAAATCAGAGCGCGCCTTAGAAACATGCCCCTTCATCGCCGACCAGAAACCGCCGCCCGCAGACGAACCCGCCTGCGCCGACGCCAACGTCTTCTGCGCCTGCGTCAACCGCCCCATAGCGTCCGTGAGACGCCCCTGCGTAGCCACATGGCCGCGCTGCACCGACGCCAGCCGCTCCTCAGCACGCACCACCTGCGACGAGCCCGCCGCATACTTCGACCGCGCCTCCGCAAGCTGCGCCTCCGCGACCCGAACCTTACCCGCCGCGTCAGACTCAGACAGACGCGCCTTCGCCACCGCCGCAGCCGACGTGCGAACCTCACGCTTCACACCATCCAGTGCCTTCGACACCGAAGACGACTTCTGGAACCCGCGCGCAAAACCACGGCCCGCGAGCCCGCCCGCAACATCACCGCCGCGGCCCATAGCGCGCGAGAACCCGCGAGCACCAGACGCGCCCGCGCCCTTAGCTTCACGATCCACCGCACGCCGGAAACCTTTGAAAGAGGGGATGACCGCAAAGTGACCCGACCCAACCTCCATCGACGCCAAAACAGCCACCCCCTCCAAATCAGCTACGAATCACGGTGTGCTTCGCCAGATACTCCTCAGCGATACGCCGCTCCTCCGCAGACACAACCTCTTGCCCTGCATCAACCGACCACGGGAACGGCACCGCATCAGCGCCCTCTTCAAACGCCGACTTCATGAACGCCCGATAATGCAACGCCCCAATCAGCTCCCCGTAAGAAGCCGTGAACGCCCACCCCGACATCGCCGAAAACAGCTGCGACCCGAACTCACGCAACAACCCGGCGACGAGCGCCACCGCGTCAGCCCACGACACCGACTCCCCCACGTCGTCCCACGACAGCCCGAACCGGGCCCGGAAGTCATACCTGAGCGCGGCCCCATACTCCACCTCTAGGAGCAGGAGCCGAGCTATTCCCCCGGCGTCGCCTTATTGAACTTCTGGAACTCCTTGAAGTACGCCTCCACAAGCGCCATGCCGTCGTCCAGCCACAGTTCGTCCAGCTGCTCCTGCGTCGACGTATCATTCAGCCCGTCAAGCAGCGCGACCAGCTGCTCCATCTCCGACGCGGCCTCTTCCTTCTCCATACGGATCAAGACACGAAGAATCTTCATCTTGAAGCGCAACGGAATGCGGATCTTCCCCTGCTCCTCGTCGCGCCAAATAAACACTTGATCCACGACCGAATGCCGCGGCGCCGTCTCACCCTCGAGCACCGGCAGCGGATCCAGCACCTCCGCTTTAACAGCCGTCTTCTTCACCGCGGGCCTCTTCGGCGCGACCTTCTCTGCTGCAGCCACGCTGCACCTCCAAACCTAAAACCTGAGTACTGGGTAAAAAAGAGCGGGGCCGCGACCCAGAAACACGACCCCGCCCAGCACAACACCGCACCAACTACGGCACGACAACCTCCGGCTCAATCAGCCACTCACCAAAGTGGCCGCCACCGACCGCAGCAGAACGCTCAATCTTGAACGTCACCTCATAGCCGAGGATCGCGCCACGCTCGCTCTTGTCCTCCGTCACCGTGTCCACCGTCGCCAGCCCCGCGACACGGCGCCGAATCGACAGATCCTTGAACACTTCCTCGGTGAACACGACGTACCGGGTCGCATGACCGCCACCATCGAAAACGATGTAGCCGTTCTCGTCCGGCTTCTTGCCCGAGATGATCTCGCGCACCCACGCATTCGTCTGCGCAAGCTTCATCACCAACGTGACATTCGCCAGACCCGACGGCACCGAATAGCCGTCCTCGTACAGCTCCAGCGCGTCGCCGTCCTTCTCCCACGCCCACTGCGGGCCACCGTCCTGCGTACGCAGACCGACACCCTTAAACGCGACATCCAGCACCAGCTCAGCCAACGCACCCTCCACCGGCGTAGGCACCACCGTGCCGAACGGTGCGAGCGCGCACGAACCCGTCACCACAACCTTTACGGCCGACAGATCGTTACCGTTTGCATCCATCCAGAATCACTCCTTCCCAAAACAAAGAAAGCCCCCGGAGTAATCTCCAGAGGCCACAAGCGAGAGCACCACCTACGGCAGCAACTCCCCCACCACAACAACATCGAACGTCGACAAACGGCGCGCCCGAGGATGAACCTCGGGAACCTCCATCGGCCCACGAGAAGCAGACACCGCCGCCACCGGCGACCCGGCACCCGCACGAGCACACGACCGCATCAACGCATGCACAATCCGCGCAAGCTCAATACACTCGCCCGGGCTCTCAGGCGACCCGGCCAGTACAGAGACGCGCAGTGACATGTCCGACAGCCACAAGTCGCCGTCCGTCGACCCAGAGTCGCCGATGACGACGAGGCGGGCCGGGAACTGACCCGACCCCACAACCGGCTCCCGCCGATCCACCTCGACGCCGCGGCACACGTCCTCGGGGCGCTCCGCGAGCTGAGCTCGCAGCCACCCCGTAGCCCATAGCACGACGTCAGGCGCCGCCACCAAGCCGGTCACTTCGTCACCGACCTACCGGCCCGCTGCAGAGTGCCGTGACGAGCCTCAATAGCGAGCGCGCCCGGATCATCATTCACCACACGCACCACCGTGCGCCCAGCACCACGACGAACCTCCACCCGAAACAGGCCCTTATAGGATCCCGTCAGCACCGGCGCCGAAGACACCGCAGCCCCCTCGATCGCCCCACCAACATCCACCAGCGCAGCCTCAAGCTCCCGAGACTTACCCAGCTTCTTAAAGAACGCGTCATTGAACTTCGTCTTCATCCGTTCACCTCCTTCAACGGCACCTCCCGTGCAGGCGTCCACCCCGTAAACGGGTTACGGTTCACCACCGGCACGACATTAACCACGAAGTCAGGCGCCACCGCATCCAACGCAGCAGCCACCCCGTCACCCTTCCGCAAATCAGCATCAGGGTTATCGAGATACAGCGTCACCGTAGCGATCGACCCCAACCGGCCGTCCCCACGCATCTCGACACCGCCCGTCGACTGCAACGACGCGCCCTCGAGCTCCCACGAATCAGCCTCCGACCAAGGGCCAGGAATAGGCCGAACCGGGTTAGCCGGATTCTCGACCATACGCCGACGAAACACGAGCACCGAACCATCAAACTGCATCAGCGCCCCCGCTCCGGCCACGCATCCGCAACCACACCCGGATCCGGAAACCGGCCCACAGGCATGCCCGCAGGCCGACCACCACACAGTGCAGCACACACGCCGCGCAAAGCAGCCCAATGATCAGCCGAGAACGCCGTCCCAACCGACCCATAATCGACGCCGGCAGCACCAATCCGCTGCGACCGCACGAGCGCGTCACCGCGACGAGCCGCAGCAAGGGCAACCTGCTTGAGCGTCACAATCGCACGATTGCGCAGCTCAGCAAGATCGCCCTCGGCGTCGGAGGCTGGGAGCCGATCGAGGCACGGCGCCTCAGTCACCGCGACAGCAATCACCGCCGTAGCAAGATCGCTATCTACACCAGCGAGATCACTCGCTTTCAGCATCCCAGCCCCCTCTCGGCTACTTCGTGGCCGCAGCCTTCGCAGCCGCGTCTTGCTTCGCTTTCTCGGCAGCCTCGGCCTTAGCCTTGGCCTCTGCAGCAGCCTTAGCGTCCGCGGCAGCCTTAGCAGCAGCAGCATCGGCGGCAGGATCAGCAACCTCAACCCGCTCCACCAGGCCCACAGCGATACCGTGCTTGATCGACTCCTCAGTGAATCCCGACGGGATCATCGCCCCCTTATACAGGTACGCCTCGGACTTGTCAGCACGACGCAACACCACAGCTGCACCACACACGCGATACATGAACTTCTTCGCCATTAGAGCCCCGTCCCCGTGATATTCAGGCCAGCGAGCGGATCAAGCACCACAGGCACCGTCACACGACGAGCCGCAGCCTCGTAACCGTCGATGCCCTGGATACGCTCCGACTTCGACTCCACGATGCCAGCGGCGCCCTTCGCCCAATCGGGCGACTGGATATCCTCATCGGCCATGCCGCCGAGATGGTCACGGTCAACCAAGAGCAGATTCGAGCCCTTGTAATTCGGCGACGTCGCCCAAGTGAACCCGAGCGCATCGACCGGCTCACGGCCCGTCATCACGATATTCCCGGCCTCACGAGGCAGCGCCTTGTCATCGATCAGCATGCCAATGAGCTTCGCCCACTTCGCAGGCGGCAGCACCACCGTGTCCAGCTCGAGACCAGTCGCGAGATCAGCACGCTCCTGAGACGCGGCAAGCAGCGTCTCGGCCACCGCGCCCGCCGAGCTCCACGCGGCAGTAGCCGAAAAATTATCGGTCACCTTCGACGCGACCACAGCCATTGCGACCGTGTCCACATGCCGGATCACCGAAGCCGAGATGCGCTTCATGCCACGATCGAAATACGAGCGCCCCTCGCGCGACAGCTTCTCATCCGAGAAACGCGTTCCGAGGCCCCACTTCGTGGTACGCACAGACGAAGCCGCGCCACTATCCATGAGCACCAGCGGGTAGCCCGTCAGCGGATCCAGCGCCTCAGGGTCAGCGCCCGCGAAAAGATCCTCGACGCTCGCGCCCGTCTCGTAGTAGACGCCACCACCAGCAGCGTTGAGCTTCGAGCTGAGCAGGTAGTCAGCGATGAAGCCGAGCTTCGACAACTCCGCAACCTTCGCCGCCACCAGGCGCGGGTTACTGAGGATCCGGTGCAGCTCATCAGTAGTAAGAGTGCCCTCATCATGGGGCACCGGGTAAGTGTAAGACGCCACAGCGCCCTCCTTAGTTCGTCAAGACGTCGATGACGTCACCATCAGCGGCAGCCGCGCTGAGCGCGACACCAAAAACGTTGTCCCCCGCAGAGGCAACCTTGCCGTCAGCCGCCGAAGCGACCTCCGCACCAGCAGCAACCGCGCCAGACGCGACAAGTCGATGCACACCCCCCAACGGGTAGACACCCACCGTCTCGCCCTGCTTCACGTCACGCGACGCCACACCAGCGACCACAGCAACGTCAGCGCCCGCATGCGCCACCGCGCCAGCACCCGAGACGACCAGCACACGGCCACCCGTCAAATCAGCCGACGCCGACAACGTCACCGGCAGACCCGGCGCGTACTTAGGCAGGTAATCACTCACTTCGAACTCCCCTCGATCTTGACGCCCATCTTCGCCAGAAGCGCGTCCTCCTCCGACTCGATACCGTCACTCTTACCGAGCTCCGACACCGGAATAGTGTTCGCAGGCAGAGTCGCGAGCAGCGCCGCAGCGCCCTTCTCGTCCTTCACCAGCGAGGCCAGCCACGTGTCACGCGCAGCCGGAGCGATCCGGCCCTCAGCGACAGCAGCAGCCACGATCCCCTCGCGGCGCGACGTGTTCATCTGCTCGAGTGCCTGAGCACCCGCCGCCGCATTCTGCTGCAGCTCCTCAAACGCAGCACGATCAACCGCGATCACGTTGGCAGGCAGCGCCACAGCCGAAGCCTCAGCGCCGCTCTCGCCGCCCTCACCTTCGCCGCCTTCGTCACCGTCACCTTCCGAACCAGCAGCCTCGACCGCCTCCAGAATGTCCTCATCAGTCGCCTCAGCATCCAAGCCGAGCTGCTCGATGAGATCCTCACGCAGAGCCATCTGCGCCTCCTCTCCATTACTCCCCGGCTTGGTCACCGGGAGAACCTGAGCCGAAGCCCGCGCCACAGGGACACGATTACGCCCCCGGAACCCGAACTTCGACAAATCAAAACTGTTCGATGCGGCAGGCGCATCCGCCCACTCGTCAGCGAGCCCCACGGTCACGGCCTCCTCGGCCGAATACCACGTCTCAGCGCTCATCGCGTCACGCCACTCATCGACCTTGCCGCCCGCACGCTTCACGTACAGGCCCGCGATCGTCGCGTTCATGCGATCCAGCGACTCCGCGTAATCACGCATTGCTGCAGCGTCACCGCCACACCAGCCCCACGCCTCATGAATCATGACCTCCGAGCCGGAGTTCATGACCACACGATCCGCGGCCGTGATGATGAACGACGCCGCAGACGCTGCGAGCCCATCCACCGTGACCTCGACGCGGGCCGGATGACGCGCCAAAGCGTTCATCATCGCGATCCCGTCAAACACGTCACCGCCCGGCGAGTTCACGCGCAGATCAATCACGTCCACGTCAAGCTCGCCGATGTCCTGCACGAACCACGACGCGGGATAACCCCAGCCGCCGATCTCGTCGTACAGGATCACCTCAGCGCGCGACTCGGTTTCTCCGGAATCGCTGCCACCAGCGCTCGCGCGAATGCTGTACCACTTCCGATTCAGCTCCTTCGCCACCGCCCACCTCCTTTTCCTCGTTCGTTACTTCTTGATCAGGCATGCGCTGCGTGCCAGGCGGGTCACCCAAGAGCTCAGCGCCAGAGCGCTCGACGAGCGCTCTGGCTTCTTCTTGGGTCAGCACCGCTTTGTCCGTGGCTAGATACACCTTCTGCGCAGTTTCCGCAGCAAACCGAGCACGCACTTCATCCGAAGCCGTGGCATCCACACCAGCCGCATCACGCACCGGCAGCCCATGCAGCTCACGCACATGCGCCTCCAGCACCTCGTCCGGCGTCACCGCGCCACAATCGATCAGCTCACGAATCGCCGTCGACGTCGCCGGATGCTGCGCACCAATCGGCTCACACAACAACCGCGGTGCTCGCGCACCAGCGCCCCAGTTCAACTCGACCAGATCCTCGACCACATGCCGCTGCGCGACATCAGCGATCTGCCCGGCCACCGCATTCAGCGAGTTCGTGAAGAAATCAGCGAACGTGCTGCCGAGAGCCCACGACCCCGTCTCACTACCGAGGTTCAAGAAGTGAGCGAGCACCGCACGAGCGATCTGCTCATCGTGATACCGAATCGGCTTGTCCGTATCCGGCAGCTTCCCCGAAACCCCAGTGAGCGTGAACTTCGCCCCATGCGGCAATGAGACACCAGCCGTCTCGCCCGCACGGAAAGACTGCGCGACCTCGAGACCATGCGCGATCTGCCCGTCCACCCACTGCTTACGAGCCTCGCCCTTCACAACATCAGGCACAGGCGGCGACTCATACACCGGCACACCCAGTCCGTTACGTTCGACCGTGAGCGCCTGCGCCCGCAGCATCCGATCTTTCAGCAGCCCGTTCTTGTACGCCGACCTGAGCAGCGACGTTCCCGCCCAATTGCCGCCCTCTCGTTCGTTGACATACGCGACGAGACGAGACACCGGCAACGGCTCGTCCTCGCCATACTGCGTGATCGACACCAGCCCACCATCACGCGCCACATCAAACTTAGAGATCGTGCGCGGCGGCCTCCACGCAAGCTTCCGCAGACGAGCACGCCCCGAATCGTCGATCCGGTACACCTGCTCGAAAATCGAATGCCCATACACGAGCTCGAGCAGCGCCAGCCGCAAATGCTCTTCCCACGAGAAACGATCACGCCCCGTGCGCTCCATCTCATCATCAGGGCGCCCCTTCACCGGCAAGCCCAGATCCTCGGCCACCAGATCAACCACTGCAGGATCGCACCCCGTGGGATCCAGCAGCCACCGTCCAGACCGCACAGGCATCGTCACCGCACGCAGCACCGAACCCACCTGCGAATCTTCTTTACGCATCCGATCGAACACGTCAAGCGACAGCGGCCACCGCAGCGCCGGATTCGTCTCATCCTCATCAGCCAGGAACCCCGCCCACGAGGTGACCCCCATATTGACCTGGTAACCCAGCTCTTTCTCGTCAGCCACAGCACCCCCTCTCAAAACGCGGCCGTCAGAATGTTCTGATCGCCCGCCGAACTCGCCACAAAATCGTCAGGACGCAGCACCGCAGGAGCATCAGGCGCATCCGGAACGTCCACAGGCTCTGGCAGATGATCCAAAGCCCACGCAGCCTCAGACAGCGCCACCGCGGGCGCCGCGTCCGTACCTGACCCGACGCGATCCCACACCCGAACCTCATTCAGCTGCTTCGTCATCGCACCCTCAAAACTCATCGCCGCAGCAGGCTGACCCAAATGCCGAATCTTTCGATCCCGCACCATGTCGTGAAAGCCACCAGGCACCGCGCCAAGCGTCGACCCGCCAACCTCGATCACTTCGAAATCGGCCTCGGTAAGCACGTCCACGAACTCACTCGCAGGACAGCCACGCACCTGCACCGCGGCATGCGTCATCGTCGGCCACCGCTCCCGCAGCTCCTCTGCAGCTTTGCCAACCCACAGCATGCCCGGCCGCTGCGCAATCAGCTCCACATGCTTGAGCCCGTCATCGCGCCACCCAGCCACAGCCAGATAGGACCACTTGCGATCAAACGCCGTGTCCACAGCAAGTACGAGCTCCGACCCGTCAGCAATCCGCGACTCCGGATCGGCAAGAGCCCGCCACGCATCCGGAGTGATATGCGGATCAACCTTCGCAGTCACCCACTGGCACAGCACCTCCGTGCGATACCCAGACTCAGCCATCGACGGTGGCATGTCAGCTAAACAAATATCGACAGTCAGCGCGCCATGCCCGATCGATGGGTTGGCCTGCAAGATCGCCTCGACGTCGTCCATCTCGCAGTCAGGCGCCGACCACTCGAACAGACCCACTGAGACGTCATTGCCGTTCGCAAATTCCTCGGCCGAAAGGATCCCGGCCTCCACGTAAGCCTTGAACGATTCGATAGCTTTCAGCCCAACCTCACGCTGCGCCTTAAGAACGACCGCGTTCGGGTCGCCAGCATTCGAGATAGCCCACAACTGGCCGAGGCCACCAAAGCTCTTAAGCGTCTGAGACACCGCATTCCAGGCGCGCCAGTCCTTCTGCTCTCGCGTCTCATCCATCAGCACACGAGCGGCAGGCTTACCTCGCGCATTCGCCGCGGCCCGAATCTCGTAATGCGCCCGATTGCGGGCCACGATCGATTCCTTACCGTTCGTGTCCACGACCTTTGCCGCGCGCTTCTGCAGCGCAGGAATCGCAAGCTCTGCCTCTTCCTCAGTGTCAGGCTGAGGATCGCACCACATCTTCACACCGGCCCACGGCTCACGCGCAATATCAAGGTTCTGAGCTACGCCAACGACTTTGAACCGCACGGGCGGGATCCGCTCCGGGTGCCTGCGCGAGTCCGAGAACAGCCACCAGGCCGTCAGTACCGACCCCAGCAGCGTCTTGCCATTCTGGCGAGCTACAAGCACCACCACGCGGCGGAAACGGTAATCGCCGTTCGGCAGCAGCTCGAGCGCGTGAATCAGCAGCCATTGCTGCCACGGGTAAAGCACGATGCCGAGCACGTCGGCAGCGAATCGTATGACTTCGAACCCCAGCGACGTCTCCGGCGTCAGCTCTCGTAATGGCTTCGTCCAAATCCGAGGCTCAGTCTTGCCAAAATGCTTAGCCACTGACCCCCCTCAAAAACACGAAAAGCCCCGGCATCCGCCGAGGCTCACAAGCGCACTACGCGCCAACCCGTCATTCAAAGAACGATTCAGCAGCATCCGGCTCCACCGGAGCATCTGGGACACCACTCGCCCTATCCTCGGCCCTGACTCGCGGCAACACTTTCGCAGCCGCCACACGCTCCGCAGCACGCTGCAAATCCTTCAACGACGACTGATAGGCACGCACCAAATTCAACGGCCGCTCACTACCCGCCGCATCCATATCTCGCGCGCAATCACGCGCCAACTCCACAATCGCCGCGTCCAAGCCAAGAGCATCAAGATCAGCCGCACGAATCATCCGATTCACCGCAACCAAATGTTTACGAGATGCCACAGGCCCTCCCTTCGAAGGTGGAAACCCGCCAAAACCTCGGGGAGGGAGGAAGAGACACGACGAAGAGTCGGGGTGGGTTGGGGTGGTGCTGGATTTTATTCAGCCTCAGACGCGGTGTTGGGTGGCTGTCGGATTCGGGCTCGGGCTTCTCTGGTGTGGGCTCTACGGGCGCTGGGAGGTTCACTGCGATGAGTGAGCCGCCCATACCGTGTACCACCACCTGTACGTCCCTCACTACGTTGGGCTTCACCCCAGGGATGAGGATGCCCAGCCTTGCCGATCGTCCTCTTGCCCCCGCCCCGGAAATTGCGCGCACTTTGATGCCCGACAGCAGCTCGAGTTCGAGGTTGCCGTTCGGTTTTCGGATCACAGTGGGAACTGCGCGGGCGAGCAGGTCGTCGAACAACGCTTCGACGAGCTCGTTGGACTCACGCAGCGAGCTGCCGACGACGAGCACCTGACCGGCTCCGCCTTCCGCGTCGAGGCGAGCGATCATGCCCGCCGCATCACTGACACTGAACGTATAGATATCCATCACGATCCATCCCCTCGGCTTGGTGCGCAGTTAGATGCGCGATGAGTGACGAGCACGAGCTCGGCGTTGTCCACCATGATCACGTGGGCGTGGCTTCGACTGGTCGTGCAGTTGCAAGCGATCAGCCGAGGCGTCAGGCTCACCGTGAGCCCAGCCCCGCAGTACGGGCAAGCCACCTCTATCTGGTGGGCACCCCCGGTCTTTGTGACCCCGGCCATTGCTCCACCCCCCCCTAAATAAACGGGGCCCCGTTTTGTTTGGGGCCCCGTTTCGTTGCGGCGGCAGGATTCGAACCTGCGACCTCGGGCACATGAAGCCCGCGAGCTACCAAACTGCTCCACGCCACGAAAGCCCACCGCACCGCTATCACCCCGACTGGGGCAGCACCGGCGGCGAGTCATACCAAGCCCGGATCACGTCAGCTGTTCGATCCGGGCGACCATCAGCCTCAGCTCGACGCAAGCACTCATCAATGCCGGGGTCCACCAAGATGAACTCCGCGCCGTAGATGTCGTAACGGCCAAGCTGAAACGCGGTCGGACTGGTGTGGATAATCCACGAGTCACCACCGAGGGCGAGCACTGCGTCGATGGCAGCATCACGAACTTTGAACGCCACAGCCTTGACCCTGCCATCAGCGTTGTGCGACTCAGCAGAACCGAGCGCGCTAGCTATCCGATCAAAGTCGACCACAGGATCATTGCTGCCGCGAAGCTCCCACGCCATAGTGGACTTGCCCGCACACGGAGGCCCGACAAGAATTCTGATCGCCACTTGACACGCCCTCCTCTACTGCACTGCCCCGAACCACTCCCGAGACAGCGACCCCAGATCCGGCCGCGGCAACTCCTCACCGCGCCGAATATTGCATAGACGGTGCGACGCCCGAAAGTTCTCCGGGTCATCACGATGTTGTGGATACGGCTTCCACGGCCAGAAGTGATCCAGATGGAATGCGTAATCGTCAATCGTGCCGTCGGCCTCATAATCGATCAGCTCGGTGCACAACCAGCACGGCGCATCAGCCGCCCGGCTCAGCTCCTTGAACTCGGCCGTGAGCAGCTGCATCCGGCGCGACGAGCGGGACATCTCAACCACGCAAGACCTCCCGCCCGCCTATCTACCGATCCCCATCGAAAGAACCCCGATGCCGATGCACCCCTCGGGCGAGGGCCAGAACAGACAACCGACTGCGCATCTAACGCCAAAGAGGGCACCGGCTCCGCCGGTACCCTCTTTGCGCTACTTTTAACTTAGGCTCCGCCAATAGGCATTTGTCAAATCGGAACTATCGACGTATCTACCCCTCTTGTGCGTATCGACGTACTCTCGACACGAGAAGCGACAAATGATCATCAACAAGTGGCTCGGGACTGCTCAGTGCGTCCAAGGTCGACTGTCCCATCTGGGTAAGTGCGGCCTGCGTGAACTTCTCAGAAGTATCGGTGTTAGTTCCGCTGCTGATCCGAACTAGCCTTGTTGGCCCTAGATCAGTGACCCATTTCGGGAGCTTGGCATACTCGGCCTTAATTATTCGGCCTCCTCGAGTGTCCATCTCGTGACCTCGCTCGATGAATTTAGCGACCAAGTTTTTGTCAGCGACCATGAGACGCGAGAGGCCTTCAATTGCACGCTGCTCCTCCGACATGATTTTCGATTTCAGCGTGCGCCTCATAGTGATTACGGGCGCACGCAAACTAGCCTGTTCCACTTCCCGGTCTACGGATTGCTTGAGTTCGCTGCGCAGTTGAGCGGTTAACTGTTCCGCAACTTCAGCAAAGGTCGCAGTCACGTCGTTTTCATTACCCGGAGTTTTTGTGTCACTGTTCACGATGCTGCTTTTAACAGTCGCCAGTACGTGTTCGATTGTCTCTTGGTTGACCCCGTTGTCAATCACAGTATTGAGTAGTTTCTCAAACGTGTTCTTTTGGGATTCGAGCATCCCGTTTAGGCGTTCATCGAGTTTCTCGAGGGTGCCTTGTGTGTGGGTTGAGAGTTCAGACAAGTCGCGGTAATGCAGGTCGGCGCTATGTGCTTGCGAAGCAGTAACGATTAACTGTGCAGAGAACGACAAGATCGCCAATAGCAGCGCCACTGTGGCAAGCAGGTCTGCTGACGTGGTCGTGACAATGATGATCAGGACCGTTACGGAAGCAAACGCTATCCCTGCGAGCGTCAACGAAATGGTCGACCATTTGATTGTGATGCCCAGTTTAGGTGCATGGCTGCCGTCAGATACAACAGTGTTCGAGCCCAATGCGGTCTCCCATTCAACGAAGGTAAGGATCACTTGTGGTTCACGACCCGTTCCCATCTAAGCGTACTGAGCTCTGCCGTCGCATTAGCAAAGGCAGAATTCAGTACGCTCGTTTGTCAGGTCAGCACCTCAAATACTTGTCCTCCAATCCAATGCGACACATTCACTGCGACCGCATTGCCTGCACCCTTCGTCGTCTCCGATTTATTTGCCGCGCTCGTGTCATAATCATCCGCGAACCTCTGCGCACGTAGATGTTCTTTCGGGCCAAGCATTCGGAAGCGCACGTCATCGATGTGGAACGGCAGATCGCCATCGAAGCGATCGGCCGGCCGTTTACGTTCCGGCACGACAAGCGCATGATTGCCGCCCGTCGCCGTGACCGTGTACATCGGTGCCGCGACGCTCGAGTTCAGGTGCGCTTCGCTGCCGCGCTGCCCGTACTGCCTCGACAGAAACGCATCCGGGGGCACAGCAAGCCCGTGATGCCCACCGCCCGCGGTCACCGTCGAGAGCGCCTGATGCTCAACGCCGCGCGCCGTGCTCGTCCCGTACAGCTCAGCCACGTACGGGGGAAACACCATCCCGTCACCGATCTTCGTAGATCGGGTCGGCCACGGCTGATCGTTAAAACCGAACTGCCGACCTGCGCCGTCATGATTCACGGCCATAGCGAACGGTGGTACTGCTACGCCGTCACCGCTGCCGCCCGCCTGTCGCACGTTTAGCGGGTCGAGCGAATCCCAGGCGCGGTAGTATCCGTCGCCCCCGAACTTCGGGTGCCGCGGGTTCGCCGCATCCCACGTCTGACCAGCAGCACCCACCACCGTGGGCCTCGCGAACATCCGCAACCCAACCTCGATGCGGCGCAGTGTCGCCGCCGCGAGCGGCCGCAACCCCTGCTTGCCACGGTCACCAATCCGAACACCCAGATCAGACCAGTCGATCACCGCCGCCGCAGGCAGTACATACGGCTCGACCACCTGCAGGGCGTGCGCGCCCGCGTCACACACGTAGACGTATTGCGGCCCGTACTTCCCGAACCTCGGTGCACCATCCGGGGCGGGCTTCTTCCAATGCTGCCTGGTTGAAACCGTGCGATCGCATTGCCCGCAGTACGCGGGCGGCGACGGGTTAAGGTTCGGCGGCGTCACGCCCTTGCGGGTGAGCACGACGTAGATGCGGTCACGCCACTGCCCCGCGGGCGCATTCTTCTCCGAGTAGACGTGCGCCGCGTTCACATTCACGACCTGCCACGAGTAGTCGAGCGCCTCCCACATCTTCAACCAACTCTCGAAGAGCGGCCATCTGGCAACCTCGACCACGTTCTCAATGATCACGACATCGAAATTGCGGGCCTCCGCCGCACGGATCGGGTCAAACATCGTCGCCCGAGACCGCACACCAGCGTCTGCCGGCAGCGGGTCATCACCGAACAATGTTGGCCCCGACGTCTGCACGCGCTTGCGCCCGCCAGCCGGTGAATGCCACGTGCATTCGGGGGATGCCCACAGTACGGGTGCGTACGGGAGTCGGCGCATGTCATAGCCACTGAGGTCGCCTTGCACGTGGTCGGCCTCGGTATGGTTCGCGCTGTGTACCTCGATCGCGCGCTCCCAATGGTTGTACGCAGTCACAAGCTCAAACCCAGCTTCGACAAGCCCTGATGATGCGCCACCGAAACCGGCGAAAAAGTCTAGAAACTGAACCATTAGTGACTCACTCCTCCTGTCGCGGGGGCCGCGGTAGTGCGGCCCCCGGTTTTGGGTACAAAAAATGCCCTGACCAGCGGCCAAAGCAGGATCGAAATCCAAGATCGGCTATTTACCGTCGTTGAACTCACACTGCACGATGTGCTCCCGATGCTTCGCGGTCGCATCAGCCTGAGATGAGGCCACGGTCACGATCGAGCCGCAGCGATTGCACGACACCACAATCACGATTCATCACCGACCTTGGTCAGCACGACCGTGTGCGCTCGCGGATGCGCAGCCGCTACGTGCTCGTGAAACAGCTTCTGTGCTTCAAGGTCATCGACGTGCGAGACGCGCTCGCCGCAGCCCGTGCAGGTGTAAGTCCACATCACGCATCACCCCCGGCGTGCGCCTCCAGCGCGTCAGCGAGCTCACGCAGCAACGACACCTCGCGCCGCGCCACATGCCCCTCCGGTAGGCCGAGCCCGTTCGACAGACCCTCCACATAGTCGGCGCGCTCCCGAGCCGACCTAACCAGCCGCTGCTCGCTCATGCCCGATCACCGCCGCCCTGGCTGGCGTACACGTGCCACACGAACCATCCGACGATGCACGAGCCGACATGCGCGCGCCCGTCAGCCGGTATGGGGTGGCCGGTGCCGTGCACGTTCAACACGATCCCGCCCTCGCTATGGGTCACGCCAGCTTGGTGCTCGACCCATACGTCCACGCGATCGTGCTTGCCCTCTCGGTCTGCGGCGACGTGCACCACGCGCCCGGCCGGTACTTCGAAGTCGGCGACGTCGACGGGAACGCTATGCCGGTAGATCACCCTACTCACCCCTCATCACCCCCTCCAGCTCTTCGAGCGCAGCGACCGCCTGATCTTTGAACCGAGCGACCACGCCAGGATCGCGGCCTATCTCAGGGTCGCCGTAGAACTTGGTCGCCGCATGCACCGCGAGCGCAGTCGCCACCCGCTCAACCTGCGCATCGGAGAACTGGGCGGTCACCGACTCCACCCGGCCGTCGCCGTAGATCCGAGCCCGAGCGTCAGCCGCCACAGCGGCCCCAAACGCCTCCAACGCCTCCAAAGAGCCCTCCAAACAAATACCCTCGAAGCTCAACGCATACCGCTCATTCACCGAACCGTGGTCATCAACCACAGCGCCCGGCCCCACAAGCACCGAATCGCCGACTACGTACCGGCCAATCTCGCCCCACTCAATCCGATTACCCATCACTCCACCTCCAGACTCTCCGAGCGGCCGCCAGCAGCCAACCACTCCCGACGCACACGCTCCCGCTGCACCCCAGTAACCAACGCACCAGACACCCCCGCAGCAACAGCCACACGCCGCCGCCGCTCCATCCGAACGTTATTTAACGACTTCCACCTCTTCCACACCCGCACCACGCGAGGATCCACCAGGAGACGCGCACCATCACGCTCCACCCGCATACCCTCACCACGCCACCGCTCCAACGTGCGCAGGCCCACCCGCTCCCGCACCGCCGCCTCACGAAACCCCAACAGCATGAAGAAACTCCTTCCAATCCGTCTCAAACAACCAATCGCAGCCCCCGCACTTAACCTCCGGGTCAGTACCGCGCATCGGCCACGACACCCAAACCCGAGGCTCTACACACCCGGTAGGGCAGAACCGCGGCCGCTGCTCCACCACCCGTTCGGTATCGCGCGGGAACTGGGCCCCCACACGAGCCACAACCACACGCAACCCGTCCAGAAACTCACCGGCCGCGTCCCAGCGGGCGATCGCAGGCAGCCGCAGCTTCAACCACGCCCCCCACTCGAGCAGCCCCGCAGCGACCGCGTCCGCGTCCGTACCGGCACGAACCCCGGCCACGTTACGATCGGCGGCGAGCGCCGCCTTGAGCGCCTCGGGCGGCCGCGCATGCAGTGTCTCCGCCCAGAACGTCACCCATTCAGCCACAACACCGACCACGAGGTCGCAGGCGTCCATAGCAGCGACGTTTAAGGGCAGCCCTGGGTCTTTCGACCCCGACACCCTTTCGCTGCCGTCAGTCGACGCCCCGAGGCCCGGCACGACCGCGAGGCGAGCCCGCGCCGCGATGTCGGCGCAGTCATCGAGTAGCCAGCCGATGCGGCCCAGGCAGGAATCGCACAGTTTGCTCCCACCTGTGGCGGCCGCCGCGACGAACACGGTTCGTCCGTCATCGACAGCCACCTGGCAGCCGCGCACGCATTCAGTCGCCGCTACTACCACGATCGACTCTCCCAGCGGCGAGCGCCACCGCGACCTGCCACACGATCCACACGAGCAGCCCGAGCACGGCCGCGACGACGAGCAGGCCCGCGACAACGAGCGCCCAAGGCCAGATCAGCGCCCAGAACTCCCACGCGCCCATTAGAACGGCTCCTCGTCATCGAATCCGCCGCAGAAGCTACCCCCGGCTGGCGCCGCGGGCGCCGCGGGCGCCGCGGCAGCGGGAGCGGCGGGCGCAGGTGGTGCCGCGGGCGCCGCAGCTTGCCCCCAGCCCTGCTGGCCCTGCGCCTGGCCCCAATTCGACTGGCCCTGCCCCTGAGCGTAACCACCGCCGCCGCGCTCGTTCTTCACGACCTGCGCGGTAGCCCACCGCAGCACCGGCGTGATCTGATCAATCTCGATCACATTCGTCACCCCCGATTTGCCGTCACGCGACTGCCACGCCTCCGCGAAAGCAGTACCGGTCACCAGCACACGATCGCCCTTCTTCAGCGACGCCGCCACGTTGTGCAGGTCCTGCGCCGACTGACCCCGCTGCCACTTGACGCCCTTAAACCACGTCGTCTCCGTATCAACGAGTTGGTCGCCCTGTTTCGCCTTCGCCGAATGCGCAACCCGCACATTCAACACCTCCCGATCGCGGCCCTGCGACACCTCCGGATCCGCCGCCAGCGTCCCCTCAACCTCAATTTTGTATCCTCCGTAAGCCATTAGAAGCCCCTCTCATTCAGTACAGCCGTGGGGTCCCACGGCATCTCAACAGCCCGCGCGAACTTCCCCTCCCAATTCAGAGTGAAGTCACCCGGACGACCGTGACGGTTCTTCGCCACAGCAATCTTCAACAAGCCCGGCTTGCGCTCCTCATCCCGATGCAGCAGCAACACCACATCGGCGTCCTGCTCCAACGAGCCTGATTCGCGCAGATCCGAGATTTTCGGCTCCCCGCCCTTCCTGCCCGCAGATTCACGATTCAGCTGCGACAACGCCACCACCGGAATCTGCAGCTCCTTCGCCAACAGTTTCAGCGCCCGAGAAAACTCCGACACCTCCACCTGCCGCGACTCAGCCCGACCGTCACCCTTCATCAACTGCAGGTAATCGACCACGAGCAGGCCGAGGCCCCCGCGCCGATGCAGGGTGCGCGCATACGACAGCACCTGCGACAGCGACGACGCCTGGTCATACACCGACAGACGCAACGCCCGCACACGCCCCTCGGCGGCCGAAAGCGCCTCCCAGTCGGAGACCGACAGGTTGGCGTCCAGCAGGCCCCCGAGATGCACGGTCGCCTCAGCAGACAACAGGCGACGCCGCAGCTCCTCCTCGCTCATCTCGAGCGACACGAACCCGACAGACCGCGACTCAGCGAGCCCCGCCGCCAGATTCAGTCCGACGACAGTTTTACCGACACCTGGTCTTGCCCCTACCACGTACAGGCAGCCGGGCCGAAGCCCACCAATGTATGCGTTCAGCTTCGACCACAACGTCGGCGCAGCATCAGCAGCCCCAGACCGCAGCTGCTCGAACGTCCCCGACAGGCCCTCACCGATCCAAGACGCGTCACGCACCACACGACGAGACACCCCGTCAACGAGCGAGCGGGCAGCCTCCACCGCCTCATCGACCGCGCCGACACCCGACACAGCCGAATGAACGATCTGCCCGCCCGCCTCCATCAGGCGCCGCAGCACCGCCCGCTCCCGAACAATCTCCACATAGTGGCCGACGTTCGACGCTGTAGGCACCGCCTCCGTCATCTCATGCAGCAGGCCCGGCCCACCCATACGAGTGAGCTCGCCCGCCCGCGACAACTCGTCGCCTACCGTGATCGCATCCACCGGCTCCGCACGAGACACCAGTGCCGCGATCGCCGCGAACACCGTCCCGTACTTCGGCACATAGAAGTCATCGACCGTCAAAGCCTCCACCGCGTCACCCGCGGCACGCCTCGACAGCATCGACGCCCCCAGCACCGACCGCTCCGCGAGCTCATCCCTCGGCGTCTCATCAACCACCAGACACCAGCCTCTCCAACTCGCCCCGACCCATACGCGCCAACTCCGCCTCCGACAGGCCGCGAGCGGCGAGCCATTCAGCCCGCTCCCGCGCCACCGGATCGACCACATCGACCGCAGGGCACCGCGCCACCAGATCGGCAGGCATCAGCCGCAGCGACGACTCCCGGTAATGAGCTACCGCAGCCTTGAGCGCGTCCTCCAACGCGACGTCGTGCAGCACGTCCGCCCACACCTCCGCCTGCGCTACCGGATCATCAGCCACCGGGAACCGAGGATCCAGCAACCGCAACCGGGTCAACAAAATGTTCGCTCCGATCGCATCCATTACGCGCCCACCCCGAGCTGCCCGGCGCCCGCAGCACGAGCCCGCAGAATCTCATCAACCCTGCGCCCCGTCTCGACCACCCCAGCGCCCGCACGAGGCGGCAACGCCTCGTCCTCCCAGCCGTCCCGATTCAGCCACGTCGACGGGTGCGGGATAAAGTTACGCTCCGCCCCAGACGGCAAGTTAGGATCCGCCGCGAACCTACGCGCCCCATCAACCACGACCTGAGCCGACCCCGCCCGCTTCACAGCAGCAACGAAAGCCTTACGAGCAGCAGCCTTACCTACCTTGCGAGGGTAAGAGCTATAGAACGCCGCGAACGCTGTAGCTACTACATCAGCACCCGCGAACACCTCTAGATCATCAGCCGCAGTAACCAACTCAGAACCCGAAGCTGGGGAGACTATAGAGGGGTTTATATCTGATGGTTCTACTGATGGTTCTTGTCCCCCCTTTTCGCGGACATGAGATCGTGTTTTGGCGGACATGAGATCGGCCTGAATCGTACGTACGTTTCGCGTACATGAGATTTCAGCACCAACCGCGAGCACGAACCGATCAGACGAGCGGTAACCATCACCACGCCTACGCTGAGACCTCGAAATGTACCCAGCAGACTCGAGCGCGGTGAGGTTACGCGACACCGCCTGCCGATGCACGCCGATCATTCGCGCCAGCTTCTCTTGCCCCGGATAGCACGAGTGCTCTTCGTCGGCATGGTCAGCGAGCGCGACAAGCAAGAACTTCTGCGTAGTAGGCAGCCCCGTAAGCTTCCAAGCCCAATTCAGCGCCTCATAACTCATCAGCCCCACCCTTTCTCTTCGTCAAAATCCCAGAGCACACGCCCAACCGGCATGCACGCCCGACACCCCGAAGCCCCCAACGGATCAGACACCAGATGCGTCCAGCACGGCACACCATGCGCCGCGAGCACCAGCCCCGAATCCGTCAGCAGCACCGGCGCAGAAAACCGAGACAGCCGAACCTCCACCGTCTCCGGTTCCGAGCCCGCGGAAACCGCCCACCCGAGCGGCACGCCGTCCCCCGTATGCGCGACCCCATGGCAGCCCCGAGAGTTGCCAAAACCGCACAGCAGCAAGCAATTAGCGGCCGTACCGCCACCGCCACGCGACCGAAACACCCGATGATGTGCCTCCAGCCGCTCCACCTGCCCGCACCCCTCGCACCGGCCAGCCGACCGAGCACGAGCGATCCGCAGCGCCAGCGCCGAGAAATCGTTACCGGCCACGACGCACCGCCACCTCAACCCGGCCACACCCGAGAATCAACAGAAACGACGACCCAGAGAGAGCCCGAGGGCCGAGCACATACCATGCACCCGGCCCTCCACACCACTTCACTGAAACGCGCATCACGGCAGCCCGATCAGGCGCCGCTGGCCACGCCGCACCAAGCGTGCACCCATAGCCCGCTCACGCTTACGCAGTGACGAGAGGCGACGACGTGCACGGCCACGCAACCGTGCCTCCGCATGCTCCGCCTCCAACCCGCACAGCTCAGAGATCCACGAGGGCAGCTCCCACGCGTGCACGCCGAACAGCCTGACCGATAGCTCATCGATCGCGTCAGAAAGCCACGACACCTCCGACCACTCCACCTGCTCATCAGGTTTCACACCAGTAACCACACCTCACTCCTTCCCGTTGGCGGCCGCGAGAACCAGGGCCACCAACCGTTCAACATCGATAAGCCCGTCGAACCCCAACCGGTGTTCGTCGTGCTCGTAACAATTCGCCGATTCATCCGAAGCGGGCAGGAACTCCCGCACCGCGTGCACGGCGCGCAGCACGCGCGCCTCGCCGTCGGCTTCACGATCCACGAGACGCACATGCTCGTGGATAGAGGCCAGCTCGACCGCGAGCTCGAGCGCCCGTTCATAGGTGAACGCGGCGCGAGCGAAAGACCACTCCACGCCGCGCACACATGCGCCCGGCGCGGTCCCCCAGTCCTGGATTGAGACCTCGCCGAGCTCCAGGTGATACCTCGGCTCGAACACCTCAATCGAGACCATCGGGCACCGCCTCATTAGCTGCAGCAATCAACGCCTGACCGAGCACACGCGCCTCATCAGGAGAGAGCGCAGCCGATGCGCTGGGGAGCCGCGGCGCATCAATCTCCAAGTAGACACCGCGTGCCCCGCCAGATTGAACCCGCACTTCCTCCCTGTCAGGAGTACGCAACAGAATGTCCATCACGCACCGCCCGCGTAACCCTGAGCCGACGCACGATCCGCCGCACGCTCATCAGCACGCTGCGTACGCCACGTATCAACAGCCGTCTCAATCGCGTCCAAGAACTTACGCACCGACCGCTCCCGCAGCTCCGCCAACCGGAACCGCAACAGAAGCCCATACAGCTCATCATCCGCCTCGGCCACAGCCTGAGCCTTCACGCCCGAGAACCCGTCCTTCAACATCAGCGCAGCCTTCGACTTCGCCAACCGATGCTCATAATCCGTCTTGGTAGTAGCGAACTCGGCGCCCGCGGCGCGCAACTCCCAAGCGAACTCAAACCGCATCGCCGAGAGCTGCACGCCACGTGCCGCAGCAGGCCCGAGCCGGAGAACCGCGTTCACGAGACGCACATGCAGCGCATCGTCCGGGTCAGGGTCAGTAAGCCCGATCGCGCGCAGCGCCTCCAACGCCCAATCGGGCAGCCCGTCACCGTCAGCTACAGCCGCGCTCATGACGCACCGCCAGCTTCACGCACCGCACGAACAGCGCGAGCACAAGCCCCGAACTCTTCGAGACAATCGCTCAGCGAGTCTTCGCAGATCGCGCTGTGGATCGCTTCGAGCATCCCCGACTCGGCGCCCCCGTCCCGAGCGAACCCGGCACGGATCTTCTCCGAGAGTTCCGTTGTCAGCCCGACCGTCACACCTCCACGAGCAATGAACACCTGCCCGTTAGAGTCGACGCCGGCGTCCCAGTCCCCCATCGGCAGATCATGCCGAGAGCCACCAAGCAGCGCATCTAGCGAGCTCATTCCGCACCTACCAGCTGCGCCTTGCACGCCCGCAGAACATCGTTCAACGTAGCCCCGTCCTCAGTAAACGGAGCCATGAGCACGCCGAGACCCTGCGCCTCCCCATACAAGGCGCGCAGCATATCCACCGACGTGCACTGCTGAATCCGCAGCGTCCACGCCTCCACGTCGATAACCGGCCCGTCAGGCGCCGCAGCCGGTGCAGCCTCATCGACCACCACAGCCTCAACCACTTCAGCATCGGGAACATTCGTGCGCAGCAACGTCCCATCGTCGGCCCGGTCAATGTTCCCCTGGGCCGCAATCGTTTCTTGATTCCTCCGGTCCAGGGCAGCAGTGCTCGGCGCAGCAGCAGGCTGAGGAGCAGTCGCACCATTCGACGCCTGCCCCATCTCCTCCGCCGAATACAAGCCCGACAGATCCTGCGGAAACGCCTTACGCAACGCCAACATCTCCGCACACTTCGCCAACATCAACGGCCCCATATTGCGCCACATCTGCGTGACGTTGCCCTGATAATCGGTCTGCACGTACGCATCCCACAACGCGACTACATACAACGGCTCGCGGAACCCGCGCCGATAGACGCCAACACGCGCCGCCTTCGGGAACTCAGCCGCAAGCCACACCTGCGTCCACGTCACACCATCAGACGTGAACTCCGGCGTAGTCTGCCCCTCATACTCACCCGACCGCTCAGCCACCAGCCGAGCCCCATCGATAGAGATTTGCGTCTGCCACCGCAGCTGCCCCTTCGACTTACGCGCAATGCAGTAAATCTGCCGCGCGATCGGATCCAGCCCCGTCCTCTGGCAATGCTGCAGAAACGCGGCCACCGTAGGCCGATCCGCCAACGTTTTAACACTCGACCTCGCGTCCGTATGGACCAGACCCGAAGCCTCAACAAGCGCCGACTCCTCCGGCGACCAAACAGCCGGATCGCTACTAGTCGGCAACGCCACCATCGTGCTCACTACTTCGTCTCCTTACCAGCCGTCACGGTCACCCGCGCGCCCGTACCCTTAACAACCTTCGAAACCGTCTTCGTATACTGCGCCGCGAGCTCATCCCACGCCGCCTGCAACTTCGCCACCCTCTTCTGAGCCCGCTCCAGCTGCTTCGTCTCATCCGGCAGCTCCACAGCCGCCAGCTCGAGGTCGACAACCTCTTCGACCGTCTCCGTCCCAGGCCGCCCCGGCGAGAACGTCACCCGAGCAAGCCCCGACTCCTGCGAAACCCCCGCCTCGAGCAGCGCCGCATAAGACGACTTTTTGAGCGCCGCCCACCGCTTCTCCTCATCCAGCGCGCGCAGATAATTAACGGCGTGCGTATCCACCGCCTCATCTATGACCGGGCCGCCCTCCTCACGCTGCCGATCCACCTCAGCAAGGAACGCGTCAGCAACCGCGACAAGCTCCGCAATCAGAGCATCGTCGCGCTCGATCCAATGACGATGCAACGGCCCCGGATAGAAGTCGCCGTGCTCATCGATCAGCCGCTCCTCTACGACGAGCCGCACACGGCGCGCACCGAGCACGTGCATCTGCCATTGAGCCTGGAACTCGTACCCCTTTTTGTCGTACGCGGGCGAGCCGGGCGGCAGATCGTAACCGGCCGTCTTAATCTCCAACAGCTCCAGTAGCTCATCGAAATCAACACCGACACCATCCGGTGACGCGAGATGCCGCGCGTTGTCCGCATGCTTGAACACGCGCGCCTCGGCACGGTAACCCTCGCTCGCAGCCATCACCGCTTCGATGACCGGCTCCCGCTCCTTCCCCCACTCGGTGTAACGGTTGCCCGTGAACGAGTCGGCCGAGCGGCCCAGCTTCTCATCGATCAGCTCTTGCTCCAGCTTGTAAGCCGGGCGGCCAATCCGCCGCATATACAGGTCACGAACTTCGGTAGCAGTCACGCCGCCGCGGCGCTCAGCAAGCCACGCCTCACGATCCGTGTCAGGCGCGCCCGCGCGCCCCTCAAGCTCGGCCAGTACAGGCGGCACGTACGCCTCAGCTTGAACAGTCATCACTTAGCCCTCACTTCATTAATCAGCTTTTCGACACTCTTTGCCGCAGCCGCGGCGGTGGCGGCACGGTAGGCCCGCTCTTGCTCCAGGTCATAGAACCCGCGCAGCTCGGCAGCAAGCCGCACCGCGACTGCCACCCGACGATCGACCGGCCACGCCCGCAGGTCGTAGTGCACGCCCAACGCGCCCTCCAGGTCCGGCAGCGCACGATTAAACGCGGCCAGCCCGGCAGCCTTCGCCACAGCCGCGTCACGCTCCGCACGCATACGCTCCATCCCGAGCTGCAAAGCATTATTGGCGTCGGCCTGATTACGCACCTTCTCCTCGAGCTTCAACCCCGCCCGATGCGCGACCACCTCCCGCTGCGCGCTATCCAGTGCACGCTGCACCCGCTCGACCTCACGGCCAAGCGAGGCGGCGAGTGCCTCCGCAGACTCGGCCCGATCAACGAGCTCCGCGATTTGATCCGTCAACGACTCGCTCACTTCGCCTCCTCCGTGGCCTCGGCCCATCGGGCCACCGTCGCTTTGCCGAGCTTTCGCAGCGCCCGGTACTGCAGCATCCACAGCTCTCGTGTCGCCTCGTCGCCATCCCAATGGGCGCGGCGACGCTTCACCTCGGCCATGAGTGTGCCGAGACTGCCACCCGTCCAGCAGCCGACGTCGAGACGATGCCCGCCACCCTTCTGACGGGTGAGCGTGGCGTACTGGTTTTCTGAGCCGATCGGGCCCACCACGAGGTAATGCCAGGACTCCTCGACCCAAGCGTTGCCGGAGACCCAAGCGTCGCCGTAGACCTGAGCGTTGCCGGAGACCCGAGCGTCGCCGGAGACCCGAGCGTCGCCGGAGACCTGAGCGTCGCCGGAGACCCGAGCGTCGCCGGAGACCCGAGCGTCGCCGTAGACCCGAGCGTTGCCGTAGACCCGAGCGTTGCCGTAGACCTGAGCGTCGCCGGAGACCCGAGCGTTGCCGTAGACCTGAGCGTCGCCGGAGACCCAAGCGTCGCCGGAGACCCGAGCGTCGCCGTCATCCATCAGCAGCGACCCAACCCAACCGCCAACGTCGCCCTTGCGGATCCGCGTGCCAGGAATATCGCGGGTCGCGCGGATCTGATGCACGGTGTAGCCGTGAAAGTTGACCTTTGACTTTCCGGTCAGCTCGTAGTGCATGTCGCTCACTAGGAATCACCACCCTCAGTGGCCTCGGCTTCATCATCGGCTGCAGGCCACACAACCCCATCGATAACCTCGCCGCCCTCAACCTCGGCATCATCGACAACCTCGGCATCAACCACAGCCTCGCCACCGTTCGTCTCCCACTCGGTCAACAACACCCGAGCAAACGACGCCAACGCCTCATCGAACTGGTCCGCCTGATAATCACCAGGCGGCACCTCACCCCAATCCGAACGCTGCAGACGCCGCACCAACAGCCCCTCCACATACTGCGAACACAAGCGCAGCTCAAACACGCCAGGCTCCACATCAACAACACGGAAGAACATGCCGCCGCCCGAATCCAGCTCGAGCACCTCCGGCTCCACCGGCATATCCGGTGCAGCCTCGCCCCGCAAATTGAACGACTGCTGCCCATCACCACCCCGGCGCACATCAGACAACGCCACCAGCAGATCAGCCGCAGGCGTCTCCAACTCATGCTCGAACGGCACCAACTCCACCCGCGTAAACGCGACCGTCGGCACCGGCACAAAATCCTTCCCCGTCTTCACCGAATGCGTCTCCACCACACCGACGACATAAAACTTGCGCCCAACCCCGAGCGCCTTCGACAGCGCCAAAGAATGAGCCTCTAACCCGTTCGCCTCGCCCTTCGGCAAAGCCCCCGCAACATGAACCACTTGGTTGTTCCTTTCTGCAATTCGGGCACACAAAGCACCCTTCGGCCCCAGAGGGAGACCGAAACCTATAAAGCGGCAGCAGAGCCCGCTACAGCTCGCCCCGCACCGACGCCGCAGCCTCGACCCGGTACGACACGTCCGCATCCACCGGAAACCCGATCAGACGAGCCCCAAGCGCCGCGAGCACGAGCGCATCAGCCTCATCATCATTAGCGATCGACACGGCAGGAAACCCGGCCGACATGGCAGCCTTCACGTCAGCCTTCGACACCGACGGGCCAGCACGGCCCACTGCATACCGCTGCCGCGCAGTCGGCGAACACTCCACCACACGGCAGCCCTTCGCCTTCGCCGCACGCGCCACCATCCACCACAACCCCGAACGCTCATGACGAGCCCCGGCCTGCCGCGAATACGCGGGCGCCTCAATCACGACGAGCGAACCCCGCAAAATGAAATCCTCAACACCAGACACGATCGCGGCAAGCCGATCCAGGCGCGCCTCCACCGAAGCCCCGAGAGGCTGCGACTTCACCGTGCCAAGCGCGACCGACGACGCCCCAAAATCGCCCGCACCGATGCGAGCCATACCGGTAGACGTCAACGACAAGTCCAGGCCGGTAACAATCACGACCGCACCTCCCGCCACGCATACAGGACAGCCGCAGCATTGAACGACAGCAGCGCAAGAAACGCTGCACCATCCATAGCCACAGTCAGCCCGAGCAGCACCCGCACCAGATACACCGCGACAGCGGCCGCACCAATGAGCACGAGCAGAAACACCGCGACCGCATACCGGGCGCTCACAGCGACCCCCGTGCCGGGCGCGTACGCCACTCCTGCAGCGACACCGGGCGCCGCTCCTCCTGATGCGCACACGGCACACCATCCGCCCACGCCTCCACGCAAGCCGGGCGCAACCTCCACGCCCCACCCTTGACCCGCTGCACCCCGTGCAGCTCACCCGAACGCAGCGCATCACGCACCGTCTCAACATGCCGGCCAACCATCAACGCCGCCGCAAACGGCGACACAAACCTATTCACGGCGAGCGCCTCAATATCGCGCTCAACCGCAGCAGCCAAAGCAGCCATAACAAACCACCTCTCTAGTTGTTTCTCTGAAAAGCGGCGGCACCGCGACGAACACTCGCCCGTCAACGCGCCGCCTGCCCCACACAAGGGGCCACACAACAAACGGCATCCGACCTCAGCGGTCGACTAGTTTTCGCTGCCAGTCACGCGGCCCAAGTCCAGAAACGCTTGAGCGGGCGAGTGAGCTGGCGACCTATGTCGACATGTGCACGTATGCCAAAAGTTCTCTATGTAGTTCTCAACGACCAGACGGTGACCCCCTCGGCGCGACGTGGCGCTCTGGCTGATCCCTGGCTTTTGGGTATGCAGCAGCTCGAGCACCCCGCGAACGCGGTGCCGAGACGGGCAAGACCCCAGTCCTCAAGCCGCCTACGACAGCGGGCGAGAGGTGCAGCTTTTAGACGGCCTCCGCCGTGCGCGAGGCCTGAGCCTCCACATTGAGCTCCGCCATGTACGCCATGACAACCCCGATGTTCTCGACCGGGATCGACACCGGCCCGTCACCACGACCACTGACCTGCATGTGCCCGTCGACGAGCTCGATCAGAATCGACTCCCACGCGCCAGTTTCCTTACCCGTCCACTCGATAGTGGCTTTGCCGGTCTCCACTGTGACCTCGGGGGTTGTAGTGATGTGGTCAGACATTAGAGCGACCCTCCTTCGAGCTTCACAAAGTCACCGAGCGGCACCAACGGGAACGCTGCCTTGAGCCGAGCGAGTACCCGATTTGAAGGGCCGCCTTTCCCTGTCGCGTACCGGTATAGCGACGCGGGGTCGATCCCGATGTATCGAGCCAAGTCGGCATCAGTGCCGATGCCGTTGGCGCGGCGAATTTCGTGCAGCTTCTCCATGTTGAGCATTAGCCGCGGCGAATCGTTACCTTGAATGTTTGCAAGAGCTTTCATGATTGAAACCATAACCCCGTACGGTACTATTTGCAAGTTCTTGCAAAAAATCAAATCATCGTGACCCGCAGACTTCCGCATGATTCCGCGGGCGCAATTCCTGAAACTCCTTGCAGAACTGCAAGCCACGGGGTACGATTCATCCATGAGCACAACCGCATGGATTGCATACATGGAAGACGCCCGCGGCGACGATAGCGACGCACGCACCGCAGCACGTCTCGGGCTCTCGCAATCAGCAATCACCCGCTGGCGAGCAGGCACCAAACCCCGCCCCCAGCAGGTTGTGGACCTCGCACGCCTCTACAACGCCAACGCTCTCACCGGGCTCATCGCGGCGGGCTACCTTAACAGCGCAGACCTCGCCGAGCTAGGCACCACCGTCGAAGCGCCAATCGACCTCAGCAACGTCAACACCTCGGCCCTCATCGATGAGCTACAGCGTCGCCTCGAGCAACTGCGCGAAGCATTCGACGGCATCAGCAGCAATGACCGCGACGTCGTCACCGAGATAGTCACCGAGCTCATTGACAGCCACCTGCCGAAATCCAATGTCGTACGTCTCGACGATCATCGAGACAACCTCACCCCCGAAGAAACCCAAGCCCTCCTCCAACTCTCCCACGCCGCCCACAACCAAGACGGCCGCGACACCGAAGCCGAAGCCAACCCCCACCCATAGGAGCACCCATGCACACGCTGCTCGCCGAAGCCACCCGCCTCGGCGTCACCGTCAAATACGCACCCCTCCAACCACCCCTCCGCGGCGCCTACATCCCCGCCCACGACCTGATCATCATCGATCAACTCCTCACCCTTCCGCAGCGACGCGAGACACTAGCGCACGAGCTCGGCCACGCCCACCACGGCCACAACTGCAGCAGCCCGCGCAACGAAGCGCAGGCATGGCGCAGAGCCGCCCAGCTCGCCGTCAACGTCGACGACTACGCGCGCGCCGAACGACTCAACCCGCACCCGGCCGCGATCGCGCTAGAACTAGACCTCACCACTACCCTGATCATCGAGTGGCAGAAACATTTCGGCCACCGCTACGAAAGGAAAGCAGCATGAGCATGCACCTCAACCAGTACTCACAGAAGGGCTGCATCGGCTGCAAGCCGTGCGAGGGCGGCGGCGCCAACGTGGGCCGCACCACCGTCATCTGGACCATCATCATCTTCACCGGCTTCATGGGCGCCCTCGGCATCCCATTCTTCAAGAAATGCCAGTACTGCGGACACCGCGACTTCATGAACAAGCACACTACGCCCGCGCAGCAAGTCGCGCCGCAGACCGTGAACCACGTACACACGCACACCAGCACCCCCTAAAACACAAAAAGCCCCCGGAACGCGACCACTCCCGCCAAGAAGAAATCGCGCCCCGAGGGCAACCACCGAACCACCACGAAAGGCAATCCGATGCAAACAACACTATCCCGTCACGCCCAAAACAAGGAGCGCTGACACATGGCCTGGACAGAAACACTCCCCTCCGGCCGCTACCGGGCAGGCTACCGCATCCCAGGCGGCACAAAACGCTACCTCCCCGGCACCTACACGCACAAGCGCGCAGCACTCCGCGCAGCAGAATCCGCCGAGGCAGACACCCGCGCCACCGGCTGGCACGACCCAGAGGCAGGCAACCGCACCTGGGGCGAATGGGCAGACGAGTGGATCCCCACCCGCCCTGTCGAAGCATCAACCGCCCGCCGAGACCAATCACGCCTCACCAAACACCTCCGCCCGAAATGGGGCGCCACACCACTCAACCAGATCACCAGGCACGCGATCAAAGCATGGGCGGCCGAGCTGCAGACCAAGGCCGAACTCTCACCCTCGAGCACCCAACGCGCGATCGCCCTCCTGTCGGCGTCACTGGCCGGAGCCGTCGACGCGGAAATCATCCCAGCCAACCCAGCCCTCCGCCTGCGCCTCGGCCTGCAGGCGAACCCCTCCGAGCGCACCCTCACGCGAGACGAGCAGCACCGACTATTCAGCAACCTCACCAACGACTTTGACCGCGCGCTCGTAGCAGTACTCCTCGGCACCGGAGCGCGCTGGGGAGAAGCGATCGCACTCACCGCGAAGCGCATCGACCTCGAGCACGGAACCATCCGCTACCGCGACGCATGGGATGCCACCAACCGCGTGCTCGTCCCGTACACCAAGGGCAAGCAGCGCCGCACCGTACCCCTCGCCCCTTGGCTCATCGAGATAATCCGCCCGCTGGTCGAGGCCACCCCGACCGGCTACCTCTTCGCAGGCCGAGGCGCCGCCCCCTTCGACTACTCGAGCTGGCACAAACGGCACTGGAAACCCGCAGCCGAAGCCGCCAACCTGAACCCGCCCGGCACCGACCCGGCCACGATCCACACCCTCCGGCACACCTACGCCACCGAGCAGCTCGACGCAGGCCTGAGCCTCGCCGAGATAGCAACTCTCCTCGGCCACGCCTCGATCGCCACCACAGAGCGCTACACGCACCGCAGCGCGACCGTGCGCGCCGAGGCCAAGACCGCCGTGCAAGACCCGCGGCAAGCACCAGCGACGCCCAATCCACCCGCAGACGACCTCCCCAGCAACGTCATCCAGTTCCCCCGGCGCGCGTGATTTGCCCCACGTTTGCCCCACGCGACCCACGGACAAACGGGGACACAAAAAGGCCCGGCCAGAAATAACATCTGACCGGGCCTTTACGTTTGCCTTATCGTGCCCCCAGTAGGGATCGAACCTACGACCTGCGGATTAAAAGTCCGTAGCTCTACCGCTGAGCTATAGGGGCCCAAGAAGCAACCTTAGCCGATTGAGTGGCACCAACGCGAAACGAAACACGGCCGAAGCCTAATCCGTGTCAGTTGAGCAACAGCATCGCGACCGCGATCAACACGAACAGCGACCCAAAGATCCGGTTCGAAACCACCTGGCCCCGGGGCGAACCGGTGAAACGGCGAAACTGCTCGGCAGCGGCCGCGAAGACGAAGGTCATGATGGTCATATCGATCGCGGTCATGGTGAGCGCGATGATCAGATACTGCGGCATCGCGGGCAGGTCTGCCGAGATGAACTGCGGCATGATGGCGAGAAAGAACACGACCGCTTTGGGGTTGAGCATGTTGACCCAGAAGCCGCGGCGCACGAGCTGACCCGCAGTAGGTGCGGACGTTCCATTGCCGGGTTTCGGCGCACTGCCCCCTGCCAGTTCGGTCTCGGAGACCCGCGCTTCGACCCGCGTAAGCACCTGCACGGACCCCGTCGCCGTCTCGCTTTCGGCCTTGCCCGGCGCACTCTGTGTTGCAGCGCTTTTCGCAGGTGTATGACCAGCCGCGACAGGTGGTCGCGCAAAGAACTGCCGCAGCCCAATGAAGATGAGATAGGCGGCTCCTGCGTAGCGCACAACGGCAAACGCGACGGGGCTCCCCGTGATGAGCACCCCAATGCCTGCAGCAGCGACCAGGATGTGGGCGAGGATGCCGAACTGCTGCCCGATGATGCCCCAGAATGCGCGTCGCCAACCGACTGCGAGCGCGTTCGACATAGTGTTGATCGCGCCAGCACCGGGGGTGAGGCTTACGACGAGACTGACGCCGAGCAGAGAAATCCAGAGTGCAAGTACCACTACGACAGTGTAGGCGGGCCCGGCGCGCGTTAGCTGGGTACTGCGGCAGGTGATGCAACAGTGCGGTGGTGCGGCCACAGCAAGGCGGCACAACACTAAAAAGGCCCCGCTCGCGAGCGGGGCCTTAACCTGGTGGATCCTGCGAGAATCGAACTCGCGACCTCCTGCTTGCAAAGCAGGCGCTCTACCAATTGAGCTAAGGACCCTGACAAGAAAAACTTTAGCAGGCGTGTGTGCTTCAGCCGAAATCGAACACGCCGAAAGTTTCTAGCCGCTGCGACGACGACGCAGCACATCGTCGAGATTGAGCATGCCGTCGCTCGTGTCACCTACGACGCCCATCTGGCGCAACCGTTCGCGCGCCGCCTGCTGCTGTGGCGACACACGGGGTGCCTGATGCTGCCGGCGTACCGCCGCGACCTCTCGCGCAGGCTGTTGCGCTTCGACCGTCTGCGCCGGGGCCGTCTGCGCTGGGACCGGCTGCGCTGGTGCCACGCGCTGCGCGCGCGATGTCTGCGAGTGCGAAGCCTGCGAAGTCGCTGAAGTTGCCGAAGCCTGCGGAGCCGACTCACGCAGCAGCATCGAATCAGTCTGGTTCTCAAGAGACGTGGCTTGCTTTACAGCTCGGGCGCGGGCCAGCGCCCTGGCACGCTCAATACGCTCAGCCGCGGCCTGCTGCGCTTGCCGGTGTGCCGCGGCCTGTGCCTCGACGTCGACCTCGTCCATAACCTCTTCAGGTTGAGCGGGCAGCTGTGCGGCTTCTTCGCACACCTCGATCTCGACGGGCAGCACCTGTGCCCGACCGCGACCGGGCGCCAGCAGCATGAGCGCACCAAACGACGTTGCGGTCACAAGCAGGCTCCATACCAGCGTGTTGGCGCCAGCCCCCGCAATCGCGATACCGGCCCCGGTCAGTGAACCGAGCAAGCCGAGCAACGCCCCCAGCGCGGCCGTCGCGCGTACACGGCGCACAAAAGGCCTCCGCAACCGCGAAGAGCGCACCGCAGCGCGCTCTTTTCGTTTCATTTGCTGGGCGCGAATCTCGGCGCGCACCTGCTCTGCTCGCGCATCTGCGAGCTCTGCCGCACGTTCGGCATCGAGTTGCTTACGCGCCGTTTTGAGCATCTTCTCGTGGGCGAGCGCTTCTTTCGCTGTGGCCTCGATGCGGACTTCTTCGGGCATCTCTGCGGTTTCAGCGAGCACTCGCAGCGTGCGTTGCAACCGCAACGCGTTACGTTCGGCCGCGCGAAACTCGCGGCGACGCGTCCACGATGGAATAAAGACGGCGCCCCAGAGCAGCGCGGCGACCACAAAGATCACTCCGCCACCGAATACGCCGCCAGTCATGTTTCTCACTGTACGGTGTCGAGCTGTTCATCGCCTCCCGGCGCGCCGCCAAATTTATCGGGCAGCATCGAATCAACCGGTAACGGCGAGGCTCAGCACCTCAGCGACTTGCGGCGGCACACGATCGCGCACCACCACGAAGCAGTCATGGTCACACCACTTGCCGTCGATGTGAATATAGGCCTGCCGCCGCCCCTCATACGCAAGCCCGAGTTTCTCGACCACGCGCAGTGACGCCGCGTTCTCGGGTCGAATACACACCTCTATCCGGTGCAGCCCCAGCTCTTCAAAGACATAGTCGATCGCGAGCGCGACCGCCGCAGGGGCAATACCGCGGCCCGCGGCTTCCTCAGCGACCCAGTAACCGATCTGACAGGCCTGCAGGGCGCCGCCACTCACCTCGGCCACGCTCAGCTGCCCCACGATCGCACCATCGTACGTAATCACGAAAGGCACTCCCGCCCCTGCACGCAGCTGCTTGCGCAGCAGCTTAATCACGGGCCGCATCGACCCGGATCCGGGCACCACACCCCGCCCAGACGGGTGCGTCGCCTCCCACGGCGTGAGCCACGAGCGATTTTCGGTGAGTAGCCGTGCGAGGGTCACGGCGTCTCGGGCGCGCACGAGCTGCAACCCCACCCGGCCGGCGTACCGGGGTGCTGGCTGTTCTATCTCGCGCCCGAGCGGCACGCGTTGTTAGCTTCCCTGGCGCTTTGCGCGCAGCTGGTCGGCGAAGTCGATCACCCAGTCCGAGATCTCGTCACCCAGCTCTGCATGGTCTACGCCAAGCAGCACGTTGGCCTTGATCCAGTCGGCACGGTCGCCCGTGTCGTAGCGGCGGCCGCGAAATACGACGCCGTAGACGGGGGCGTGCCCCTTGCCCTCTGCCAGCAGGTGCAGCGCATCGGTCAGCTGAATCTCGCCGCCGCGGCCGGGCGGCAGTTCGTCGAGCAGGTCGAAGATCTCGGGGCGCAGCACGTACCGGCCAATCACCGCGAGGTTCGACGGGGCCTCGTCGCGTGAGGGCTTCTCAACGAGCCCCGTGATCTTCACGACGTCGGGGTCATCGGTCGCCTCAACGGCGGCGCAGCCGTAGAGGTGGATCGATTCTGCGGGCACCTCCATCAGCGCGATGACGGTCGCGCCGCGTGCATCGTGCTCGGCGATCATGCGGTCAAGCAGCGGGTCACGCTCGTCGATCAGGTCATCACCGAGCAGCACCGCGAAGGACTCGTCACCGACGTGGCAGCGGGCACGACCCACGGCATGGCCGAGCCCGTTCGGTTGTCCCTGGCGCAGAAAGTGCACCTCTGCGAGCTCACTCGACTGGTGAACCTTGTCGAGCTTGCCCTCGTCGCCCTTGCGCTCAAGCGTGTACTCGAGCTCGGGCACGCTGTCGAAATGGTTGAGCAGGTTGTCTTTGTTGCGTCCCGTGATGATGAGCACGTCACCGAGGCCCGCGTGTGCGGCCTCTTCGACGACGTACTGAATCGCGGGCTTGTCCACGATCGGCAACATTTCCTTCGGCATCGCCTTGGTCGCCGGCAAGAACCGGGTCCCTAGACCCGCGGCGGGAATGACCGCCTTGGTTACCGTCTGGCCTGGCTTGCGTGCTTCAGTCATGCCTCACAGCTTACCGTTTGCCCACTGAAACGCTAAGCCGCGGCGCCTGCTCCTATGCTTGAGCCATGAGCGAAGCACCCCGCGAAGCCACCGACAGCCACAACTTCGGCGGCACCGATCTCGGTGACACTGACAAGGCAGCAGTGCGACGGGCGGTGCGCGCGCGGCGGGCCGCCATGTCGCCGTCCGAGCGCGCCCTCGCGACCCAGGCCCTCACCGCGCACCTCATCTCGCTCACGAGACAGCTCGGCGCACGCAGGGTCACGTGTTACAGTGCCGTCCCTCACGAACCAGACACCGGTCCGTTTCTCGAGTGGACCGTCGCTGCTGGACTCGAGGTGCTATTGCCCGTCTCGCTCACGAGCTCGCGGCTTGACTGGGTGCTGCATGAGGGGGCGGCGAGCCTAGCCCCTGGCCGCCACGGCATCTTGGAACCGCAGGGCCCGCGCCTGGGCGAAGCCGCCTTCGCCCAGGCCGATCTTGTATTCGTGCCAGCCTGCGCGGTCGACACCCAAGGGACCCGGCTGGGCTGGGGCATGGGATATTACGACCGGGCGCTCGCGCGATTGCCGCGCACGACCCCCGTCTACACCGTAGTGTTCGACACCGAGCTGGTTGCGGCGCTGCCCCGGGACTCGCACGATGTGGCGGTCACCGGTGCAGTGACCCCTACGGGGATTCACACGTTTAGCAGCACAGGTAGCGCCGGTAGCACTTCACCAGACGCCACCTTGTAGCATGGAGAACTGTGCCTACCTACGCTTATCGCTGCGCCGACTGCGGCCACGCTTTTGACATCTACCAGTCTTTCTCGGACAACGCGCTGACCTCGTGCCCCGAGTGCGACGGAACGCTGCGCAAGGTATTTGGATCCCTCGGCGTCACCTTCAACGGCTCAGGTTTCTACCGCACCGATTCGCGTGCTTCGAGCAGCTCAGGCTCAGGCTCAGGCTCTTCGGGCTCGGGTTCGGGCAGCGCAGGAGCGAGCTCTTCGGCGTCCTAGCCTCGCGCAAGTTGACGGGTTGGCGCGACTCTTATTCCGAGATACGGTCACTGATTCAGTCGAGCCGACTGAATTCTGCCAGCCCCGTAGTTCCAACCCCGTTTACAGAAAATATGCGCGACTACTTCCGCTTATGACTGCCTCAGAAACGGAATTTGTCGCGCATATTTTCTGTCGGCGCGTGCGCCCATCGGATCGGGGCCCTCGGCGCCCCCTAAGTTGACCGGTTGGAGCGGGTGTCGTGAATACGGCACCTCGGCGTCCTAGCCCCAGTGCGGCGGACGGTCGCGCTTCAGCGCCGCATCGTGAGCACTCATCTGCTTGTGCGCTGAAGCGTCGCCCCACCCCTCGGGGCGGTCCTCTCGTGCGCGAGCGGTCAGCGTGTGCTCCAAAGGCTTCGGGTCGACACCGGCCGGGGCGGGGCGAGAAGCACGACGATTCGTGCGGCGGCCATGATCCGGCACTGCAGAATCAGCAGAATCAGCAGACTCAGCAGAATCAGCAGGCTCAGCAGGCTCAGCGAGCGCAGCTTTGGCCGCGGGCTGCTCTGACCCAGCGTGAGCGGCAGGGCCTGTGATCACGATTGTGCGCCTGCAGCGGCCGAGTCGGTACCCGAGCCTACAGCCGCATCAGACGTGCTCTTACCGTCTTCGCAGCCGACCATGCGCGCAACGCGGCGGGCGACCTCGTCGGGGTCGGTAAACAGGTCGAAGCTCTGCACCCGGTGGTAGTGCCAGCCGAGGCGGCGTAGCACCGCGGGCCGCAGCCTGAGCGTGTCGCGCAGGCTGTCGGAGCCATCACCCAGGTCGATGTCGACCGCGATGGCACGCTCGCCAAACGAGGCGGCGATCGGAATCACGCCGAGGTAGTCGAGCACCACGCGCATGCCGTGCGCTTCGAGCCTGTCGGCGAGTTCACCGAGCATCGGGTCGCGCTCGGCGGGCAGCAGGGGCTCAGCGGGCTCGGGGTGCTCGTGCGCGAGCAGTTCGGCGAGGTCAACCACGCCGTGCTTAATGCGTGCCGCGTCGAGGTCTTTCGGCCTAAAGCAGCTGACGATCGTCATCGCCCGGCGGGCGCGCGTCATCGCGACCGCGAGCAGTCGCTCGCCGCCGGGCTTACCGAGGCCGCCAAAGTTCGACAGCACACGGCCGTGCGGGGTGCGGCCATAGCCGATCGAGAAGATCACGCGGTCGCGGCTTTGCGCCGTCGCTTGCTCGAGCGTGAGCACCGCGAACGGTTCTGCGCGCTCCCCGAGCAAGAACTCGCGGTACTGCGGAAACTTCGAAAACGCCTGCAGCACCGCCTGGTACACCCTCACGGCATGACGTTCGCTCGCCGTGATGACCATGAGCGACTCACTCGCGCGGTCGTTCGCGTGCTCGAGCACGAGCTGCACGACGCGCTCGACCTCGGCGTCGGTGCTCTCGACCGCTCCGGTGTGTTGATCGGGCAGCCCCTGCCCACCCTGCACGAAATCGTAAGTGAGGCTTGAACGGCCGAGGAAGGAGCCCGCCCACGGCATCGTTTGAATCGCGCCGTCATAGAACCGCGTGTTCACCAGGTGGGTGAGGTCTTCGCCGCCCGCACGGTAGCTGCGTGTGAGCGTGAGCGTGGGCAGCACGTCGCTCAGTTGTGCGTACGCAGACTTCGCATGTGACTGCTCGGGCGTCTCGGAGGGCTCGCTCGCGTCGTCGATGGGGCCGACGGCGATTTCAAACGTTGATGGGCTCTGCGTCATCGTGTCGCCAAACGCGACGACCTGCTCGGCTCGGCGAATCGCGCCGAGGTTTTCTGCGAGTGTCGTCGCGCCAGCGTCAACGAGCAGCACCGCGTCAAACTTCATGGCGTCGGGCAGTTGCGCCACCTCGTACGGTGACATCGCCCACACCGGTGCGAGGGTCGACAGTAGCGTCGGCGCGTGCTGCGCAAGCAACCCCGCTGTGACGTAGCGACTGCGCAGCGCCTCGCGCATGGCGAGCGCCTCTTGTTTGTGGTCGAGCACCGCGACGCGCCAGGCGTCGGCGAGTGAGGCTGCGAGCAGTGTGCCGTTGGCGCCGCAGTGCGCGTCATCGACGAGCCTAAAGTCAGCTTCAAGTCGGTCGATCACCGACGTGTTCGCGCTCAGCAACGCCTCGTTGGTCTGCAGCATGCGCTCGAGCGCCGACTGCCACCAGGCGAGCTCGAGCTCTGCTGCGACGTGCTCGGCGGGCACGTGGCGGGCCGAAAGGTCGTCAAGCAGCGGTTCGAGGTGCGCCTGGCGCATGCGCTCGACGATGGTCGTGCGCTCTTGAATATTCTGCAGCACCTCAGACTCGCGGGCGAGGTCTGAAATGCGCTCGGCGAGGTCTGCAAGCGACAGGTTCTTGAGGCGGTCGCGGTCAGACGCGGTGCCGATCACCCGGTCAATCTCGTCGAGGTCTTGGTACGCAGACTGGTATGCGGTCACCACGTCTGCGATGCCGAGCGGCACCTCGGGGCGTGTGCCTTCGATCGTGCTGTAGCGGTGCCACAGCACTCGCTGCTGCTGAATCTGCACGAGCCGCGCGTACATGTCTGAGATGTGCACGCCAGGCCGCACGTACTCGCGGGCAAGCTTGCGCAGCCTGCGCTTGTTCGACGACGTCATTTCGATCTCGTCGTCAGAGCTGCGGGGGGCGTGCGCTGCGATCACTTCGGTGAGCGAACGGTCGTATACGTCGGGCGTAAACCGATCGAGGGTGTCGCGCAGTCCCATGAGTAGCCGCAAGAATACGCCCAGCTCGGCGACCGTCTCGTAGGGGCGCATTGAAGTCTGGCCGACGACCTCGTTAGCCATCGAAATGAGGCGCGGTAGCTGTGACTCTGCGAGGTTGACCGCGAGCGAGTACGCCTTGCGGGCTTCTTCTGTTGTGCTGAAATTGACGCCGTACCACGGCGAGTCTTCGGGCCCGTACTGGAATTGGCCGAGCCGCGCGACCTCGGTAAACGCCTCGGCCATCGCTGACCGATCGATGGTCAGCTGCGACAGCGCCTGGTCGTTGAGCCGCACCGTGGTTGCGGGCGACACATCTGCGAGCGACAGCTGCGTGAGCTCGCGCAGCGCTTCGATGGGGGCGACACCAAACCGGGGATCGCGGGTGTTGAGCGCAGACCGGTAATCGACGAGCGCCCCGCGCAGGCGAGTGAGCGCCGCGTCGACGTCGCGCAGCTGACCGCCGCGGGCATTCTCGTTGCGGCTAATCGACTCGACGAGCCCGCGCCGCAGGCGCCGTGGCCCCACCGACAGGCCGGGCAGTCCTGCTCGAGTGAGTCGGTGTGTGATGCCGTCGAGGGTGGCGCGACGCGGCGACACGACGAGCACGCGCTTACCCTCGCGGGCGAGCGCACCAATCGCGTTGACCACCGTCTGTGTGCCGCCCGTGCCGGGCAGGGTGTGCACGACGAGTGAGTGCCCCGCCGAGATCTGCGCGAGCACGTCTTCTTGCTCGGCGTCTGCGTCGTAGAGGTAGCGGTCGGTGTCGGGCGAGCGCTCGTCCGACGGGGTCGGTGAGACGGGACGGTAGCCCTCAGCGAGAGCCTTGCGTGCTGGCTCGTTACCGCAGATCGCCGACAGCAGCTGCGAGTCGAGCTGCTTCGCGTCAGACACCATAAGCTGCGACACATTATGAAATGACGAGACAACAAGGCGCGGCTGCACAACGAAACCGGGCACGCCCGCTGCCATTTGTCGCAGCCGGTCGATCACGGGCTGCGGCTTGAACACGCCCTCAGACTGCGACAGCTCGATGAGCACGCGCGCGTCAACGGCAATGCCAAACTGTTCGCGCATTACACGAATCAGCTCAGAGTTGACGACGGGAAACTGTTTGAGCTTGAGCTCGTAGTCGCGGCCGTACCGACGAATCGCGACGGGGCGCAGCAGAATCGGGGCGCAAAACTCTTCGCCCTCAAAGCTCCACTTGGCGATGCCAATGCCCAGGTGCACGGTCTCGAGCCCGCGCACCGTGCGCATCTCGATCGCTTTATCTGTGACGCGGCCCGCCGCGAACTTCGCGTGCCTAAGCGCCAGGTCGTCGCGTATCAGCGCCGACAGCAAAATCTTATTGCCCGTAATGAACTGAGGCAGGCCGCCCGGGTGGGTCGACGAAAGCTCGATGCGGTTCGCTGGTCGGTCATCGAAGTGCAGCAGCGGGTTGCGGCCGCCGATGCGGGCAAGCTCAGCACGCCACTCGGCGTGATCGTCGGCGTAGCTGTCGACGAGCGACACCGGTCCGGTCAGCTCCGCCGCGAGATCGGGTTCGGCCTGCGCGGGCCGCGGGGCGCGGGCGAGCGAGCCCTCGCTCTCGGGCACGAGCTGCTCGGTAACTTGTTCGCTCAGCTGCTCGGTGGGCTGCTCGCTCATCGCGTTCGAGGCGCCGCTAACCTCGCGACCCGACTCTGGTCGTTTACGCCGATCTACACTCCACACATCGCCACCCTAAACGCCCCGGCCGAAAATCACCGCAACGCGCACGGAGTTTCGCCGCAACACGCCGCTTGCGCGCTATCGGGCGGCGCTCTGCGCCTCATGCTCGGACTGCCCTGGCTGCCCTGGCTGCGTGAGCTGCCCGCTCTGCTCAGTCACGACCGGATCGGCCACCTGAGGTTCACCGCCGCGTACGATCTGCAGCCCACGCATCACGTGGTACACCACGACCGCCGCGATCGTGCCGAGCGCGATGCCGTTGAACACGACGTCACCCAACTGCACCGTGAAGTCGGCGATGCCCACGATCAGCGGCACGGCCGCCGCAAACTGGTTGATGGGCTTTGAGAAATCGACCTTGTTGTCGATCCAGATCTTCACGCCGATCAGACCGATGAGGCCGTAGAGCGCAACTGTCACGCCCGCGAGTACACCCGCCGGCACCGTAAAGATAATCGCGCCCACCTTGGGCGAGAAGCTGAGCACGAGCGCCATACCACCGGCGACCCAGTAGGCCGCGGTCGAGTAGACGCGGGTGGCGGCCATCACGCCAATATTTTCGCCGTAGGTCGTGGTGCCCGAGCCGCCGCCGAAGCCAGCGAGCATCGTCGACACACCGTCGGCGAGCAGCGCACGGCCGGTGAGGTGATCGATGTCGCGATCGATCATGAGGCCCACGCTCTTCACGTGGCCGACGTTCTCGGCCACCAGCACGAGCACGACAGGCAGGAAGGCTGGCAGTAGCGCCCACAGGGTCGGGTCTTGGAACGGGTTGCCTACGGCATGAAACTCGGGCAGGCCCAACCACGCAGCACTTTCAACCGCCGCGAAATCAACCTCGCCCATGAGCGCCGCGGCGATGTAGCCCACGACCATGCCCAGCACGATCGAGAGTCGCCCGATGAGCCCGCGAAACAGCACGGTGATGAGCAGCACGGCCGAGATCGTGATGAGTGCAACCCAGCCTGAAAGCTCGGTGGCGTTCCAGTTGTTCTTGACGGTGGGGGCAAGGTTAAAACCGATCAGGGCAACGATTGCGCCCATAACGACGGGCGGCATGAGCGCGTTGATCCAGCGTGAGCCAAAGCGGTGCACCACGAGACCCACGATCGTCATCAAAACGCCGATCGCGAGGATCCCGAACGAAGCGCGGGCAAGGTCGTCGCCGCCCGCGAGCGCCGCCATAATCGGCGCAATGAACGCAAACGACGAGCCGAGGTAGCTCGGCAGCCGGTTACCGGTAAGCAACAGAAACAGCAGCGTACCGAGGCCCGAGAAGAACAGCGTCGCGGTCGGGCTGAAGCCCGTGATCAGCGGCACGAGGAAGGTCGCGCCAAACATGGCGACGACGTGCTGCATGCCAAACCCGATGGTGCGCGGCCAGCTCAGCCGTTCCTCGGGCAGCACGATCGCGTCTGGGGCGACGTGTCGGCCGTCTCCATGCGGGGTCCACGGCAGCGTCATAGGGGCTCCTTCGGTGCGCTATTCAAATGTGCGCGGGCCGCCCCACGCCAATCGAACATCTTACCGTTTACATGAGGCGCGGCAGCCACCGCTTCGCAAGTTTTTGTTTCAGCGGTGTGAACGGCGGCATGATGGTTGCGGCGAGGGTGTCGGGCTGCAGCGGTTTTGTGAGCACTGCCTTCTCGTGACTGAACACGCGAAACGACCGCTCACCGTGATACGCCCCGGTGCCGCTCTCCCCCACGCCACCAAACGGCAGCGCGGGCGTCGCGAGATGCAGCACGGGCACACCGAATCCCAGCGCGCCAGAGCTCGTCTCGCGTTCCCATCGCGCACGCACCCGGGCGTCGTCGCTAAACACGTACGCGGCGAGCGGCTTGTCACGCCCGCTCACGAACGCGATCGCCGCATCGAGCGAGTCGACCTCGACAAGCGGCAAGATCGGCCCAAAAATCTCGTCCCGCATCACGGCCGAGTCTGCATCGACGCCGGTGAGCACGGTCGGCTCGATGTGTCTTTGATCCGGATCATGCCCGCCCCCGACCGCAACGCGGCCGCAGGCGAGGTACCCCACGAGCCGCTCGAAGTGGGCGTCGTTCACGATGCGGCCATAGTCAGGGTTTTGGGCGGTGGCGCTGCCGTACAGGTCGTGGATGGCGCGCTCTAAATGCGGCACCAGCTGACGTAGCGTCTCGGGCTCACCGAGCACGTAGTCGGGCGCGACACAGGTCTGCCCCGCGTTCATAAACTTGCCCCAGGCGATGCGCTTGGCAACATCTGGCAGGTGCGCCGTGCCGTCGACAAAGACGGGTGATTTACCACCGAGTTCAAGCGTGACCGGAGTGAGGTGCTCGGCCGCGGCCCGGGCCACGATGCGGCCCACGCGACCGTTGCCGGTGTAGAAGATGTGGTCAAACTTCTCGTGCAAGAGCGCCGTCGTTTCTTCGACGCCGCCTTCGACGACCGCGACGGCGCGCCTGTCGAGCGCGTCGGGCAGCAGCTGTGCCAGCAGCGCCGAGGTGGCGGGGGCGAGTTCGCTCGGTTTGATGACGACTGCGTTACCCGCAGCGATCGCGCCGAGCACGGGCGACAGCGCGAGCATCAGCGGGTAGTTCCAGGGGGCGATCACGAGGGCCACGCCGAGTGGCTCGGGCACCACCTTCGCGCTCGCGGGCTGCAGGGCCGCGGGCACCGGTACGCGTCGCGGGCGCATCCAGCGTTTCAGCGCCCCGAGCGCGTGGTCGATCTCGGCGATCAGAAACCCGATCTCGGTGAGCTGCGCCTCGGTGGCCGACTTGCCGAGGTCTTGCTGGAGCGCCCGTTCGAAGTCGTCGCTGCGATCAACGAGCAGGGTGCGCAGCCGCACAAGCTGCGCCCTGCGCCACGCTTCTGGGCGGGTGAGGCCCCGGTCGAAGCCGTGGCGCAGGCCCGCCACGATCTGGGTGATCTGGTTCGCCGTCGTCGCACTCATGGGGCCAGGCTACTCCAAGTATTCCCGTCCTTCTGCGCGAGTTTACGAGTCGCAGAACCCAGCTGTAGATACTGCGACTCGCTTCGCTCGCGCAGCATGACCGGGGCGACGCGCTTCGCTCGCGCAGCATGACACGAGACACACCGCGCGCGGCATACTCGTTACCAGGGGTGCAGCGCGGGAATGATCAAGAAGATGCCCGCGACCACGGCAAGCGCCGAGAGTCCGAAGAAAAAGTAAGCGATGTTCGTGGCCCAGCGTGGGTGCTCGGCCTCTTCGATGTCATCGTCTTCGTCGTCACGCGACGGGCCGTTCGCTTCGCCGCTCTTCGCGGGGATGGCGAGAAACCTGATGCCGAGCGAGTACAGCACCACCACAAACACGGCCGAGCCAAGCGCGGCGACAAACACCGTGAGGAATGCCATCCAGTCAATCATCGTGCGCCTCCAGCATCGTTTCCGTTGCGCTTGTTCTTCTGAGCGTTGCGCTCAGCTTTGCGAGCAGCTTTCGCTTCTCGTTCGGCTGCCTTACGCGCAGCCCGGGCCGCCCGGTCATCGCGCACGGCCGATTGCTCGACGGGCGACATGGCGGGGGTGAGGCCGGTACGGGACTTCTTTACCTTGACTTCGTTCTTGCGAATGCGCACCGCGTAGCCCGATTCTGCTACGTCGGGAGCAGGAATCGCGTTGTCGTGGTCAACCTTGTTGCGGCTCGAACGCCAGAAGATGAAGAGGATCACGCCAAGGCCGAGCACCGCATCGATGACAATGCCCGCGGTGCCGATGTGCGCGATCACGGCTGCGATCGCACCCACTGCGCCCGCGGCCGGCAGCGTGAACAGCCAGCCCGAGGCGATCCGGCCCACCGTGCGCCAGCGCACGGTCGAGCCGCGGCGGCCGAGACCCGAACCAATAACCGAACCTGAGGCGACCTGAGTCGTCGAGAGCGCAAAGCCGAGGTGGCTCGATGCGAGGATCGTGGCTGCGGTGCTCGTCTCAGCGGCGAAGCCCTGCGCGGGCTTGACCTGGGTGAGGCCCGCGCCCATGGTGCGAATGATGCGCCAGCCGCCCGAGTAGGTGCCGATCGCGATCGCGAAGGCACAGGTCACGATGACCCACAGGTGCGGGCCGGTGCCCGGATCCTGCAGGTTCGCGGCGACCAGCGTGAGCGTGATGACGCCCATCGTCTTCTGGGCGTCGTTCGTGCCGTGCGCGAGCGCGATCAGCGACGACGAAGCGATCTGGGCGTAACGGAACCGGCCGCGGCCGTCTTTCTTGCCGTCGTGGCGGCGCGTAATCGCGTACGCCACCTTCGTGGCGGTGAACGCGACGATACCCGCGGTCAGCGGGGCTGCAAGCGCCGGGATGAGCACCTTCGAGAGCACGCCCGCACCGTTAATGGATTGCAGGCCAGCTCCCACGATTGCGGCACCGATAAGGCCGCCGAACAGGGCGTGCGACGAGCTCGACGGCAGGCCGTACAGCCACGTCACGAGGTTCCAGACGATGGCGCCGATGAGGCCAGCGAAGATCATCTCTGGGGTAATCAACACCCCGCCATCGCCCTCGTTGATGATGCCGCCCGCGATGGTCTTGGCCACTTCGGTAGACAGGAATGCTCCGACGAGGTTCAAGATCGCGGCGAGCAACACCGCAGTCTTGGGCTTGAGCGCACCGGTCGCGATGGGCGTGGCCATCGCGTTCGCAGTGTCGTGGAAGCCGTTAGTAAAGTCGAAGAAGAGAGCCAGTACGATGACCAGCAGCACGATGAGAGTGAGTTCCACCGGCATCTTTCGTTTGAGATCGGATCCTTGAGGACACGTCGCGAAGTCTGTAAAACTTCACCGTTCGTTCAGGCAATCGACCCGCGTGCGCCACATTTATGGTTCCACCACTTAGGCGCGAGGTCAAGCTGGAAATGAGCTGTTTACCCTCCGTTCACTTGCGCGCCGTTCACGAGGGCGAGCTGATCAGGCAGCCACAGGCTGACCGGCCATAGACTGAAGAACCCCATCGTCAAAGGAGCATCCATGAGCACCCTCGCAGATTTCACGCCCGCCGCAGGCACGATCACCATGTTCTCAACAGTGTGGTGCAGCTACTGCAAGCGGCTCAAGCTGATGCTCGACAAGAGCGGTATCGACTACACGATCGTCGATATCGAAGAGACGCCGGGCACCGAAGAGCTCGTGAAGTCGGTCAACGGCGGCAACGCGGTCGTGCCCACCGTCGTGTACCCCGACGGTGCAACCGCCACGAACCCCACGCTCAATGACGTCAAGGCTGCGCTGGGGGTATAACCCAGCACAGCCTTGCCCGCGCCTCTGCCGCTAACCGAAGTTGAGGCGCACCTCTTCGTAGCGCGAGATCGGAACCGTTTTGAGGCGGCCCATAGCCTCCTCGAGCGGCACCATTTCGATCCGGTCACCCTTGAGGGCAGCCATCGTGCCCCAGCGGCCCGCGTGCGCGGCGTCGGCCGCGGCCATGCCCGTGCGGGTCGCGAGCACGCGGTCGAACGCTGTGGGTGAGCCGCCGCGCTGCAGGTGGCCGAGCACGGTCGCGCGTGTCTCAATGCCGGTGCGCTCTTCGATGAGCGGGGCGAGCGCTTCGGCAATGCCGCCGAGGCGCCTGCGCCCGAAACCGTCGAGGCCCTCGCGTGTCACCGATTCGCCGCCCTCGAGGTTGAAGCCCTCCGCGACGACCACGAGCGATGAGCGGCCACGATCGCGCACGCTCAGCACCCACTCGCACACCTGCTCGATCGATTCGGGCCGCTCGGGGATCAAGGTGACCTGCGCGCCACCGGCCATGCCGGCGTGCAGCGCGATCCAGCCTGCGTCGCGGCCCATCACCTCGAGCACCATGCAGCGCCGGTGCGATTCGCCCGTCGTGCGCAGCCGGTCGATGGCCTCGGCCGCGATCGACACTGCGGTGTCAAACCCAAAGGTGTAGTCCGTGCCGCCGAGGTCGTTATCGATCGTCTTGGGCAGGCCGATCACGGGAATCCCGGCGCGCGAGAGCATCTCACCCACGGTCTGGGTGCCATTGCCGCCAATGAGCATGAACGCATCAATGCCGTACTTTTCCATGCCGTGCCGGATCGCATCCAGGTCAACACCCGCGCCCTCTGCTTCGCTGAGGTGCTTCGGCGGTACGCGGCTCGTGCCGAGAAACACACCACCGAGCGGCGATAATCCACGCACCGCAATGCGGTCGAGCGTCACGGTGTCACCGTCGTGAAACCCGCGCCATCCGTCCATGAATCCGACCATTTCAAAGCCGTGTACGTCGACGCCGCGCAGCACCGCGCCACGAATCGCCGCGTTCATGCCGGGGCTGTCGCCACCAGAACAAAGCACACCAATGCGCATGTTTCTCCTCATTTGAGCCTCAAACCACCATGCTATCGGTGGCAGCTATGGGATGCGTAATACTCAAAGCTGCCAGCCTTCGCACGGGTTGCGCCGAGGTTGTGCCGCGATGAGCTAGGCGATGGCGCGGCGCAGCACTCCCATGAGGGCAAGCAGCTGCACCGGATCAGCATTCTCGTCGAGCGCAGGAGCGCCGTCGAGTGCGCGGCCCGCGAGGCCCGCCTTGCTGTCGATGAGCTCTGCGATGCGCGCGTCAATCGTCTGAGCCGCAACGATACGCCACGCGGTGACGGGCTCTTCTTGGCCGATACGGTGCACGCGGTCAATCGCCTGCGTTTGCTCGGCGTCTGTCCAAGACAACTCAGCCAGCACCACGTTCGACGCGGCCTGCAGGTTGACGCCCACGCCAGCGGCGGTCAGCGAACACACCGCGACCGACACCTCAGGGTCGTTGTTGAACGCGTCGATCTGCTCTTGACGGAAGATCGCCGTCTGGTCTCCTCGAATCGACACGGTGCGCAGCCCGGCCTCTGCCAGCTGCGCCTCTACCTTGTCCATCACGTCGATGTGCTTCGCGAAGAACACGACCTTGCCCACCGAACGCACGAGCTGCGCAGCGTAGTCTGCTGCAAGCCCGGCCTTCGCCTGACCGATCTGGCGCACCATCGTGAACACGTTGAGACCGTCGGCCGAAGCGTTCGCCTCTTCGAGCTCCTGCACACAGACCATGCGTATGAGTGCCTCGTCGCTGAGCGTGGCACCGAGCTTGCCGTTCTTGAGCGTCGTGAACCGCGCCACGAGCTTCTGGGCCAGCTTGCGCTCGGCGTCGCGAATGCCGCGGCCCAGCTCGTCATCAAGCTCCACAGGCAGGTCAACCACGCGCTTCGCGGGCAGATCTTTTGCGACGTCAAGCTTGCGGCGGCGCACAATACCCATATCGATGACGCTCTGGCGTGCCTCGGGGTAGAACGACTGGTCGGCTGGGGTCCAGCCATTGTGCTCGAGCTTTGCCATCAGGTCTGAGCCTGGCTTCTCACCGTCTGTCCAACCGAGGAACCGCCAGATCGCACGGAAGTCATCGATGTCGTTGATGAGCGGCGTACCGGTGAGCGCAATCAGCAGCGGCGAAGTGCCCGGCGTGCGCTCACGAATACGGTCGGCAATCGCAAGCACGTTGCGTGAGCGCTGTGATGTCGTGTTCTTGATCATGTGCGCCTCGTCGACGACCATGCCCTTGAACCCAAAGTTCGAGATCCAGCTCAGGTGCCGGTCAAGAATCTCGTAGTTGATCACGAAGACATCGGCGAACGCGTCGATCGTGTCGCCGTCACCGTGCACGACCGTGACGCGGCGACCCGGAGTCCAACGCTCAACCTCGCGGGCCCAGTTCATCTTGACAACATTGGGCACGACTACGAGCAGCGGGTAGGCATCTGCGACAGAAGCAGCAATCACCGACTGCGCGGTTTTACCTAGACCCGGCTCATCTGCCAGCAAGAAACTGCGGTGTCCTTCGCCCACGCTGGCCAAGAACTTCGCCTGGTGCGGCATCAACTCGCGGCCGACCGGCGAGAGGCGATCCGGCACCGGGGGCTCAGGCAGCGGCATGCACGCAGAGCCGCCCCCGCCCTGCTCAAACGATTTGAGCAGCGGTGACAGGAGCTCCCAGTTCGCGAGCCGCACAGCCGGCGTGGGCTGCTTGGGCGGTGCGAGATTAGGGGCGAGGAACGGGCTCGCGAGCTTGCGGGCCACGATGCCCGCGGGCTCGACCTGGCGCTCGGCTAGCTCGGGCGGCACGACCGCCTTGCTTGCGATAGCAGCCGCCGCTGGCGCCTCTGCTTCTGCCTCGGGCAGTTCGATGCCCGCCTGCTCGATCATCTTGCGCTTGAGAATGCGCGTCGCCTCGGTGATCGGGGCGGCCGGTTCGAGCAGGGTGATGAGACTCGTGTCGCGGGCCGCTGTCTTCGCGAGAATGGCTGCAACCCCGTCGAGACGTTTGAGCGTCTCGGTGCGCTCGGCGTCGCTGACGCCCTCCTCGGTCTTCACCCGGGCGCGCTCCTCACGCATCAGCAGCGCGATGACGTGAAACTTGGTGCGATTGGCGGGGGTCGCCTTGCCGCGCTGCGCCGAGGCCTCAACCTCGCGCACGGCGCGAGCGAGCAGCGGAATGATGCCCTCGTTGTGCGTGTGTTTGCGGCGCGCGCTATTGCGCGCCTTGGCCCCATTTTTAGGGGCGTTGCTCTTTGAGCCAGACTTGCGCGTGGCAGTGGTGCTTGCCAATGGAACTCCTGATCGGCGTGAAGCGGTCTCGGAATGCGACCGAGTCGCGGGCGGCTGGGCGAGCACTGGCCAGACATCGCGTGCAGATCCTCATGACACGCGGGGCTCGTGACGCGCTCGTCACCTGCAACCGTGCCATCAGTCTAACACTGGCCGATGTGTGCGCGGCGCCAGTGCGAAAGTTGGCGTCAGGCGTCGGCGTCAGGCGTCGGCGTCGGCGTCGGCGTCGGCGAGCAGCACGCGCGCACGCGCCACGTCGTCGTGCATCTGCTCGATCAGCGCGGGCAGTGACTTGAACGCGACGGTGCCCCGCAACCTGTGCGTGAACAGCACTTCCATTTGCTTGCCGTACACGTCACCCTCGAAGTCGAGAATGAACGCTTCGACGCGCGACTGCTCGTCGGGCGTAAACGTGGGGTTGTTACCCACAGAGATTGCGGCCTCACGTCGCTCACCATCGATGACCACCCAGCCCGCATACACGCCATCGGCCGGCACGAACCCCTCGAGGTCGGCGCCCAGGTTGGCGGTGGGAAAACCGAGCTCGCGCCCGCGAGCGTCACCGTGCACCACTTCGCCGCGCACCACGGCGGGTCGGTCGAGCATGCGGCGGGCAACCTCAACGTCGCCCGCGGCGAGCGCTTCCCTGATTCGTGAAGATGACACCTGATCCCCTTCTGTGTCTGCCACCCAGTCCACGAGCTCGGCGCGAAACCCGAGCTCGCGGCCGAGGCGTTCGAGCAGGGCGCCGTCGCCCGCACCACGATGCCCAAAGTGAAAGTCCGCGCCCATCACGATGTGGCGCGCGTGCAGCTTGCCCACGAGCACATCGGTGACAAACTCCTCAGCTGGAATGCTCGCGATCGTCTCGTCGAAGCGCAGCATGACGCACACGTCAACGCCAGCGTCGGCGAGCGCTTGGAGCCGCTGCGTCTTACTCATGAGCGGCTGCGGGCAGCTTTGCGGGTTCAAAAAACTGAGTGGGTTGTTTGCGAAGGTGAGCACGACGGTGCGGCTTGGCTGCCCGCTGGCCGCGTCGGCCGCAGCCGCGAGCGCAAGTTGCTGCAGGATCGACCTGTGCCCACGATGCAGGCCGTCAAACTTGCCCACCGCGACGCAGCTGCCCGTTGCGAAGACGGTGGAGTCGAGCTCGTCAAGCGATTCAAAGACCAGCATCGTCGCCTCCCCGGGCTGCCGCACCCGCGGCAGCAGCGGCACCGGTCGCACCGGCCGCCGCGTGTTCGCGGGCCTCGCCCCGCAGCCACAGCAGCCCCAGCACGGGCAACACGAGCGGAATAAACACGTACCCCTGGCCGTACACCGACCACACCGACGGGTGCCCAAACAGCTGCGGCGCGACGAGGCTCAGTGTGCCCACGACCAGCACGCCCACGAGCTCAAACGAGAGCGCCGCCCAGGCGATCACCCGCCACACACCGCGCCTGCGAATCAGCGCCACTGTCGCCAAGACGTAGACAAGCGCGGCGAGCGCCGACAGCGAGTACGCGAGCGGCGCTTCGTCAAACTTCGAGATGATCTGGTAGATCGAACGAAAGGTCGCCGCGAGCGCAAGCACAATGTAGAACGTGATGAGCACACGGCCAAGACCGCCCAATCGACCGGGCTCGGGCTGCGCGGCGGGTGGGTGTGCGGGGTGGCGGTGCTTCACAGATGACACGACGATCAGCTTACCCGCGACGTCTGCGGCACGGCGCCAGCACCGGCACCAGCGCCAACAACGCCACCGCCACCGCCAGCGCCACCGCCACCCACCGTCGCCAGAAATACTTCGCCGTGCCCGGTCAGCTCAATCGGCTCACCCGCCGAGACATACAGGGACTGCCCCCGGCGCGCAGCCGCGACCTCGGCGATCGGCGCAGCCTCCACCCGCTCGATGCGCACCCGCCCCCGTGTCACTACCAACACTGCGGGCGCGGGCACGTCGATGAGCACGCGCTTCGCGGCTCTCGCATGGCACTCGTGCACCTCGGAATCGTCCTCGGGTTCGCACAGCGTTGCACGCAGCAGCTCAAAGTCATCGATCTCGGGGCGCCACGCATCAAGCCCCGGCTGCACCCGCACGGGCGTAAATCTGGGCTCGGCCAGTTCTTCGGTGTCGAGCACGCGCGTAAGCTCAGCAATGTCTACGTGTTTCTCGGTGAGGCCCGCCCGCAACACGTTGTCTGACGCCGCCATCACCTCGACCCCAATACCCCCGAGGTAAGCGTGCAGTTGCCTCGCGCCCAGGTAGATCGACTCCCCCGGCTGCAACCGTACGTGGTGCAGCAGCAGCGACACGAGCACGCCAGGGTCCCCCGGGTGCGCGGCGACGAGCGCGCGCATCGCCAGATCACGGTCGCCTGCGAGCGAGACGCCCGGCTGCCCCGGCTCGGTGGCGGCGGCGAGCGCTTCAAGCCCGGCGAGCGCACGCGCTATTACGGCGTCACCGCTAAACACCCACGCAAGAAACGCACGCCGCACTTCGGCATCGCTCGCGGGCTCTGCCCCCGGGCACAGCTGCCCGGCCACGGCGTGCAGCGCGGCAGCTGCGGCCGGATCCGGAATCTCACCGGCCGCACGCACGTAGCGCGCGAGGTCATCGCGTGCGTGGGCGAGCGGTCTGAAGCCCGACAGCGCGCTCACCTCGCTGAGCGCGACGAGCAGCTCAGGCTTGTGGTTCGCGTCACCATAGTTGCGTTCGCGGGCGTCGCGCGGCACGCCCGCGGCCTCTTCGGCCGCGAAACCCGCCGCCGCCTGCGCGCGATTGGGATGCACCTGCAGTGACAGCGGCGCCCCGATCGCAAGCACTTTCAGCAAAAACGGGAGCGGGCCGCCGTCGACGCCGTAGCGTTCGGGGTCGGTCTCGACGAGGTCGATGACGGTGTGCGGGGCGGGCGTCGCTTTGGCGATGTGAGCTGGGCTGCCCGGGTGGGTGCCGAGCCAGAGCTCGGCCTGCGGCTGCCCGGTGGGGGCGGTGCCGAGCATCTCGGGCAGTGCGTCGGTCGAGCCCCAGGCGTACGCGCGCGGGGTGTTCTCGATGAAGATCAGCACGCTACTCCTTAAGTATCTACGCCTCGGCCGCGTTGACGTGCTGTGGGGCGCATGAACGCCGCCAGCATCACGGCTGAGTGCGAGGCATGCTCTACCATACCGATTATGGCCCAGAGCAAGACCCGACTTGGCGTAAGCGCGTATGCGATCTGCGTCTTCATTTTCACGCTCGGCAGTAACGGCGTGCGCAACCTGCTCGGCTGGCCCGCTTTTCTGGTGCTCGCAGCCGCGCTCACGGTCATTGGTGTGGTCGTCTTTGTGCGTGAGAAGCCGGCGCGGTTTCGGTGGTACCGACTGCCCTCGCCGCTGTACTGGTTCTTAGGGCTCGCGGCGCTGTCGATCTTGTGGTCGCAGTATCGTCTCGAGTCCGTGCTCGGTGTCGTCGCGCAGATCGCCACGACCATTCTCGCGGTCGTGCTCGCGTTCGTGCTGACGTGGCACGAGGTGTTGCGCACCCTCGGCACCGCCCTGCGCTATCTGCTGGGGCTGTCGCTCGCATTTGAGCTGTTTGTCTCGTGGTTTGTGCGCGAGCCACTGTTGCCGCTGTGGATGGAAGCCCCCGAGGGTAAGACCCCCAAGCTGCTCTTCTGGAGTCGCGACCTGCTGTTTGCGGGCGGCCCGATTCAGGGGCTCGTCGCCAGCTCGGTACTCCTCGGGTTTATCGCGTTGCTCGGCGTCATCGTGTTTGGTGTGCAGCTGCGCGCCGGGCTCGTGCGGCCCTTCTTCGGGTGGGTGTGGCTGGGCGTCGCGTTCGCCACCGTACTGCTGACGCGCGGGGCAACCGTGTGGGTCGCAATGCTCGCGGTTGCTGCTGGGCTCGGCCTCGCGCTCTGGGCGCGGCGCATGCGGCCCGAAAAGCGCGCCCCCCTCTACATCACCGGCGTCACGCTGATCGCCGCCGCGGCCGCGGCCTCGCTGTTCGCCCGTGACTTCGTGTTTGGCCTGCTGGGTAAGAGCGGCGACCTCACGGGCCGCGTCGAAACCTGGAACAAGGTGATCGAGCTCGCCGAGCAGCGCACCTGGTTTGGTTGGGGCTGGGTGAGCTACTGGGCGCCGTGGGTGGAGCCGTTCAAGTCCCTCGATAAGAAGGCTGGCCTGCAGGTGATGAGCGCGCACAACGCGTGGCTCGACGTGTGGCTGCAACTGGGCATCATTGGCGTGCTCGTGTTTTTGCCCCTCGTGGTGCTCACGGTTTGGCGCGTCTGGTTTCGCGCCGTCGACCCGCCCCGCGTAGGCTTTGGCCCGGCGCTGCCCTACGCGACAAGCGCACTGTGGCCGTTTCTGGTGATGATCGCACTCGTTGTGCAGTCACTCACCGAGAGCCGACTTCTGATCGAGGGTAACTGGGTGCTGCTCGTGCTGCTCGCAGTGAAGTCGCGCTACGATTTTCAGCTCCCCTCACAAGACGCGGAGCCCACCAAGCTACCCTGGCGCCGGGTGCCCATTCCGCGCGACACCGGCATAATCAACATCAAGAGGTAACAGCATGACTAATTCGAGCGAGCGACTGCAGCGGCTGCGCGCCGACGCCCGGCTCGAACGCGAGACCGCGATGGAGTCGCGGGTGCGCGCAGGTCAAGACCCGGCGACGGCTTCTGAGGAAGTACCCGGGGTCGACGAACTCGTCGTGCTCGCGCTGCGTGACGAGCGGCTCGAAGATCGCGGGCAGCTGGCCGAGTACGCGCTCGCGCGGCTGGCCGCCCGGGCGGGCGGGCCCGACGCCGCCGAGCACGCCCGCAACGCCGACAGTGTCGAATTCGAGATACTGCGCGAGATCGCGCACGAACACCCCGAGCTCACGGTCGCTGTGTGGCGCGCGGGTGACCGCCTCGACATCGCGTAGCGCACGGCGGCTTGGCTGCCCGGGCAGGCGGGCCGCGGGCCGCTTAGGCCGCTGGGCATCGATCCGGATCAGGCCGCACTCACACAGCGTGAGTAGGATTGCAGCGTTAGAAACCTGCCAGTCGCTAGAGAGGCGCGCGCTACATGCCGAGCACCCTGCAAAATGTCGTATTTCCTGTCGCTAAGGATCCCGATGTGCTGCCGCTGTATGCGGACGCCGAAGTGTGGTCGAAGGTTGACGGCAAGCAGGTGCGGCTGACGCAGAACGCTCACATCGACAACGTGCTCTCACGTTCGAGCGCGCGCGTGCGGGCGGGCAAGCGAGTCTCGTTCGCGAGCTACTTCAACGCGTTTCCGGCGGCGTACTGGCAGCGCTGGACCGTCGTCGACAGCGTGCGCCTCACCCTGCGCACCGAGGGCCCCGGCACCGTGATCGTGTATCGCTCGAACGCGAGCGGGGTGCAGCAGCGCGTCGATTCGCGCGAGGTCACGGGCGCCACGTCGAGCGTGTTCGAGCTGCCGCTCACCATGTTCAGCGATGGCGGCTGGTACTGGTTCGACCTCGTCGCGAGCGACGCTGACCTGGTGCTCGAATCGGGCGCGTGGGAGACCGACGCTTCTCCCGTGCAGACGGGCAAACTCAGCCTTGGTATGACGACGTACAACAAGCCCGACTACTGCGTGACCACGCTCGAGAACGTGGCGGCAGACCCCGCGCTTCTCGACGGCATCGACCGCATCTTCTTGGTCGATCAGGGCACCCAGAAGGTGCGCGATCAGGCCGGCTTCGACGAGGTCGCGGCTCGCCTCGGTGAAAAGTTACAGCTCATCGAGCAGGGTAACCTAGGCGGATCGGGCGGCTTCTCACGCTCGATGGCTGAGACGCTTGAACGCGATGACTCTGACTTCTTGATGCTGCTCGATGACGATGTCGAGTTTGAGACCGAGAGCGCGCTGCGCGCTCTGCAGTTTGGCCGTTTCAACAGTGAGCCCGTGATCGTGGGGGGCCACATGTTTGACCTGCTCGATAAGCCGGTCGTACACGCGTGGGCCGAGGTGGTGCGCGATGGCATCTTCATGTGGGGGCCGTCCTTCGAAGAGCACCACCGCCACGATTTTCGCGCACAGAACCTGCGCCAGACCAAGTGGATGCATGCCCGCCTCGACGCCGACTACAACGGCTGGTGGATGTGCATGATCCCCAAGCAGATCATCGCCGAGATTGGCCTTTCGCTGCCCGTCTTCATTAAGTGGGACGACGCCGAGTACGGCCTGCGTGCCCGCGCCGCGGGTTACCGTACCGTGTCGATGCCCGGTGTGGCGCTGTGGCACGTGTCATGGCTTGACAAAGACGATTCACAAGACTGGCAGGCGTTCTTTCACAATCGCAACCGCATCGTAGCAGGGCTCTTACACTCAGAGCAGCCCGGCGGCGGCAGGCTCTTGCAAGACACGCACCGGCAAACCATTAAGAAGCTGCTCAACATGCAGTACTACGCGGCCCAGCTCACCGTCGACGGGATGCGGGCGGTGCTGCGTGGGCCCCGCGAACTGCACAAGACGATGCCGACTGACATGCCAGCCGCACGCGCGAAGGCCGCCGAGTTCTCTGAAACTCACGTCTACAAGCCGCACGACACCGACACCCCTGTTGCGGTGGGTGGCCGGGCTCTGCCGCTCGTCGGCGATGCAGAGTCGCCCAAGGGAATCGACCTGGCCGTGTTTACCCTGCGCATGGTGCCCAAACACTGGCGTCGCAAGAGTAGCGTGGGCGAGACCCCCGAGCTCGAGTACGCCAAACGCGACGCGAGCTGGTGGCAGATTCCACACCACTCAAGCGTGCTCGTGGGCTCAGCCGACGGCAGCGGCAAGATGTGGTACCGCCACGACCGGGCCAAGTTTCGACGGCTGCTGCGAGAGTCTCGCGAACTCAGCCGACGCATCGAGAAGAACTGGGACAGGCTCGCCGCGGAGTATCGCGCGGCGCTACCCGAGATCACCTCGGTTGAAGAGTGGAAGCAGACGTTCGACGGCCGCTAACAGCGGGCTGCGGGTGTGACGGGCTCTGAGCCTTATGCCACCTAGTATTTTGGTAGTTGTTGTTTGTCGCGCCTTGGGGGAAACTCGTGACTGGTCATGGACGCCGTCTGCTTGAAGATCGGCATTATCTGCTGTACCTGTTTCTACGCGTGGTCTTCACGGTCGCGCCGCTATTGTTTGGGCTCGACAAGTACCTGCATTTTTTGGGCGCCGACTGGCCGTCGTACGTGGCGCCTTGGGCGCTCGCAATGATTCCGGTAGACGCTCACACGCTCATGCTCATTTTTGGCATGCATGAAATGGTGGCGGGCCTCATCGTCGCCTTCTTTCCGCAATTTGGTGGGCCGGTAGTCGCGGCTTGGCTGCTCACAATCACCATTAATCTCGCCACGAGCGGCCAGTTTCTCGACCTTGCGCTGCGTGACCTGGGACTGTTTGCTGGTGCCGTAGCGCTATCGATTCTCGCGTGGAGCTACGAGCCAACGCCGTTTGGGTGGCGTTCACGCCGCAAGCTGGCGAGGCTTGCAGCCTCGCCAGCAATGTAGCGGGTGACGGTGCGCCCGCCCCTGATGCGCCGCTAATGATTCACGCGGTAGATGAACGCCGCCATCGCCTCCCTCGTCACCTTATCCTTGGGCAGGTACTTCGGCTTACCCACCGGTTGCTTCGTTCCTGTCGACACCCCCGCCGTATACATCCAGGCGATCTCACGATAGAACTTGCTGGTCGGCGTCATGTCTTGAAACGGTGACACCTGAGGGGCAGCAGGTTTGCTCGTGTCGTCCATGCGGTATAGGAACGCCGCCATCGCCTCCCGCGTTACCCCCGCTTTGGGTTCATACACGGTGCCCCGCGGCGTCTTCGTGCCCGTCGAAATATTGGCACTGTGCATCCACGTGATCTCTTTGTAAAACTTGTCCCCCGGCTTCATATCGACGAACGGCGACTTGGTGGGCGCCTTGTAGTTCGCGGGCGCCTTCATGCGGTACAAGAAAGCCGCCATCGCTTCGCGTGTGACGTTGTCCCCGGGCAGGTAGGTGAACAGGCCGCTGCCCGCCTTGTTGCCGGTGGACAGCCCGCTGTCGCCCATCCAGTTAATTTCAGTACCGAACTTGTGGTCGTAGGTCACATCAATAAACGGAGTGAACTCGACGCTCACTTTCGCGGTGCCGCCGCTAATGTCGGCCACTTTTACGCGCGCGACACTCGACACCGGCGTTGACACCCCGTTCTTCACCATCGTGAGGTGTTTGCGGCTTGGGAGGGTACCCGAGGTGCGATAGTTCGTGACGGCCGTTGCCCGCTTGACCGCGTAGGGCCGCCACACCCCGTCGCTCCATATCACCTGCCCCGACGGGTAACTCTTTGAGAGCACGACCCCCGCGGTCACGGTCGTCACCCCGTCATAGGAGGGCCTAGAGCTCGCATTGGCCAGCCCGGCAGAGTCTTGCCCCACGCTGTCGCGATATTCAAGGTAAAACGATTCACCGAGCGGATTGTCGATTTTTAGCCCCCGCAGACCCGCGTTTGAGCCGAGTGCATTCAGTGCGAAGTTTTGCACGCGACCGTTCTTCGCCTGCACGGTGCGCACGCTGCCCGCAGGGTTTACGCCGAGCGCTGCACGCTGGGCAACACCGACCGAGGTGGGCTTACTGGCGCCGTAGCCTGCGCCCATCAGGTCCCAGGTGTTTCCGTACTCGGCATCGCGACAGGTCGTACCGCTGGGTTTAAGCACCCGCAACAGGCCGATGTTTTGTTCGTCATCTGCCCATCGCGTGGGGGCATCGGTCGCGAGGCCCGTGCACACCCTGGACTGCGAGTGCCCCAGGCTGAGGTTGTGACCGAACTCGTGTGCGAGGGTGTTGAGCGATTTGTTGAGGGTAGGCTGCGTCGCTGCCTCAGAAGAGTGGGCCCCCGCGCGTATATCAACCCAGATCAGGCCGCCAAAATTCATATCGGTACCGATGTCGGCGAGGCCCGCGAGACCCCCGCACCCGTTAGGCGAGTCGACAAAAACGATCAGGTGATGGCCGTTGGTGTAGGTGTTTCCACCAGTTTTCAGTAGTTCGAGGGCCTGGTTCCACCGGCTTGTTGTGTCGCAGGCATCCTGGGTTGGCAGAAGCGCTTGGGTCACGTACCTCTGCACTTTCAGCTGAGTGACGGCGCCGTCACTTTGAGTGTTCCAATAGGTGCCGGTCTGCGACACTAGGCTCTTGAGCGTTGCTTCACCGAAGGTACGATTCCCACCGATGTAGGCCACATCAGCGGTGTGTGCCCGTGGCGCAGGCGCTGCCCCCACCGGTGTCTCATGCGTCGCCTCAGTGGGCAGCACGACAGAACCGCTGATGGGCAGTTTCTCTTGCGTCTCGAGTACCGCCTCGGTCACTGTCTCCATCAGGTCTGCCTCGCTCAACGAGCCCTCTTCGGCGAGCTCGCTAGCGACGGCCGCGGCGGCCGATGCTGGGAGTGTGGCGACGCCTACAAACTCGGCCCCGGGCGCGAGCGCGGCATCAAGCGCAGACGTATCGACGGGCAGAAATGCACCGTCAGATGTTGCGAGCAGCACTCCGGCGATCAAGTCGTCACTCTGCGCTACCGCGTCACCTGGCTCGCCAATCCGGGGCTCATTGGGTAACAGGAGCAGTCGCCCACTCACCTCGATCGTCGTGGGCACGCTCGTGATGGCGTTCTCAGCCGGATCAGCAGCGGGCTCGGGCGCTGGTGTTTCATCGGCATCCGGATCAGGACCGCGCGGATCTGCGGATGCTGGGGCATCGGCAGGCGGCTCAGCAGGCTGCGGCGTAGAGCTCTCGGCCTCGTCTTCGCGCGGCTCGATCGCGTCGGTGTGAGCGGTGTCGGTGTGAGCGGTGTCGGAGTCAGACGGGGGCTGCGGGGTGCCGTACTGTCCCAGTTCGAAGGCTTGGGCGGGCGCCGCGCTCAACACGAGCAACGCTGCGAGCGCAGCCCCTATTAACGGTTTCATGAGTGATCGCACTGCCGTCACGCTCCCTTGCGGTTAAAGGCTGTTCGGGCAAGTGTAAGCGAAAAGGCGCCCCTCCTGGTCGGAGGGGCGCCTTTTCAGGTCGCGCTAGTGATGCAGTGTTAGTGCTTGTAGCGGTATATGAATGCGGCCATCGCTTCGCGCGTCACCGTGCTCTTGGGGAGGTACTTCGGTTTGCCGCTGGGCTGCTTCGTACCGGTCGAGAGGCCAGTACGGTACATCCAAGAGATCTCCTTGTAGAACTTAGACTTGGGAGTCATGTCAGCAAAGGGCGAGGTCTTAAGCGTGGCCGGCTTCGTCTTGGTGTCCATGCGGAACAAGAACGCCGACATGGCCTCACGCGTTACACCCTGCTTGGGCAGGTACTTCGGCTTGCCCGAGGCCTGCTTAGTGCCGGTGGAGAGTTTGGAGGTGTACATCCAAGCAATCTCTTTGTAGAACTTGTCCCCGGGCTTAATGTCGGCGAACGGAGAGACCTTAGGGATCTTGTACCCGGCGGGTGCAGTCTTACCCGCCGGAGTGTTCAGACGGTAGAGGAATGCCGCCATCGCTTCGCGCGTCACTTTGTCGCTCGGCAGGTACTTGCGGGTGCCACCGCCAGCATTAGAACCTGTCGAGAGGTTCGACGAGCTCATCCAGTTGATCTCTTTGGCAAACTTGCGGTCGTAGGACACATCAACAAACGGCGTGAACTCGACACGCACGGTGGCTTTGCCCCCGGCGATGTTCGTTACGCGCACCTTTGCGATACTTGAGATAGGCGTTGAAACCCCGCCCTTCACCATCGTGAGGTGTTTCATGTTTGCGTAACCACCCGTAGTTCGGTAGTTAGTCACTGCTGTGCTTCGCTTCGCCGCGTAGGGGCGCCAGACACCATCGGTCCATAGGATTCGTGCGGATGGGTAGCTCTTCGAAAGCACTACGCCATTAGTAACAGCCGTAGTCTTGTCATACTGGTAGGTAGCCGTAGCGTTGGGACCGGCTGAGTCCTGCCCAACGTTGGTACGGTATTCGACGTAGAAGGACTCGCCTTGAGGATTCACGATTTTTAGCCCGCGCAGCCCTGAGTTATTGCCCATGGGGTTTAGCGTAAAACTTTGTGACCGGCCGCCGCTGGCTTGTACGGTCCGCACGCTACCTGAGGGGTTCACACCGAGGGCGCTGCGCTGTGCTAGTCCGAGTGCAATCGGTTTGGCGCCTGTGCCGCTCGTCCAGCCCATCAAGTCCCAGGCGTTGCCGTACTCGACGTCTTTACACGCGGTTCCCGAAGGCTTGAGTACGCGCAACACTCCCGGATTCTGGTCGTCATTCTTCCAGGTCGTACGGGCGTCAACGGTGCGCCCGGTGCACACGCGAGACTGCGAGTGGCCCAGGCTCATGTTGTGACCCATTTCGTGCGTAAGGGTACGAAGCGTCTTATTCACCGTGCTCTGGTTGACCGGGTCAGACGCGCTGCTCCACCCGCGAATGTCCACCCAGATCTCGCCGCCCGAGTGAATGCTCCCACCGATACCGGCCAAGCCAGCAGCGTCGCAACCGTAGGACGAGTCAACGACCACAATCAGGTGATGCCCATTTGTATAAGTGTTCTGATTCGCACCGAAGCTCTTCGCAGCTTGATCCCAGAGACCATCCTGATAGCAGGTTGAGTACTTAGGCGTAAGGCCCTTGTATTTCTTTACGTTCAAACCGGTAACGGCACCATTGCTTTGTGACTTCCAGTAAGTGCCAGCCTGTGTCATGAGTTTCTTGATCATGGTTTCGTTGAACTTTCGTCCACCGCCAAAGAAAACGACGTCGGCTGTGTGCGTTTTCTTGGCCGGTGCCGACCCCATCGGGCTGCCCGAGAACGCATCTACCGGAAGTTCTACTGTGCCTGAAACCTCGAGCTTTTCCTCGGCCTCGAGAACAGTTTCGTTGACGGTTTCGAGCACTTGTTCTTCGCTCAAGGCCCCTTCAGCTTCAAGTTGCGCAGCAACCGCAACCCGTGCAGCTTCAGGCAGTACGCCGGTGCCTGCGAAGTGAGCTTCGCCCGCAACCGCGCCTTCGAGTGCCGTTGTATCAACGGGAATGTACGCGCCGCTATCCGTTGCAAGAAGCACACGCGCCACGTCTTCTGAAACTGTATCTGCTGCTGGGGCTGCACCATCAAGGGTGGGCTCAACCGGAAGCACTACTAGTCGGCCGGCGAGAGCGATTGTGTCAGGAACCGCGGTCACTGTTTTCGCTGCCTCGTCAGCGGTCGCGTCAGCTGCATCCGGCACCTCGGTGTCGGGAGCCAGTTCAGCCTCGGCTTCTTCGAGTGCGCCCGCCTCGTCAGACTCAGGCGCATCTTGCGCCCCGTCTTCAGTGCCAGACAAGCCCTCTTCGCCCTCTTCGACGTTCTCGTCTTCGGTGAGCGCGGGTGTCTCAGTGCCGGGGTTCTCCTGTGGCGCCTGCTCAGCCTCAGACGATAGCGGCCCTGGGCCGAAGGCTTGCGCCGGCGAGGCGCTCAACACCAGCATCGCCGCCAGCACACCTCCGGCTAGTGATTTTGAAATTGAACGCAACGGCTACGACCTCCGACATGGGTGTGAACATTCGACCCCATAGTTTAAAAAGAAGGTGAAGATTTTTGAAGCTGGGCTGCGTATTACCTAGGAAAAAACGCCAAGCGGCCGAGACTACGTACACACCAAGGTGAAAATACGTAGTCACGGCCGCCGGGGCTACCGAACCGCTGAGTTGCGCTAAATCGCGCCCTCGAGCTTGTTGTTGTACATCGAAAGGGCCGAGCCAATTGCCATGTGCATGTCAAGGTACTGGTAGGTGCCGAGTCGGCCACCAAAGTAGACCCCGTTCTCGCCCTCGGTCAGTGCTCGGTACTTGAGCAGTCGCTCGCGATCCTCAGGTGTGTTCACCGGGTAGTACGGCTCGTCGTCACGCGTCGCGAAACGCGAGAACTCGCGCATAATGACGGTCTTGTCACTCGGGTAGTCACGCTCAGGGTGAAAGTGACGAAACTCGTGAATGCGCGTGTATGGCACGTCTGCGCCCGCATAGTTCATGACGCTGGTGCCCTGGAAGTCGCCTGTCGCCAGCACCTCTTGTTCGAAGTCGAGCGTGCGCCACCCGAGCTCGCCCTCGGCAAAGTCGAAGTATCGGTCCACCGGCCCCGTGTACACGACGGGCACCTTACCCACAACGTCCTTCTTGTTGAGCGGCTGTGACTCATCGAAGAAGTCGGTGTTCAGCCGTACCTCGATGTTCTCGTGGTCGGCCATCTTCTCGAGCCACGCAGTGTAGCCGTCGGTGGGGAGGCCCTCGTATTTATCGCTGAAGTAGCGGTTGTCGTAGTTGTAGCGCACGGGCAGGCGAGAGATCACCTCGGCTGGTAGCTCAGTGGTGGGGGTCTGCCACTGTTTCGACGTGTAGTCACGAATGAACGCTTCGTAGAGGGGACGACCGATGAGCGAGATCCCTTTCTCCTCGAGGTTCTTCGCCTCCTTCGTGTCGAACTCTTCAGCCTGCTTCGCGATCAGGGCACGAGCTTCGTCAGGGCCATACGCCGCACGGAAGAACTGGTTGATCGTGCCCAGGTTGATGGGCAGCGGGTACACCTCGCCTTTAAAGTTCGAGTACACCTTGTGCTGGTAACCGGTAAACGAAGTGAAGCGGTTCACATACTCCCACACGGTCTCGTTTGACGTGTGAAACAGGTGCGCACCGTACGTGTGCACCTCAATACCGGTCTCGGGGTCCGCGTGAGAGTAGGCGTTACCGCCAATGTGCGGGCGACGGTCAATGACGACCACCTTTTTGCCTGCGGCGGCGGCACGCTCGGCGATGGTCAGTCCAAAGAAACCTGATCCGACTACAAGAAGATCCATGTGCACTAGCTTAGTTGTTCGCAGTGTTGAAGCCCGCTGTCAACCCGGTCAACACGTCGTAGACTCAAGCTACCTCGACCGTCGCGGGTAGCCCGGCGCCGTCACTCATCGTTCATCACGAACACCGGAGGTCACAATGTCAAACTTGAAACATGTCGCGGGAGTCTTACTCGCGGGCGTTCTCGCATTCGGAGGGGTCTTCGCGGCTTCGGCCATCTCGGCCCCGCTGCTGCACGGCATCCCAGCCGGATCCTCATCGGGGCAGAACGAACCCACCGACGAAGTCGCCATGATCGACGAGCTCGACACCGCCATGATCGGCCGGTGGAAGGCACCGCTGCCCGCCAACCAAGACGCATTCGTCGAGTTTGACGAGCACGGCATGTGGCGCGCCTCAGACGGTTGTAACAGCGCCGAAGGCTCCTGGAGCGTCGAACCGAACGGCGAGTTCGATGGTGGCGACGGTGGCGCTATGACCCAGATAGGATGCGATAACGTCGCGATCCCGTCCATGGTGTGGAGTGCCACTCACGCTGCTTTCAACGACCAGGGCCAGCTCACGCTGGCAGACGAACAGGGCGAGTCTATGACACTCGAACGCGCTAGCACCGACGCCTTCACCCTCGTCGGCACGTGGACCAACCGGGGCGACGAGGTCGCCACTGTCGAATTCACGCCCGACGGCAACTGGCGCGGCACCGTCGGATGCAGCGAGTTCACGGGCACATGGATGCTCGGAGTACGCAACGTGCCCGTTCTCGAAGACAACAGCACCGAGCCCAAACCGCCGGTGCTGCTGTCTGGCCCCGCGAACCTCGTCATAGGCCCCGAGGCAGACGGCACGGTGAATGTCTGCGAGGGCGGGCCAGCAAAGTTTGTGCTCAGTTACGACACTGAGTACCTGTTCCACGCGGGTGCCGACGGCACCTTCACGGTCGAAGGCACCGAGGCGGCACCCGCCGAGCCGCTCGTGTTTGTGAGCCGTTAGCGGGCGAGCGCCGCAGCAATGATCCGGTGCGCGGGCAGAATGCTGCGGCGCTCTTCGTCCATATCGACCTTGCCCGCCACGAGATCAACAAAGTGGTCAAACTGGGCCGCGAGCGGTTCAGGGCCAGACACCTCGGGCACCTCCATCTCGGTCATCTGACGGAAGCCAGCGCCGCCCACGGTAGCCTCAATGTTCGAGTGCTTGTACTTGGTGACGCTGCGCAAGAGTAGGTCGATCTCAACCATCGAGGTGAGTGATTGCACGGTCATGCGGCGCACCTTGCGCTGGCCGATGCGGCTCGCCGACGCCGAGGCGATACCGCCGCCAGGAAAGCGCAGTGTCATATCGATCACGTCTTCTGCGCCCGGCATTGACTCGGGGTGGAAGAACCCGAGCTCTGCGCTCACGCTCTCGGGCGTCTGCGCGCCGTACAGGTTTGAGATCAGGTCTGCGTCGTGCACGAGCATGTCCCACGAGACGCCAGTCTTGATGCGTGACCAGTAGGGCGAGTGGCGTTCAGCCCGCACGTAGACAGGCTCTTCGATGAGCTGCTTCGCCGCGACAACGCCCGCGTTGTACCGCTCCAAGAAACCGCACTGTACAGGCACGCCGCGCTTCTCGGCTGTGCCGAGAATCTCTTCGGTCTGCTCGAGCGACGGGCAAATCGGCTTCTCGATGAGCACCGGCAGGCCAGCGTCGAGAATCTCGCGTGCGATGTCGTAGTGGTACTCGGTCGAAGCCGCCACAACCACCGCGTCGGCCTTCTTCAGTGCCTCTTCTGCCGCCGGAAACCAGTCGCCACCAAACTGCTCGGTTGCTGCGCGGCCGTTCTGCTCAAACGGGTCGACAATGCCCACAAGGTTTGCGCGCGACGAAGCTGAAATGATGCGCGCGTGGTTGCGCCCCATCGTCCCGGCACCAAAAAGTACGACGTTCGGGTTTGCCATTGATGTCTCCTCCAGCGCGTGCGGTGGTTCGCTCTCGAGGCTTCGAGACGAACTCCCCTAGTCTACGAGCTTCGACACTAGGAATCAGAGCAACACCCGCAGTACAGTGGTCAGCATGATTGCTATCACTGCGCAAACCCTCGCGTCAGATAACAACTCGGCACTGATTGGGCTCGACCGCACAATTTCGGTGCCCGCGCCGCTCGGTGATGCGACCCAGAACACGCTGACGTTCGTCGGCGACACAGTGCAGAACGCCGACGCATTCTCGCGCGCACTCGACGCAGGAGCCGTAATATTCGCCCCGCTCGGCACAACTGCCGAGCCTGCACGGAGTGGGGCACTCATTCTTGTCGAGAACCCCCGTGCCGCCTTTGGGCAGGCTATCGCGCAGCACTTTGCCCCCAAGGCTCCGACCGGCATTGCCGCCACTGCTCGCGTGCATCCGACCGCCCGCGTGCACGAGACCGCACACGTTGGCGAGTACACGGTAGTGCGCGAGGGGGCGGTGATTGACGCCCACGCAGAGGTGCGCGACCACGTCGTGATCGGTCGCAATGTGGTGGTTGGCGAACACGCGCTGGTCAAGAGCCAAGCTGTGGTGGGCGAAGAAGGGTTTGGCATCGAGAAAGACGCCGACGGCAACAACTTCCACATTCCACACATTGGGTCCGTGCGACTGGGCAAATACACCGAGGTCGGTAACTTCACGACCGTCTGCTCGGGCACCCTCGCCCCGACGGTCATTGGCGATTACACCAAAATTGACGATCATGTGCACGTCGCTCACAACTGCCAGATCGGCGAGAACGTCATCATCACCGCGTGCGCTGAGATTTCGGGCAGTGTCATCATCGAAGACGAGGTTTGGGTCGGCCCCAACGCCTCAGTACTTCAGGGCCTCACCCTTGGCCGCGACTCACTGCTCGGCATTGGAGCCGTGGCGGTCAAATCGGTGCCCGTCAACGAAGTGCGTGTGGGCAACCCGGCGAAGCGTCTCGGAGACAATAAGTCCTAGTAGTTCTCAGCTGGGACGCGCTCGAACCACCAAAACGGGTGCGTGAGCACTTGCATGAGCGGCTCTTTGCCCACCCACAGCCCAAAGTGGCCCTCGCGCCAGCGGCCGCTTGAATCGCTGAGGTACTTCATGTTGGGCATCATGAATCGTTCTTCGTAGGCGTGGTAAGCGACTGAATCACTCCAGTATCCGAGCAGCGAGTTCGCAAACTCGACGCCGCCCATGCGCGCAGGTTCGTGCGAGCTGAACCCGCCAAGCGGCCGCCCCACCGCCGCCTCAAACACGGCGCGCTGCCGGTCGGCCCACTCGAGGTGGTCGCCTCCGAGCCAGTCACACAACCCGCCCTCGAGGTGCAGTTGCACCTCATGGCCTAGCTGCTCCATCTCAGCGATGATACGCAGTGAGCTCAGGCTCAACAGGTTGTATCCCTTCGCGTGCACGCGCAGAAAGAAGGTCGATGAGCACCCCGCCGCAGCGTCGACCTGCGCGACGCGCATGGCCTGCTCGATCGAATTGTCGATGTCGTGGCGCAACACCATGTGCTTAGCAGCGGGAGCTTGCAAGTAGCCCTCGAAGCTCGTGATCTGATAGCCGGCGTCAAGATACGCGTGCAGCGTCTCTGAATAAGAACGCAGTGAGTAGTCGTGCTCTGGGGCGGCTGGCTGAGTCATCACGTGCACCATTCAAATAGGGGCCGAACACTCGTCGGCCTAAAAACACACAGCGTGCACCATCTTATTCTCTGGTGTAGTCGAACAGCCAGAATCTGGCCGATGGGCAGGGCTAGAATTGCCCGTATGAATGAGACGGTCAAGACGCACCCTGGGCACCGTGAATCGTAATAGTCTGCCGAAGTGGATTAACGCGCTGATTGACCGGCTTGCTGATGCCCCCATGAGCCCGCTGGGGCGCATCGCCGCTCGCCGGCTGGGCAAGCCCGCTCCTCGGGGTAGCATCCCTGCGACCCACTTTGCTGAGCAACCGGTGCGGGTGCTCATCGCCCCGGTCAACTATTCTGGGCAGGGCATCATCTGGGCCCGGGCCATTGAGGCGGCTCTTCCGACGGCGTCGGCCCGCAACATGGCGATGGAGGTGCCCGGCGGGTTCTCGTTCAACGCCGACCTGCTCGTACCCGTGGGCACCTACCACAATGACCGTGACTGGCAGCAGCGTCAGTTTGAGGCGGCGGCGAGCGCCACACACGTGCTCATCGAGGCCGAGGAGCCCCCGTTCGGGCGGCTCATGGGACGCTCCGTGGCAGCGCAGGCCGAGGCGCTCATGGCGCGCGGCGTGAATGTCGCGTTCCTCGGCCACGGCACCGATGTGCGGCTGCCCTCGCGCCACATCGCGGCGAACCCATACTCCTACTACGCGGATCCCTCGGTCTACCTTCCGCGCGCTGAGCAGCTGGCGGCACGCAATATCGCGCTCGTGACAGCGAGCGGGCGTCCCAGCTTCGTGTCGACGCCTGATTTGTTGGTCGATCTTCCAGGCGCGGTCTGGTGTCCGGTGGCTATTGATCCGGATCGATGGGCTGCGGCTCAAAGAAGCGAGCGCGCGCAGGGAGCGCCGCTTCGTGTCGCTCATGCGCCGTCGGTTGCAGCCTACAAGGGTACGGCCGACATCATGCCGACGCTTGAGAAGCTGCGTGACGAGGGCGTGATCGAATTTGACCTGATCCAGGGGGTACCGAGCCAGGAGATGCCCGCGCGGTTTGCGCAGGCAGACGTGTTGCTCGATCAGTTTCGCGCGGGCTCCTATGGGGTGGCGGCGTGTGAGGCGCTCGCGGCGGGGTGCCTCGTGATTGGGCAGGTTTCTGACCAGGTGCGCTCCACGGTGCGTGAGGCTTCGGGTCTTGAACTGCCCATCATCGAGGCGATGCCGGCCACACTTGAGGCCCGGCTGCGTGAGCTTGCCGCTCGCCCCACGCTGGTGCCAGATCGTGTTCGCGGAACGGAGTTTGTGCGCGACGTGCACGACGGCCGGCGCGCGGCACGGGCACTCATCGAACACTGGATTGAAGTCCCTGAACGAAAGGCCAGCTCCGATGCACTCGTCAGCTGAACGGCTCTGGAAGCTCATGCCCAAGGTCGCACAGGATGCGATCGCGTCGAGCATCGATCGCGCTCGCGGTGTCGTGCCTCCCCCTGTGCCCGCCCCCGACATGGCCAAGCCCATTCGTCTTCTCGTCGGGCCGGTGAACTATGCCGGGCAGGGCTACCGTTGGTCGCGGGCGGCTGAAGAGACGGCCCGGGTGTCGGCACGAAACTATGTGCACGAGGCCAACAACATTTTGCAGTACGACGCTGACTTTACGGTGTCGTGGCGCACGGCAGAGCACTCTAGGGCGTGGCAGAAAGAGATGGTGCACGCCCTCAGCACGCAGTACACGCACGTGCTCATTGAGGCCTGTTTTCCAGTCATCGGTGGTCTCTTCTCGGGCGACATGTATAAGCAGATCGCGCTGATGCAGCAGGCGGGGCTGAAGGTCGCGATCGTGGGGCACGGCAACGATGTTCGGCTGCCGTCGCGCCACGCTGAGCTCGAAGAGTGGTCGTTCTTCAAGGACGATGAGTGGACTGAACCTGAGGTGCTTGAGAAGGTGGTGTCCGAGAATCTGGCACTCATCGAAGCCGTGCAGCTGCCCACCTTCGTGTCGACGGCGGGGCTGCTGCTTGACCTGCCCGAGTCTCATTTTCTCGGCGTCATCATTGACCCGGCGAAGTGGGAGAACTCTGAACCACTGCTCGTGCGCGACAGGCTGAAGGTCGTGCATGCCCCCACGAACCCTGTGCCCAAGGGCACCACGATGATCCAGCCGATTGCGCGCAAACTGCACGATGAGGGGCTCATCGAATACGTCGAGCTGAGCGGGATCCCGAACGATCAGATGCCCGCGGTCTTTGCTGACGCCGACATCGTGCTCGATCAGTTTCGCGCCGGCGATTACGGTGTCGCGGCGTGCGAGACGATGGCCGCGGGCCGCATCGTTCTCACCCATGTCAGTGACCAGGTGCGGTCTGAGGTGGAGCGGCACGCGGGCATGCCGCTCCCTATTCCCGAGACGAATCCCGACAATCTGGAGCACATGATTCGCGACATCGCTGCCAGGCGCGAGCACTATCGCGAGATTGCAGCGCAGGGCCCCGAGTTCGTGCGGCGCCTGCACAACGGTGACTTCTCGCGCAACGTGCTCATGCAGAACTTCTTGGAGCTCTAATGCGCGTCATCATTGCGACGAGAATCTACCGGCCAGAACCCGCTGCCGCTTCGCTGTTTTTGGGCGGTGTCGCCGATGCGCTGCGCGAGGCCGGGCACGAAGTTGAGGTGCTCACGGCTTCGCCTCTCCCCGGTCAGGGCGAGGGGTCTCGCGGTGAGCGCATTCGCACATTCCCTGTGCTGCGTGACGCGAGCGGCTATTTACGCGGCTACGTGCAGTACATGAGTTTTGATGTGCCGCTCGCGTTTCGGCTGCTCTTCGCTCGCCGCCCGGGCGTCGTGTTTGTCGAGCCGCCACCGACGACGGGCGCTGTGGTGCGAGTCGTCTGCGCGCTGCGCCGTATTCCCTATGTCTATGACGCTGCCGACATTTGGTCTGACGCGGCCGGGCACGCGACGAGTTCGGGCCTCGTGGTGAAGGTGTTGCGTGCGCTCGAACGCTTCGCGATGCGGGGCGCTGCGCAGCTCGTCACCATTTCCCAGGGGGTCGTTGACCGGGTGCGTGCACTCGGGGTCACCGTTCCGATGACCGTGACCGGGTTTGGTGCCGACACCGAGGTGTTTCGGTATGAAGAACAGCCGCCACAGAAGCTGTTCTTGTATGCCGGCACCTACACGGGTCTTCACGGCGCACAGGTGCTCATCGACGCGTTTGCCGAGTTCACCAGCACCCACCCCGGCTACCGGCTGCGGTTTATCGGTAACGGTACGGGCCAAGACGAGATGCGCGTGCGCGCGCGCGAATTGGGTGTTCAGGGCACCGTCGAGTTTGCTGACCCGGTCACGGCTGAAGAGCTTCGCCCACAGCTCGCGAGCGCCGTGGCGAGCCTCGCCACGCTGCGCCCCGGCGGCGGCTATGAGTACGCGTTCACGTCAAAGATTTATTCCTCGCTGGCCACCGGCTGCCCCGTGATCTTTGCGGGCCCCGGCCCCACCGGGCCCTTCATTCGGCGCGCCATAGACGAGGCACCCACAGGTTCTGCGGTCGCGTCGACGCTCGGCACCGCGGTCGAATACACCCCCGGTGCCATTGCGTCCGCGATGCGGCAGGCCGCCGACCGTGCGCACGATCCAACAGCACGGCGGGAGCTTGCCCACTGGGCTGCCGCGCACCACTCCATGCAGGCCGTCGCGCAGCGCGTGGCGACTGTGATCGAAGAAACCGTGATCGAAGAAACCGTGATCGAAGAAGTTGGGGGCGACGCATGAGTAAGTTCACCTCGGGTCTCGTGAACTGGGCTATGAAGCACCGCTCCAAGATGCCTCGGTGGGTAGGCCGGGTCATGGAGCAGGCTGCCCGCAACCCCGACGGCGTGATCGGGCAGCTGAGCGCCCGGCTTTTGGGCGGCGGGAGCGCGCCGGTCACCCAGGTGCCTGATGCCTCGCTGCGCGTCTACATCGCTCCCACCAATTACTCGGGCCAAGGGTACGAGTGGGCGCGTGCGCTCGAACGCGCAGACTCGCGCATCGCGGCGCGCAACATGGCTGTCGAGCTTCCCGGCGGCTTCGCGTTCACCGCAGACACCCTCGTGCCCATCGCCTCGGTCAACGCCTCCGCCGAGTGGGCCGAGGCCGAATGGGAGGCAGCACGGTCGTTCACCCACGTGCTCGTCGAGGCCGAACGATCGATGTTTGGCAAGCGGTTCGCCCGCTCGCTCGAGGCCGAGGTGCTCGCACTCACCGAGGCAGGCGTGCACGTCGCCTTTCTGTGCCACGGCACAGATATTCGCGATCCGGAGAATCATGCGACCCTCACGCCGTGGTCACCGTACCCCGAAGACCCACGAACTAAGATGCTGGCGCGTGACGCGCGTGAGAACCTCGCGCTGCTGGAGCGCCTTAAGCGGCCCGTCTTCGTGTCGACCCCCGACTTGCTCGCAGATGTTGCGTGGGCGACGTGGTGCCCCGTGGTTGTCGATGCAGCGCGCTTTGCCGCGAGCGCACCAGCGTTCTCACACGCGACGCGCCCTCGGGTGATTCACGCGTCGAGCAACCCAATTCAAAAAGGCAGCGATCGCATCGAGCCCGCGCTCTCTCCGCTCATCGACGCGGGCACGATCGACTACGAGCTCATCATGTCGACGCCGTCGGCCGAAATGCCGGGGGTCTTTGCCGCGAGCGATATTGTGCTCGACCAGTTTCGCGCGGGCTCCTACGGAGTCGCCGCGTGCGAGGCGATGGCGGCCGGTCGCGTCGTTGTGGGGCACGTGCTGCCGCAGGTGCGTGCGCACATTGAACGCGAGACCGGGCTATCGCTGCCCATTGTTGAAGCGACCCCCGATACACTGCGCGAGGTCGTCGCGGGCCTCGTCAGTGACCCGGATCGGGCGCGCGAGATCGCGGCGGCAGGCCCAGTGTATGTCGAGCGCGTGCACTCTGGCGCAATGAGCGCCCGCGTGCTCATCGAACAGTGGATCGATCTGCCGCGCTAGCATCGCTAGCATCGCGGGCATCGCGGGCGTCTTTCCACTTGCGCATGCGGCGTTCGGTGGGGTGCTCTATGAAGCGGTAGAGCACCCACGCCAGAACTAAGTCGATGGTGAGAATCGCGGCAAACCAAACGATGTTACGCCACGAAGCCTCCTGGTATCCCAGCACCCGCAGTGCCAAGTAGATGACGGTCGCGTGCACGAGGTAGAACGCAAACGACCACTCGCCGAGCTTCACCTGCCAGCGCGTTTCGAAGAGCGATCTGCGGCCTGCGAGCGACCACGACGTGAGCGAAACGATTGAGAGCCCCACTGCCACGGTGAATAGTTCGTTGCCAAACACCCCCAGCAGCGCGAACTGCGGCCGCACCGCGGCCAGGACGATGCCCGCCACCACAAGCGCGAGTGATCCCACACCGATCACCGGGTGTAGCCGTGGTCGCCAGCCACGGCGCATTGCCCACGCCAGCGCCATACCCAACAGAAACTCCGGTACCCGGGTGATGGGCATCGGCACGAGCGCGAGCCACGACTCGGGCGCGAGGTAGACCCCCAGCCGGTAGCCGAAGGCCCACACGAGTGCAACCCCGGCAAATACGAGCGCACCGCGCCGCGCAAGCGGTACGAGCACGCGAGACACCCAGGGGTGTAGCGCATAGAAGAGCGCTTCGACCGTGAGCGTCCAGGCCGCAGGGTTACCCGAGAACAAAAATGGCCGGGTTTGCTGACCATCCCTGCAGCAGCACAACAGACAGCAGCAAAATGCCCATGTCGAACGGTTTGAGAAAGCTACCGTCAGGGATCGGGGCCATCGTATAAAACACCAACACCGCAAACACCAGTGCAACCATGTGCGCCGGCCAAATGCGCGCAAAGCGTCGCCAATAGAACGTCGAGACCGATACCCGCGGCCGCATCGACCAGGTGAGCACGAAACCCGAGAGCACAAAGAAGAACGTCACCCCCAGGTATCCCTGGTCAAACAGTAGGTTTATCGGACCCGGCAGCGGCGCGAACACACGCATGTGAAACAGAAATACAAGGAATGCCGCCCACCAACGCAGACCAGTCAAAGCGTCGAGCCGCTGGGTGGGCGCTGCAAGCGTCGCCGAAGAGTTGAATGCCACCAAAGTCCAATCGGGTGAAGAATCACGCATGCCGTGAAGACCGCCCTCCACTGTACTCGAGCTTTCCCGACGCTGTTCTTGACGTACGACCCCTGTGTAGTTCGGGTGCGGCCTGGTGCGGCCTGGGCGGCTGCCGCGCGATACGATCGACTCTATGACCGAGCCGCTCGTCGACCTCACAATTGCCGTCCACTCAGCTTCGCGACCAATCAAACGCGCGGTCGCGTCAGTGCTCGACCACACGACCGCTGCCGTGCGCGTGAACGTCGTAGCGCACAATATCGACCCCGAGGTGATCCGTGCGAACCTCGGCGACTACGCGCACGACGCGAGGCTGCGCCTGCTCGAACTGCGCGACGGTATTCCGTCGCCTGCGGGCCCTATGAACCACGGTTTCGCGACCTCCACCGCGCCGTTCATCTCGGTCATGGGCTCAGACGATGAGCTCGCGCCCGGCGCGATCGATTCGTGGCTCGCGCTGCAGCGCGCCACGGGGGCAGAGGCAGTGCTCGCTCGTATTCAGCTCGCCACGGGCCGCCCCGACCCGTATCCCCCTGTGCGCCTGGGCCTGCGCACCACCCGCCTCGACGGCCGCAAAGACCGCCTGGCCTACCGCAGCGCCCCGCTCGGTCTCATCGATCGCCGCCGCTTTGGCGACCTGCGGCTCACCGAGGGGCTGCCCTCGGGCGAAGACCTCACCTACTCGCTCACGGTCTGGTACACCGGCAAGCATCTGGCCTACGATCTGGGCGGCCCCGCCTATGTGATCAACGATGATGCGCCGGATCGTGTCACCTCAGCCCCCCGCCCCATTGCGCAAGACTTCGCGTTTCTCGACGAGCTTGAGGGACTCGATTGGTTTGCGGGCGCGCCCCGGCAAGATCGGGTCGCGATCATCGTGAAGCTCATACGCATTCACGTGTTCGACGCGATTCTTGCGCGGGCGCGCACACAAGCCGATCTCGACTCGAACCGCGCGGGGCTCCTCGCACTGCTGGCGCGATTCGAGCGCATCGCGCCCGGCGCTTTAGCGTTGCTCTCACGGGCTGACCGACGCGTGTTCGATGTGCTCGCAGACGAGGGCGGCACACCGGCCGACATTGCGCACGCCCTCGACCGACGGCACGTGTATCTCTCAGTCTCGTCGCTGCTGCCCCGCAACCCGTTGCGGGTCTTTCACGCGCAGGCGCCCTTTAGCACCCTCTTTGCAGGCTACCAAATCATGCGCCGCGGCTGAGATCCCTTGTGGATCCTGCGACTCGCAAGCTCGCGCAGGATGACAGGACGAGACCTCCGCATCCTCTTGTCATGGGGCCTCCGCATCCTCTTGTCATGAGGCCTCCGCATCCTCTTGTCATTCTGCGCGACGAAGGAGTCGCAGAATCCACACGCGTGGCGGCTACTTGCTCAGCTCGCCTGCGAGGCCTGCGAGGGCGACCTGCTCACCAAACGATGGGTGCGCAAGTGCCACCTCGCTAAAGGTTCCCTGCGCAGCGATCCGGCCCTCATCGAGGTAGCAGACGCGGTCGTAGTCCTTGATCGTCGAGAGCCGGTGCGCCACCGAGATGAGAGTGACCTCGCCCTGCAGGTCGCGAATCGCCTTCGTCACCTCGTCCTCGGTTTTCGTGTCGAGCGAGCTGGTCGCTTCGTCGAGCACGAGCACGAGTGGGTCGGTGTACAGAGCCCGAGCGATGCCCAAGCGCTGCTGCTGGCCGCCCGAAAGCGAGACACCTCGCTCGCCGATAGGTTCGTGGATTCCACCGGCGCGCGAATCGAGCAACGTGGCAAGCTGGGCGCGTTCGAGTGCGCGATGCACTCGGTCTTCGTCGATCTCGTTGGTCCACGTGAGGGCGACGTTCTGCGCAATGCTGCCATCAAACAGTGCGACGCGCTGCGGCACGTAACCGACCCGCCCGCGCCACTGGCGCAGCACGTTCTGCAGCGGTTCGCTGTCAAGCAGAATCTGCCCGTCAGAGGGCTGACTCAGCCCCAACAGCAGGTCGATGAGCGTCGACTTGCCCGCCCCCGAAGGCCCCACAATGCCGATCGATGAGCCCAGCGGCACGTCAAGTGACATGCCACGAATCACATCGCTTTCAGCTCCGGGGTACCGAAAGTTCACATTGTCGAGCACGAGGCGTCGCGGGGTCTCAGAGAGTTCGGCCGAATCAGCGGGCGTTTGCGAGGTCTGCATGTCTTCTTCTGCGGCGATGAGGTCACCCACCACGTCAACGGCGCCTGGCAGGCTTGCTGTCGCCTGTACGATGCCGCCCTGCAGTCCCGTGAGTGCGGGGATCAGCCGAAAGCCGGTCGTCGCAAACAGTGCGACCGATGCCAGCGCTGCCTCCATACCGCCTTGAAAGTACGAGAACCCGCCAATGAGCGCGATTCCACCCAGCAGCGCCGTCTCGAATGCGAAGCCGGGCAGCACACTCAGAAACGAGCCGTTGGCGCGCGCCCTGGTGCCGTGCTTGCGGTTGTCGTTCACGAGTTCGGCGACTTCGCCCAGCCTGTTGCGCAGGCTCAGCTCCTTCAACGCCTCGATCATCTCGGTCATCAGGTTGGCGACCCGATAGCTGTAGTCCCGGTGCACTTGCCCGGCTTCGAGCGCCCGTTTGGTCACGATGAAGTGCACCAGCATCATCACCAGGGAGAGGTATACGAACGCGATGACCGAAGTCATCGGGTCGGCCACCACGAGCACCCCGAGCACGAGAATAAACGTGAAGAACGATGAGGGTACGCGCATCAACGGCAGAATGAAGCCGGCCATTGCGTTCGCGATGCCGGCGTCGGCGATACGGGTGATCTCTGCGACGGTGCGCTTAGAGCGCTGCTCCCAGCTCGAACCAATGTATGCCCGAAACAGTCGGTCACCGACCTCCAGCTCGTACTTCGCGAAGCGGCGTGTGGCGAACCACTGCAGCACGACGTTCAGGAACGACTTCAGCGTCATGAGACCGAGCGAGATCAACACCAGCGCCGGTGCCGCGTCGGGCCCGAGCGACCCGATGAACGGGATCGTGATCGAGTTGCCGAGCAGCATCGGGCCGATCGTGACTGCGAGCAGCGCCATGCCCACCGCGTCAAGCGTGGTGATGAGGCTCGTCGCCACGATGTATCCGACGAAATAGCGCTGTGCGCCTCGCGGAAGCAACGGCATGAGCTGCCGAAGTACGCGCCAAATTGCTTTCATAATGTGGTGAGACCTGCTCGCTCGTGCGAGACGCTGCTCGTTACGCTCCCGCCGTAAGAACCGCGGTCACGCCCGCGATAATGCGATCAACGTCGCCCTCACCCAGTGACGGGTGCACGGGCAGCGACAGCACCGAGGCGGCAGCCTTCTCGGTCTCGGGCAGCTCGAGGCCGGGCGCAAACTTTGCGAGCGAAGGCAGACGGTGGTTGGGGATCGGGTAGTAGACGCCCGCCCCAATGTTGTGCTCGGCCTTCAACGCGTCGCGCAGGTGGTCGCGCTCTGCCGCATCAACACGAATCGTGTACTGGTGGTACACGTGCACCGCCTCGGGCGCGACGTACGGCGTCACCACGCCGTCGAGCCCCGCAAGCCCGTCGTTCAGCGCCGCGGCATTCGCCTGGCGCTGCGCGGTCCACGCATTCACCTTGGTGAGCTGCACGCGCCCGATCGCGGCGTGAATATCGGTCATGCGGGTGTTAAACCCGATCACCTCGTTGGCGTACTGCGTCTCCATGCCCTGGTTGCGCAGCAGGCGCATGTTGCGTGCAATCTCAGCCGTGGCGCAGGTGACCATGCCACCCTCACCCGAAGTCATGTTCTTTGTCGGGTAGAGCGAGAACATCGCGAAGTCACCCAGCGTGCCGACAGGGCGACCCGCCCATGACGCACCGTGCGCCTGCGCCGCATCTTCGTAGATCGCGAGGCCGTACTTCTGTGCAATTGCCTCGATCTGGTCGACCAAGAACGGGTGGCCATACAGGTGCACGGGCATGATGCCCTTGGTGCGCGGGGTGATCGCGGCCTCAACCGATGCCGGATCGAGCGTAAAGGTGCGCGCATCGATGTCAGCGAACACGGGGGTCGCGCCCGTCAGTGCGACCGAGTTACCCGTCGCAGCGAACGTGAACGACGGCACAATGACCTCATCGCCCGCGCCTACACCCGCGGCAAGCAGCCCGAGATGCTGCCCGCTCGTGCCCGAGTTTACGGCGACCGTTTCGCGGCCCTGCACAAAGTGTGCGGCGAACTCCGTCTCAAACGCCGCGACTTCGGGGCCCTGTGCGATCATGCCACTACGCAGCACACGGTCGACGGCCTCCCGTTCTTCGTCACCAATGATGGGCTTCGCAGCGGGGATAAAGTCGACAGACATATAGTTTTCACCTTTCGCGTGCGCGCTGACAACAGGAATACGCACACAATCGTCTGCCAGAATACCCTTATGAGCTTTGAACCCGCGGCACACGACGGATCTGCCGCCACAGCTTGGGTGGTTATTCCGCTCTATAACGAGGCAACCGTCATTGCAGGCGTGATTCATGATCTGCTTCCCGTTTTTCCCAACGTCGTGGTCATCGATGACGGTTCGAGCGACGGATCTGGCGCGATTGCGCGTGCCGCCGGCGCCCACATCGTCACCCACCCGATTAATCTCGGCCAGGGAGCGGCGCTCCAGACGGGTTTCGACTACGCGCTTGAACGCGGAGCCGAGTACGTTGTCACCTTCGACGCAGACGGGCAGCACCGAGTCATCGACGCACACGCGATGCTCGAGCGCGCTCAGGCTGAGAAGTTGGCGATCGTGTTTGGTTCGCGTTTTCTTGATGACCGTACAAAGCCCGGCATTCTGAAGAAGATTGTGCTCAAGACGGCCGTCGCCGTCACCAACATCACCACGCGCACCAGGCTCACCGACGCCCACAACGGGTTGCGCGTGATCCGTGCCGACGCGCTGCGCATGTTTAAACTGCGACAAGACCGCATGGCTCACGGCACCGAGATCGTTGTGAAGCTCGGCAAGACCGGGCTGCCCTACGCTGAGTACCCGGTCGAAGTGATCTACACCGACTACTCGAAAGCGAAGGGCCAGTCGCTCTTGAACTCCGTGAACATTCTCGTCGATCTGATCATCAGGTAGGGGCCCGCAGCGTGACTCTCTTTCAGTTTCTCCTCATTGCGGTCATCATTGTTGCCGCCGTGCTGGCAGTACGGTTCTTGCCCGGTGAGCGTTCGCTCGCGCTCAAGCGCATTTTTGCGATCCTGTTCGTCATCGCCGCGGTCTGTGCGATCCTGTTTCCCACCGTGCTCACCAGCATCGCCAACTTCTTTGGCATCGGCCGCGGCACCGACCTGCTGCTCTACCTGTTCATTGTGGCCATGCTCATCTTCGCGGTCGCCACTGTGCGGGCGAAGGCGCGCAGCGATGCCCGGGTCACTGATCTGGCACGAGCGGTCGCGCTGATGGAGGCGCGCGCGCTCGAACACCGCAGCAACGACACCGACACCGACACCGACAAAGAAGACATCTAGAGATGATCGCTTGGCTGCACATCGTCCCGGCGTTTAGCGTCGCCGCTGCTCTCGCCATTCTGCCAGGCCTGCCCATCGCTGCCGCACTGCGGCTGCGCGGCCTCTCCCTCGTGGCCGGATCAGTAGCTGCATCGTTCGCGGTCATAGCGCTCGCGTCGTTCGCGGCCCCCGTCGTGGGCCTCGGCTGGGGGCTTGTGACCATCGCTATTGTGACCGCGGCGGTGACGGCTTTGGCTCTCGCTGTGCGGCTGTTCGACCGCAGGCCGGTACCCGCGTATGAGGGTGCCGCGAAACCCAGGCGCCTCGCGTATATCGCGGCCTTTCTCATCGCGGCGGCGCTGATCTCGTTCGTGCTGGTGCGCGCGATCGGGCAGCCCGAGATCTTCTCGCAGTCGTACGATAACGCGTTTCACATCAACGCGGTCGCGTGGATCCTCGAGACCGGCAACGCGTCACCGCTGGCAATGACCATGGTGACGCCCGAGGCGAGCCAGTCGTTTTACCCTACGCTCTGGCACGCCGTGGTCTCGCTCGTCACCAGTCTGAGCGGCGCTTCCATTCCCCTCGCCACCAATGCGGTGAGCCTCGTGACCGCGGCTGGCGTGTGGCCGATCGCCATCTTGTTCTTTGCGCGCCCCTTCTTTAAATCGAACGTTGCGACTATCCTCGCGGCCGGCATCCTTGCCGCCGCTTTCTCGGCATTCCCGTATCACCTGTTCTCCTGGGGCATCCTCTACCCCAACCTGCTGTCGGTCGCGCTACTGCCCATCGCCCTGGGCTTCTTGCACGCGGCGCTGCGCCACCACGCCCTCGCCGAAACCGGTCGTATCGCCGCCGTGTGGGTCGGGTTTGTGGGTGCGCTCGGGGCGGCCGCCCTCGCCCACCCCAACGCCGCGCTCGGTCTGGTCGCCATTTCGGTGCCGCTATTCATTGTGGTCGCCCGCGAGAACTTCAAGCGATTGGGCAGCTGCCGTGCGGCATGGTGGCGGCTGGCTGGCATTGCCTTCACGCTCATCGCGATGGGTGTCATGTGGTCACAGATCAAGACCGGCGACAGCAGCCGCGCCTATAACGCCAACTTTGTGGTGGCGGCGCTCGGCGCGGTCACCAACTCCCCCATCACCCGGGCCACAGCGTGGTTTGTCACCGTGTTGATGCTCGTGGGTATCGTGATGATCTGGGTGCGCCGCAAACACCGCTGGTTGGTCGTCTCCTACGCCATCACAGTGATGCTCTACGTCATTGTCGCCTCCACTACCGGGCCGTTCCGTGACCTGTTCACGATCGGTTGGTACAACGACGTGAATCGACTCGCGTTCCTCTTGCCCATCACGGCGATGCCGCTCGCTGTCTACGGCGCGGGCGTGATGCTCGACCTGGCCCGCTCAGGCGCTGCTGACGCGCAGTGGGTCAGCCCGCTGAAGCTCTCGAGCCCGGCCCGGCAGGTGGCTGCCGCAACTCTCGTACTTCTTGTCATTTTGACCGGTACCCGGGGGCCGAGCATGGAGGCCGTGCGCGACGACGTGAGCGATATGTTTACGCTGACCGATGGCTCGGGCATGGTCTCGAGCGACGAGTTCGCGCTCATGTCACGCCTGGGCGACACCACCCCCGACGATGCACTGATCGCGGGCAACCCGTGGAACGGGTCGTGGCTCGCCTACGCGGTCGGCGACCGCCATGTACTGTTTCCGCACCTCAAGGGCCTGTACACGGCCGAAGCGATGGAATTCGCTGCAACGTTCAGGGATCTGAATCCCGCCGACGCATGCAAGCTGATTAGCGACCTCGGTGTGACCCACGTTATTGGCTCAGACGACCCCACCTACGACCGTGGGGGCGCACAGTTTAAGGGTCTCGACGACATCAAGAAGACGGCGCCGCTCACGGAGATTGACCGTGAGGGCGCCGCCCACCTGTACAAGGTTGACTGCTAGTAGCGCTCGCCCACCCGTACCACGTAGCCCGCGTCACGTAGCGCCTGTGCGACCTGCTCGCCGTGCTCGTGGCCGCGGGTCTCTACGTGCAGCTCAAGCTCGACCTCACTGACCGGCAATTCGGTGGCGTGGCGCGTGTGAATCACCTCGACAACGTTCGCGTTGTTCTCGGCGACGATTGTCGCGGTGCGCACGAGCTGGCCGGGCTGATCCGGCAGCAGAATGCGCAGCTTGGTGTAACGCGCCGAGGCCGCGAGACCGTGGCCAATCACGCGCTGCAAGAGCAGCGGGTCGATGTTGCCGCCCGACAGCACGGTCGCGGTGACCCCCGAGGCCGAAACTTTACCCGCGAGGAGCGCGGCGACGCCCGCGGCACCCGCGGGTTCAACGACCAGCTTGGCGCGCTCGAGGAGCATCACGATGGCGCGCGCGATGTCGTCGTCACTCACGGTGACGACCTGGTCAACATACTTGCTCACCACGTCGAAGTTGCGGCTGCCGGGGCGCGCGACCGCGATGCCATCAGCGATCGTCGACTTCGTCTGAATGGTGACGGGTTCGCCGGCCGCGAGCGACGCCGGGTATGGCGCAGCGTTCTCAGCCTGCACGCCGATCACCCGAATGGTGCGGCCGTTGGCCTCAGCCCACTGCTTCGCGGCCGCCGCGATGCCTGCGATGAGCCCGCCTCCGCCGATGGGTACGACGAACGTCTCGATCTCGGGGGCGTCGGCCAGCATCTCGAGTGCGACGGTGCCCTGGCCTGCGATCACGGCCGGGTCATCGAACGGGGGAATGAACACGGCGCCGGTCTGCGCGACGAACTCCTGCGCAGCCTTGTTCGTCTCGTCGAATGTCGCTCCCACGAGCTCGACGTTTGCGCCATAGCCCTTCGTGGCCTGGAGTTTGGGCAGCGCGACGCCGCGAGGCATGAAGATCGTGGCTTTGATGCCGAGCTCGCGGGCGGCGTACGCGACGCCCTGGGCGTGGTTGCCGGCCGACGCCGCCACGACGCCGCGCTCGCGCTCTTCGGGGGTGAGCTGGGTGAGCCTGTTGTAGGCGCCGCGTAGCTTGTAGGCGCCCGTGCGCTGCAGGTTTTCACACTTCATGTAGACGCGCGAGACGCCCAGGCTCTCGGCGAGGAAGCGTGACGACTCGAGCGGAGTGCGGCGCGTCACCCGGTGCACGACCTCGAGGGTCTGTTCAAACTCGGCCAGGGTGGGTGCGGTGTAGCCCTCGGTCATCATTGTCCTTCCTTGCGAATAAACTTGGCAAACGATTTGGCGCGTTTCTTGGCCGCTGTTCTGGTGTGTGCGCGCCTGTGATATTCGGCCACCGGATCAATGCCCGGCGTCCACGCTTTCTTCACGAATGTGTTGACGATCGCGTTCGCAGAGGCCGCGAGCGGCACCGCGAATAGCGCGCCCGGGATCCCGGCGAGCAGCGCGCCGGTCGACACCGCGAGCACCACGCCGAGCGGGTGCACGCGCACGGCGCTGCCCATGACGAGCGGCTGCAGCACGTGGCCCTCGATCTGGTTTACCAGAATCACGACGCCCAGCATGATGAGCGCGTTGACGGGGCCGTTGTAGATGAGCGCCACGAACGTCGCGAGTAGGCCGGTCGAGATCGCACCGAGAAACGGAATAAACGAACCCAGAAAGACGAGAATCGCGATGGGAATCGGCAGCGGTACACCGAGCAGCGCGGCGCCGACACCGATGCCGACGGCGTCGACGAACGCGACAAAAATCTGCACGCGCACATACTGTCCGACCGACACCCAGCCGGCGCTGCCCGCGGCGTCGACGGGGGCGTGTGCCTTCGACGGCAAGAACCCGAGCACCCAGTACCAGATGCGCTTGCCGTCGATCAGCATGAAGATCAGCGAGAACAGGGTGAGCAAAATGCCAGCGATGAACTGGCCGGCTGAGGTGGCGACACCGAGCGCACCGTTCCAGATCTCAGACTGGTGCCCCTCCACCGTTTTCATGAACTGCGCCATGAACCCGTCGACCTGTTCGGCCGAGAAGCCAAACGAGTTACCCTCGACGGTCTTGAGCGTTTCTTTCCATACCTCGGTCGAGCGCGCGGCCAGGTCGTCAAAGCCGTTGCGCATCTGGGTCACAATGAGCCACACCAGCACCCACACCGATGCCGCGAACGAGGCCAGGGCAACGAGAATGCCCACGCCGCGCGGCACCCCGTGGCGTTCAAACCAGTGCACGACTGGCGCAAGCAGCGCGGTGAGCAAGATCGCCACAAAGATGGGAATCACGATGATGCGCACCTGCACGATGAGCCAGAAGAAACCGGCGCACGCCAGGCCGATCAGCATCAGCCGCCATGACCAGGCCGCGGCGACGCGCACTCCGAGGGGGAGCTCCTGCTCCGCGCCCCCGGCGGGGCCTATCTCACCTCTGTGTTCTTCCACGTCACAATCCTACCGATCACCCGCTGTACGCCAGGAATACGGCGCAGCGGGCGATCCGGATCAAAAGCCTGGCAGGTTACTCGGCCGCGATATAGATTTTGCGGATGTGCTCGCGCACGTTCCAGCGCGTGCGCGTGCCGCCGACGAGGCGCATCACGTCCCCCGCGCGCACCGTGATCTCGCGGCCCGCTTCTGCGCCCGACAGGATCTCGATGGTGGCCTCGCCCGAGAGTACGACGAAGAGTTCGTCGACCTCGGTGTCGGTGACGACGCCCGCGCGCAGCTCCCAGATGCCAAGCTCGGCGCCCGCTACGGTCCCGAGCTCGGTGACGCCCTGCTGCGGATCGCCCGCAACGGTGTCGGCCTCGGGCACCGCCTCGAAGGCGACGCCCGCCGTCAGCGCGCTGACCGCGTGGTTACGGCCCTCGGGCAGCAGCTCAGCCGCGCTCACGAGTCGAACCCCAGGCCGAGCGCGTCGAGCGTTTTAAGTAGCACGTTGCGTTTGCCGTCGTTGTGGTCGGCGCGATCGAGCGACCAGCGGGTGAGGTTGATGCCGATGGCGGCGGCGGGCTCGGGCGGGAAGGGTAGTGGCACTTGCTTGACCATTTCGAGCTCGGTGCGCTCGGTGACGCGGCCCTCGAAGCGGTCAACGAGCACGTCGGCCGCGAAATGGGTCGCGCCCACCCCCAGGCCGGTGAAGCCCGAGACATACTGCACGCGGCCGCCGTGAGCCTGGCCGAAGAACGCGCAAAACCGCGTCGACGTGTCGATGACGCCCGCCCAGCGGTGGCTGAACTTGACGCCCGCTAGCTGCGGGAAAGTGGTGAAGAAGTGGCTCGCGAGCTTGCGATGGCTCTCCATGCGGTCTTCGTATTCGCGTTTGATCTTGCCGCCCGAGAAGTAGACCGCGTCGTAGCCGCCCCACAGAATGCGGTTGTCGGCGGTGAGGCGCGAGTAGTGAAACTGGTTAGCCATGTCGGCGAGGCCCTCGCGGCCGTCCCAGCCGATCGCTGCGAGCTGTTCAGCTGTGAGCGGTTCGGTCATGAGTACGTAGTCATAGACGGGCACCGTGTGAAACCGGTAGCGCTTCAACAGAGACGGAAACACGTTGGTGCACAGCGCGACGCGTTCGGCCGTGACCGTACCGCCTGTTGTGGTGAGCTGCATTGGGGTATCTGCCGAGCCGTCAAGCCGCTGTACCGGGGTGCCCTCGTGAATCTCGACGCCGATTTCGGCGGCGTGGCGCGCAAGCTCTGCGGCGAGCTTTGCGGGGTGCAGGTTGGCGTTCTCGCGGGGGGCGAACTCGCCGCCTAAGAACGTGGGCGAGTTGATGCGGCCCTGCACTTCAGCCTGATCGAGCACCTCGACGGTGGGGTCGTCGCTTTCACCGAGCCAGCCGACCTGGTGCGGCGCGTTCGCAACCGACAGCTGGCCGGTGCGCTCGAAGTCAACATCAAAGTTGTTGTCGGTGAAGAACTTCTCCATCGCGTCGAGGTTCTCGTAGCCCAGGCGGCGCAGGGTGCCGGTTTCGTTAGGCCAGCGCGACTCGGCGTTGGGTTCGCCGTGTGTGATGCTCGCCTCGCAGAACCCGCCGTTGCGGCCCGAGGCCGCCCAGCCCACCTGCACGGCTTCGAGCAGCATCACCCGACGGTCGGGGTGCTCGGTCTTGAGCTTGATCGCGGTCCACAGGCCCGCGTATCCGCCGCCGACGACCACGTCATCGACGCGGGCGTCGTGAGCGAGTACGGGGTAGCGCGCGGCTGTACCCGCGACGTCGTCGATCCAAAAGCAGCCGAGCTTTGTGCCTGCGAGCGCGTCTTCAACGATCTTGGCTGCGGGGCGGTTCGTTTCAAAAATGGTGGGTTTCATGGAGTCCTCGTCGTCGATGTCCACTCACGATCATTGCACACCTCGGACGATCTGTAAATGCCAATGTCAACGCAAGTGACATTGACATTTTGTGGCGCGTGTGCGCCGCTACTCGGCGGGTGGCTTCATGATCGCACCCGTCGCAAGCCCCATTGCGAGGCCGGCGGGAAGCCACAGCCAGAACTGAGTGAGCAGACTGAGCACGAGGCCCATCGCCAACCCCATGCCGATTCCCACAAACATCTGCTTGCGCTTCGCTTCGGGCGACGGCTCATCGCCCTTACTGCCAGGCTGCTTGGGCTTGTTGTTCTTGGGGCTGCGCGTCATACTTCAAGGGTACGCGCCCGCGCCTGATCATCGGCGTCGAGTGCCTCGAGCGCACTGATCTGCGCCGGGCTCGCACCGCGCTGCTTGGCGACCGCCACGAGCTGCCCCGAGGCCCGAGCGATCTTCGCGAAACTGAGCGACGGCACCGCCCCGGCTGCGAGCAGCAGCGGTTCCACCAGGGCAAGCACCGCAGGGTCCTCCCCCAGCACCAGCTCGGCCTCCCACTCGCGCCAGGCTCTGCGCGCCCCGCCAGCCGTATGATCGATGCCGAGCACACGGTCGTCTGCGAGCTCGATCACCGGCCTACCCGCCTGCCGCACGAGCGTCGTCACTCGGGTGGTGCGCATCTGCGCAAGCGGTTCGAGCTGCAGCGTCGCGACCACAGGGCCAGCGACCGCTGCACCCGCTTCACCCGTGTTACCCGCCAGCAGCTCGTGCAGTTTCGCGATCAGCGCCTCGGGCGCCTCGGGCGCGGGTGGCCAGGCGACCTCCCGCACGCCACCCGAGAGCCGTTGTTTCACGTGCCACCCTGCGTCGTGCCCACCGCTGCGCTCGCGCACGGCTATGCCGGCGCGGGCGAGGGCGCGATCCGGAGTGTCAAAATAGGTGGCCCGCAGCTCGTGTGTCTCGGGCGCATCGAGCGTGAGCCCGAGCGCCGCATAGGCCTCGGCCCGCGGCATGACCGCGTGCTCAGGCACCTCATACTTGCGCTCGACCTCGATGGATTCGGCGCCGTCGTTGCGTGCCGCGCCGGTGCTTGCCGCGTCCGTGCCTGCCGCGCCGGTGCTTGCCGCCTCGTGTATGCTCATGCCCCCAGTTTATGGGCCGCGCTCGCCGGGGCGCGGGGCATCGCGCGCGATAAACTTGCCCCATGGCGAGTGACGAACAGACGCGCGAGGCGTGGCAGCGTGCCGCGCTCGCGTGCGCCGCGGCCGCTGAGGCGCTGCGTGAAGCTAGCATCGCGCCCGAGGCGCTCGCCGAGTACGTGCCCGAGCGCGGCACATTTCTGTGGCGCCGCAAAGCGACGATGCAGCCACTCGGCGAGGCTTGGCGTCTCGGCACGCTGCTGCTGGGCGACGACGGCGCGCTCTACGCGCACGGCCACTCCACACGCGCGGCCGAGCGGGGCCGCCCCAGCTTTCAGTCGGAGTCACGCGAGGAGCGCCGCGAGATCGCGGCCGCCGCACTGCGCGGCGGCTACGCAGTCGGCTCCCCCGTGAGCTTCGATGCGGTGCCGCTCATGACGGCCGCGGGCGCGCCCACTAACGCGCTCACCCCTGATCTTGATCCGGATCGTGCCGTTGCGGGCCGCGTCGATGCAGACAGCGCCGGTGCAGACAGCGAGTTGCCAATCGGCTTGGCCGACGGCGAGGTGCGAGTGCGCTGGCGCGCGGGCGCCCCGCTCGCCGGGGCACAAACCCTCGCTGCGTTTCTCACGGAGCGCGTCGATCTGCTCGTGCATCCACCGTTCTCACGCGACTAATGCCTCAGCCGATCGAGCTCGTGACACGGTTCACGATGCAGCAAGATCCATCGCAAAGGTGCCAGCAATCTGTCAGCTTTAACGCAAAAGTGTTACTATTCTGGTAGTTCTGAAGGGAAGTGATTATGGTGGTTCCCTCTGCGCCCGTACAACGTGCAATGGAGACAGTGGGTGAACACGTCACCACGATGCGGAAGCTCAACAGCCTAACCGCGAAACGCACAGCAGCTCGCGCTGGCGTGAGTTTGACCACGCTACGGAAATTTGAGCGGGGAGAGAACATTGGGTTCGCTGCGGCTCTCGAGATTCTCCGCGCTGTCGGCCTGCTTGACCCTGTCGTCACGGGCGCTGACCCGCTGCAGTCGGCCCAGGGTCGAGCACGGCTTGCCGCGTTCCTTGACGGGCACCGTTCATGAACGCCACCGAATCTGAGCGGGTTGAGGTAGAGGTGCAGCTGCCTGACGGGAGGCAGGTAAATGCTGGTTGCATTGAACAGCTCCTCATTAAGCCGCGCCGTCAGCCGGTTATGACGTTTCGTTACTCACAGTCCTACCTTGCTGACCCGCTCCGGTACGCACTATCCCCTGACCTTCCACTCGATACAGCGTTACATGTCCCCGCGGTACACCTCAACACTTTCTTCGCGTTTCGTGATGTGCAGCCAGACCGGTGGGGCACCAGGCTGATTGAGTCTGCCGAGCGCCGCACCGCGCGCAAGGAGGGCCGGCGCCCGCGCCGACTCACCGACCTCGACATACTTCTGCGAATTCCTGATGAGACCAGGCAGGGTGCGCTACGCTTCTCACGCCCAGGATCACCAGCGGAACAAGCAGCAAATATCGTCGATACAGATTTCCTCCCATGGATGGCTACGGTGACAGGACGAGTCGAAACCGAAGAGGAACTCGACGAGCAAGCTCTCCGTTTGCTCCCGACCGGCACCGGCGCGGGCGGAGCTCGACCAAAGTTCACAGTGAGGCTTGACTCAGGTCGCCTAGCTTTAGCGAAGTTGCCCAGCCGAGACGACAGGTGGGATGTCGCACGCTGGGAGGTAGCGACCTCGCGAGCCGCAGCACACGCAGGGATCAACGTGGCCCGAATGAAGTATGTGCCCGGCCAAGGTGGCTCTGATGGTGTTTCGTTGCTGGAGCGATTTGACCGGGACGAGAACGGCTGGCGCATCGGGTACCGAAGCGCCGCCGGCCTTTTGCAACTCTCTGATGCAACAGATTTCACCTACGCTCAACTTGCATCTGAAGCACTCGCTGTCTCAGAGAACAAAGTAAAGCTTGGAGCCGAGCTCTTTCGACGCGTCGCTTTTACCGTCCTGGTCAATAATGCCGACGACCACGCCCGCAACCATGGTTTTCTCCGCACAAGCGCCGACTGGGCTGCTTCCCCTGCTTTCGATGTGAACCCGCACCCAGGCGAGCTCGAGGGCACTCCCATTAACTGGGAGGACGACCCTCACGACCGCGATCTGCGGCTCCTCATCGCTGATCGAGACCGCTACGCAATAACCATCGATCAAGCCTATGAAGCTATTGCTAAGGCGGCCGACGCAGCAACCCGCATACCTAGATACGCAAGTGAGCTTGGCGCGACCGATCGGGAGCTAGATCTGTTTGACATCGTTTTTGGGGCGGACCGTATCGCTGCGGCTCAAGAACTCGTTGAGAAGTCAGCCGCCGCTACAGCTCAGAGCACTGGCGATGGACAGGTGCGTGACAAACATGGCCGTTACACGAAAGTCGATAACAATCGGGACGCGGAATCGCCGTAGGCTTTGCATCTGTGGCGGCACCTACCCGGCAGCGTGCGGGCGGCACGATACCCCAATAAGTAAGTGCCCTGGAGAGGAATCGAACCTCCTCGGAGCTAAACCACCTGGTCAGCATCTATAAATGTGGCTTCGTCTCAACCCTTTTGGATTACTGGGGATTGGTTCATTCTGCACGTTTTCGGGGCGATTGTTGTCAGATTTGTTGTCAGATCATGCTGGGTGGACCTGGACACGTGTTACACATGTGCAGCTCGCACCTGAAATGCGGGATGGGGGCGTGTGAACCGCACCCCCCTTGGCCAATTGTCATCATCTTGTTGGACCCAACGATATGGTCACCACATGATCAAAGACGATCCCGAGCTCATCACCAACGGCTCCTGCCCCAAATGCCGACAAGGAACACTCTTCTGGTGGGAAGCTTGGTGGGAATGCAGCAAATGCGAAGAAGTGGAGTTTCCTAGGGTCACAATTTGAAGTAAACGCGCACGAGCTCCGGATCGAGTTTGTGAGATCACCCATGATTTGATGGCGCGGTGATGATGGGAGTTCTCGCCCGATCAATTGTCGCTCCTAGGGTTCCCACTTCATCCATCATTTGGCAGCTAAATAGCCCATTTAAAAGTAGTAGAACTCGACTAGGCTGACCATATGACTCGCCTCGCCCCTTATTTGGATGTGGAATCTTATCTAGAGACGCTCCTGGAGACCTTAGAGCTACCCGCTGCCGAGTTTGAAGTCATTTGCTCAACGGTTTTAAGTGAGTACATGCATACACAGCAGAACTTGGATGCTGTGGAATCCAAGCTCGATTTACGGGTCCGATCTTTACATTTGCTGTACGATGCCGGCATTCGAGACGGCGTTGATAAAGTGCTTCAGGACATCCAATCAAAAGCTGAAATTGATGACCTTAAGACGTCCCGTATTCGATCCCTCCTACGTGACGCTTCAGCACAAATGCTCAAGCTAGAGGCCATCGAAGGGCGAGACGCAATTTCCCCTCTCCTCAGATTCTTTAAATTTGCAATAGATCTTCGCGTTATTGACTCCAAGGCAGAGCACGCAGCTGTCCTTCCCTTAGTGTCCGCACGGTTCGGGTTTGACGATCAAGTCGCTTCAGGAGGGCATACAATCAATTTCCAGATTACGCCCACGGAGCTGCGACAGCTTTCTGAAGAAATTGCAGAATTGTCTGCCTCAGTTGCCAAGTTTGAATGTGGTGGTAATGATATTTCAGTTCTGAACCTGGAGGAACATTGATCTGGTTCTTACAAGAAGCTACATCCGAATCAGGTTCTTCGGGTTCAGCACTCCCGGTTATCGCAGCGGTCGTATCTTTCTTGACTGCGGTGATCATGGTCGCTGGACCTCCCCTGATCAAGAAGCTCTTTCCATCAGATCAGACATTGAACGAGATTGCCCGTGAGTCTGTCACCACCACCAAGACGGCTCTTGACTCCGTACACAGTTTGCTCGACAAATCACTCATCTCGATCGAGAAGACGACAGCTTCAATGAATGAAAAGCTTGATGAAGTGCGTCACAACACACGCAAATGAATCTAGGATATCCTGAGGCCCAGGAGGAGGTTTCGTGATGATTATTATTTCTGAAGTGGTGGTAATTGTCGCGGGACTAGTCATTGTTCTGCTCGCACTTGGTTCTGCCGTGGCGGCCCGCATTCGGGAGCGGAAGCAGGAAACAGAACTGGCGGAGGCTTTACAGGAAATGGTGAATTCCGCGCTCGCCCTCACCGTTCTCTTAGCCGATAGCACCGAATCAACGTCCTGCGCAAAGTCTCACCTTCTTACAAGGTCGCTAGCGCATAGCTACGTCGGATCGGAATGGAGGAAGAGTCAGGTGACCTCTTCGGTAGGTCCGTGGTCCTCAATGTTCGTTTTTGTGGCCCCGTCAGCCACTGCACAATGGTGGACATCAGTGAGGCAGCCGCGCTCTCCGGATTCAGTGCCACGGCAGGAGCTCTTTGAGAAGTTTACTTCCGGTTTCGACGCCCATGAATCCCTTTGGCCTCAAACTAACACTTTAGAGCCGCTATCGGCATAGCTGCATAGAAACCCGTATTGCCCCTCTCTGGCCGAAACCAGAGAGGGGCAATACTGTTTACCAACTGCGACGATGCTCCGACGCCTGCTGCTCCACGAACTGATCAATCTTTCGATCAGCTACGACAGCCATCGTGCCAATCAGCCGTTCATTCACGTCCCGCACCACCAGCGTTGACGGCATTCCCTGATTAACCACGATCTCCGCGATACGGGACTCGAGTCCCGAAAACGCATCCAGACGGTTGCCGGTCTCGGCCCAGATCTGCCGGTTACGGTCACGCTGATCCGGCTTACCCGAGATGAACGCTTCCCACTGAGTCTCAGGCTCAGCAAAACGCGTGATCGGTGGACCGCCCGCATAAATGCCGGTATCAAGACCGCCACCATTTGCGAAGGTGAATAGGTTCCCGTCCGCAGACTTCGGCGTGCCCAGACTCGAGAACGTCTCCGTCACATTCTTCACAATGTTCACCACCTTGTCACGCATCTGAGCGTTCTGGATCGCGAACCACGAATCCCAGAAACTCTTGTCATTCGCGGTGATCGCCGTCGACTTACCCGGCATATGCTTCACCACGATCTCATCGATCTTCGCGTTCGCGTCCTTGTTGTCGCCGTACACGTACGCAGTTTTGTCATCGATCTTCACCACATTCACGCCGTCAATATCTTTGAGCGCGTCAGCAGTCTCAGCATCGACCTGCACAATCTTCTCCGGCGCAATCCCATCCACCGCCGCCGCGACCTGCTGCATCGCCTGCTCCACTTCAGCCGACGACGACACCAGCCCGTCAGCCCACGCCGCAGCCACGCCAGGATCCTCACCCAACGCAACCCGCATATCAATCACCCGCTGCCGGCCCTCATCAAGAATCGCGTTCGCAGCCTCCTGATCACCCGTCATCAGCATCGTCGCCCCAGCAGACTGATTCGCCGCCGATGCCACATCGAGGAGCGCTTTCACCGTGTTGCTGCCTGCCTCAGTCGTAATGTCAAGTGAAGCGCCGCCCTCCTCAAAAACACCAGCGAGTTTCCGGTACTCGTCCTGCAACCGGATTGGCGAATAGCCGTATCCCGTAGCGCTAGTGTTTAGCCGTCCCTTTTGGTAGCGCCTGTGGGTTGACCCGGTGGGTTGACCCGGTAGCAGACGTGGGAGTGCCCGGTAGCGGTCACGCGCCCGCGTTGCCGGCCCGCGCTAGGTTGGCCCGCTGATATCGGCTCGGTGGCGGCGCACGTTCAGGCCGTTCGACTGCACGACTCCCGTGTTCGAGACGATCCAGTTGATAGCGGATTCTGCGATGACGGCGTCGTGGAGGGACTTATCCCAGTCCACAGGAACGAATTGCGAGGTCACCAATGGCGATCGCGCGACGCGAGCAGTGTGTGATCGCTTCGACCTGTCGATAGGGACGTTGCTGGCTGAGTGACGCATCATGTTGGTAGTCGGCCATACGTGTAGATCCTTCCACCCGCCAAGACCCTAATCGGTCACGGTTGATGGCCACTCTCAGACATGACCGCCGGAGCGCTACCGGGTGCACCCACGCACGCTACCGGGTACCCCCACAGGCGCTACCGAACAAGTCGGCTAAACAGCTAGTCCACCTATCGGGTGTGTAACGTCGCAACATCGTGGACACCAAACCTCACGACTTCATGGACACCGAATCTCACGACTTCGTACACAGCTACCAGCACCCGCCCCCATCGAAGCATTTACCTGACGAATAGCTCTTCAGCGTCGTCGCCACGCTGTTCAAACAATGTCTGACTCTCTTCCTGCTTGCGTTGCCAATGCGCGCCGGGCTCTGCCAGGAACACCCACGAATGGCGTACGAGTTCACATATCGGCCCCGCACTCGCAACGCCGTCAACGGCAACGGAAACGAGAACACCACTTCCCCTGTCCGCGGATCCGCCAGAATAAACTCATCAGCAGTGATCGTGCGGTAGAACTCGCGTCCACCGTACTTTGCGGGGAGTTTCACATGCAGCCCATGAAAATACACTTGATGGTTGTCTCTCGTGATTCCTACAATGGCCTCGTTCGCGCCCTGATCAGCACAGGCAATGCCGGCTGCCACACCAGCAGTAGTGCCATCTTTCATGACTATCAGGTCTGCCCGCAGGTGCCCCTGCTGTCGCAAACGACGTTTGTTTTGATATTCGGCAGCACGCGCTTCAAGCACTGACAGAGGAATAGGCTCCTCCGCAGGAGTGTGCTCGAGAAGCTCCCACGCGGTTCCCGGGGTCGCATCTTTGAGAGCTTGGTGTGGCCGTCGATAGTTGTAGTGCTCGCGAAACTTTGCAATACGTCGTTTCAACTGCTCAAGGGTGGCCAGGGGCTGCGCGTCTAAGAACTTCATCAAAGTCTGGTGCGAGCGTTCGTTCTTCCCCTGCGTCGTGGGTCTGCCTGGAAGTCCTGTAATCGGCATGGTTCCTTGCGACGCGAGGTACACTTCAACGGCGCCGATGCGGCCTTGACGCAGCTGGTTAAACGCGGACGAATTGTCTGAGAGCAGCTCTTGTGGTGCTCCGTAACGGGTAATCGCTTGAGTGAGGAGATGTTTCGCGTCGGCACTGTTTTCAGGCCGTTGATATGCATCCGTTCCAACGTCGAAACGGGTCGCGTCGTCCAAGAGCTGATAGATCGTTACCACCGTCATGTCGGAGAGTCGATACTCGAACGCGTCAAGCTGCCACAACGCCATGACTGTTGACCGCGCGAAGGGCACGTATGAGGACCTGGGTCGTTCTTTAGGTGACGCGTCCACTTGGCCGACACTTGCCAAAAGCCGCGCGATTGAAGCGATCGATGGGACCTTGCCTCCGGGGAAGTGCTCATGTTGGGTGGCTTCGTAGTAGATCGAACGGGGGCCATAATCCCATCCGTCGTTGCGGAGTTGCCGGCGCAGGCGCACGAGCTCGTTGATGACTTCTTTCCCGAACTTACGGGCGGGATGCTTTGGTGCGCGCGATTTGGGATGGAGGGCGGCGGACTCCTCTGTGGCACGTGCCCGGATCTTGTAGAACGCGCTACGGGAGATGCCGAGGGACTTGCAGAATCCTTGGACGGAGAGAGCGTCTGGTTGGGTGGGGTCAAAATTAATGATGCTGGCACGTATACGAGGCGAAAGAGCGTTTGACATGTCCATGACCGTGGCAGAACCGTGCTGTCAAAATTGTGCACGATGTGTTGAGACATGGTGTCCACCATGTCATGAGATCGTGTGTCCACGATGTTTTGAGACATGGCATACGAAGTCGTGAGATTCGGTGTCCATGAAGTCGTGAGGTTTGGTGTCCACGATGTTGCGAGGTTACACACCGGGTGCACCCACAGGCGCTACCGAATGACTCGGCTAAACAAGAACGCAATTGATGCAACAACTGATGCATCAATTGTTGTCAAATCTGTTGTCACGGACACCCAAGAAGCAAAATAAGGCCGTAACCTCCGCATGATTATGCGGAAGTTACGGCCTTAAAGCTAAGTGCCCTGGAGAGGAATCGAACCTCCGACATCTTCTTTAGGAGAGAAGCGCTCTATCCACTGAGCTACCAAGGCGTGGGCGAGCAGTTCAGCTTCGCCACCGTGAGAGTCTATCGCAAACCGCGCGTGAGGTACCGCACCTGAGCGACGCGTCGTGTCGGCACTCGCGTATCGTCTCATGAAGCATGCATCACTCCGCGGCGACCGGGTCGGGTTCGAACAGGCCGCCGGGATACTCCTGCCACCGCAAGATGTAGGCGAGCCGCTCCCCTGCCGCATTCAACCCGAGGTAGACCTTGCGATAACTCTTGGGGCCGTCGTCCTTCATAGAGACGGAGTTCAACACTGTGAAGCCCTTTGCCTCGAGAAAGGAATCCCCGCTTCCAAACGTGGGGACTTCATTCATAGCATTGACGTCAACATAACCCGCGCCGAGCTCGAGGTCTTCCTTTGCGGGGAGCCTGACGAGCGCCCATGCCCGTCCACTCTGCAGTCCCGTTTCAGACCCCGATCCGATCACCTCTGCGCCGTCAGGCAGCACAACGGACCCAATCTCTTCAACCGTCGACGCAGAGAGGCTGATGCAGAAGGCGGGGTCAGAGGCGAGACAGGTGCCCCTGTCGGAGGCAGGAAACACGAAGCTGGTCCAGGCCCACACCCCCGCGCCAGCCAGCACGAGCGGCACAGCGACGCTGATCGCCAGAATCGTCAGCAGTTTGCCCGCGGTAGACCGGTTCGACTCCGGTGGCACATCTGTCAGTTCGAAATCCGGCTCCATAAAATCACCCTAACAGTGAGCGCCTGTTACGACGGCACGACCCGTACAACCACAAATGGGCGGAGCCGAAGCCCCGCCCACTCGCGTGAAGTTAGTGTGTTTCGGGCGAACCCGAGTACGTGTTAGCCGAAGCGTACGACGCCGTCGGGCGAGCCGTCAATGAATGCACCAGCGACGACCGTCTGGTTGCCACCGTACCCACCGTGAACGGCCTGGCCGTTGCCGATGTAAACTGCCACGTGGCGGCCCGACCAGATGAGCACGTCGCCCGGTGCGTAGTCACCGCTCGTGACGAGGGTGCCGCCCAGCCCGGTGTACTCGCCCACCTGGGTGCCGAGGTCACCCGCAGGGATGCCCACAGCACGCAGTGCGCGCTCAACCAGCGCGGTGCAGTCCTGGATATCGCCGAGCTGCGCGAGCGCTGCCGTAACGATGCCCTGAGCACCCACGCCTGCGGGAACATCCTTGCCAGAGAACTCAGAGTTCTTCTTCGCTGCTGCAGCGGCTGCCGCTGCTTCTTCTTCAGCCTTCTTGGCCTCAGCCTCAATACGCTCCTGCTCGAGGATCGCCGAGTCGACGACACCCTCGGGTGCGTCAAGTGCGAGGGGTGCGGAGTCGGCGTCAACCGTCTCGAGCGTCTGCACGTTGGCAAATCCATCGGGCATGCCCTGCACCTCGGGTGCGGTCGCGTAAGCGGGAATGCTAAACGTGCCAACGAGACCAAAGCTCAGAACTGCCGCGCCGGCCATCTGTGCTGCGCGCTTCATCTTGAAGCTCGCCTGCTTGGGGGTGTCGTCTGACACCACGAGGTCGGTGCTGTGGTTAAAACTCACGAGAATAACTGCCTAACTTCATTTGCGTACGTTCTCTATTGGGGTGCGACCACGAGGGATCGCGACCGTTCAAGGGTAACTGAAGATAACGGGAATGTCACGCTAGGGTCACAAATCATTCACGAGGGCTTGAAGAACCAAGCAATCACGGGTGAAATTGATTGCCGGTTCTCTCGACCTCGAACTAGATGACACCCTGCTCGAGCATGGCCTGCGCGACCCGCACGAACGCCGCCGAGTTGGCTCCCAGCACATAGTCACCCGGCCGCCCATACCGGGCAGAAGCCGCATAGGTGGCCTCGTGCACGTCGCGCATAATCTTGTGCAGTCGGTTCTCGCTCGTGTCACGATCCCACCGTGAGCGCGCCGCATTCTGGCTCATCTCGAGCGCCGATGTTGCGACGCCGCCCGCGTTCGCTGCCTTACCCGGGCCAAACAGCACGCCCGCGTCTTGCAGCAGCAGCGCAGCCTCGGGAGTCGTGGGCATGTTTGCGCCCTCGGTGACAGCGCGCACACCGTTCTTAATGAGGGTGCGTGCGTCGGCCTCGTGCAGCTCGTTCTGCGTCGCACAGGGAAACGCGAGATCGCAGGGCACATCCCAGACAGACCCGCCCGCGACAAATCGCGCGCTCGCACGCCGGTTCGCGTACTCCTCAATACGGGCACGTTCGACGCCCTTGACCTGCTTCAGAAGCTCAAGATCGATACCGGCCTCGTCTACGACGTAGCCGCTCGAGTCAGACGCGGTGATCGCGAGACCACCCAACTGCTGAATCTTTTCGATCGCATACGTCGCGACATTGCCAGAGCCCGAGACCACGGCTCGGCGCCCCTCGATCGCCTCGCCCACGCGCAGCAGCATCTCTTCGGCGAAAAACACCGCACCGTAACCGGTGGCCTCGGTGCGAACCTCGGCGCCACCCCAGCCCACGCCCTTACCGGTGAGTACACCCGACTCGTAACGCTGCGTGCTGCGGCGGTACTGGCCAAAGAGATAACCAATCTCGCGGCCGCCCACGCCAATGTCGCCAGCGGGAATATCGGTGTCTTCACCGATGTGGTGCACGAGCTCCATCATGAAGCTCTGGCAGAACCGCATCACCTCCGCGTCGCTCTTGCCCGCCGGGTTAAAGTCTGCACCACCCTTGCCGCCGCCAATGCGCTGCGAAGTGAGCGCGTTCTTGAAGATCTGCTCGAACCCCAAGAACTTGATGACCGACAGGTTCACACTCGGATGAAACCGCAGCCCACCCTTGTACGGACCAAGTGCCGAGTTGAACTGCACGCGAAACCCACGGTTGACGCGCACCCGGTTCTGGTCATCGATCCACGGCACACGAAAGATCAGCTGGCGCTCAGGCTCCACGAGCCGCTCGAGCACGCCACCCGTAATGAACTCGGGGTGCTCGGCCAATACCGGAGATAGCGATTCAAGGACCTCGTGCACCGACTGCAAAAACTCGGGCTCGCCGTTGCTGCGCGCCTCTACGGTCTCCGTTACTGCACGGATGTGTGCTTCAGGGGATAGAAGGGACAACTTTGACTCCTTGTGTTTATCAACTCCGTTGCGGGCAGCCCAATTTGAGCCAGCACCTCATTGCTGTGCCCGCGCGCGGGCAAGCCGCACACGAGCGGCGTCTCTACAGCGAGACAAATATGTGAGCGGCGATCTCCATGGGAAGATCGATCGCGTCACTCATTCCTTCGACCTCGACGCGCACGATGTCGCCGCGACGAGTGAAGGAAGCTTGGTTGCCAGGAACGACGCCAGCGGCGGCAAGCTCCTGCAGCAGCTCCGGATCAACCTGAGCTGGCTCGGCCAGGCGCTTAATGCGCGCGGCTGAAGTGCGGTCGGCTTCGAGAAGCAGCTCGCCTAAGCCCACGACGCCCGTTTGGAATGATCCGGCGCGCGTCTCACCGAGCTCTTCGAGACCGGGGATCGGGTTGCCGTAGGGCGACTCGGTGGGGTGATCGAGGATCGCGAGCAGTTTGCGTTCGACCCGCTCGCTCATCACATGCTCCCAGCGGCATGCCTCTTCATGCACGTAGGGCCATTCGAGCCCAATGACGTCGGCGAGCAGCCGCTCTGCGAGGCGGTGTTTGCGCATCACGCGCACCGACTTCTCGCGCCCGTCTACCGTGAGCTCGAGCCTGCGGTCATCGGTGACAACCACGAGGCCGTCACGCTCCATGCGCGCGACCGTCTGCGAGACGGTGGGGCCAGAGTGACCGAGACGCTCAGAAATGCGTGCGCGTAGCGGCACGATCCCCTCTTCCTCGAGCTCGAGGATAGTGCGAAGGTACATTTCCGTCGTATCGATAAGATCCGCCATCACTGTCCTCTCCGCTGTATCCTGCCCCAGCCTACGGCATATTGACCCCCGCTCGCGTCACCGGCGCGCAATTGCGCTCCAAACGCGCCGCTAGAATCGTGCGTATGGCCGACATCACTATTCCCGCCCATCTTCTGCCCGCCGACGGTCGCTTTGGCTGCGGCCCCTCGAAGGTTCGCAGCGCACAGCTCGATTTCCTCTCGACCCTGCAGCCCGAGGTGCTCGGAACTTCGCATCGCCAGGCTCCCGTGAAGAACCTCGTCGCAAGCGTGCAGAACGGCCTCGCCGAACTGTTTCGCGCACCCGAGGGCTACGAGATTCTGCTCGCCAACGGAGGAGCTACGACGTTCTGGGACTCGGCAGTGCACTCGCTGATCGAGACTCGCAGCCAGCACCTCACCTTCGGCGAGTTCGGCGCAAAGTTCGCGAAGGCCGCGAAGCAGGCCCCGTTCCTGCAGGATCCCGATGTGCGCGAGGCCCCCGCCGGTTCACGCTCAGAGACCCTGGCTGTCGACGGCATTGACGTCTACGCCTACCCCCACAATGAGACCTCGACCGGCGTGATGACCGAGGTCAAGCGCGTCGCGGGTGACGCGCTCACCGTCGTCGATGCAACGAGCGGCGCGGGCGGCATCGACTTCGACGCGGCCGAAACCGACGTCTACTACTTCTCGCCGCAGAAGAACTTCGCTTCAGACGGCGGCCTGTGGTTCGCCCTCGTGTCGCCCGCCGCGATCGAGCGCATCGAGCGCGTCACCGCTTCGGGCCGCTACATTCCCGAAACGCTCAACCTGCAGGGCGCCATCGAGAACTCGCGCAAGCACCAGACGCTCAACACCCCGGCCCTCGCTACGCTCGCGCTCATGGACGAGCAGGTGCGCTGGATCAACGAGCAGGGTGGCCTGTCGTGGGCCGCGGCACGCACGGCCGAATCGTCGAAGGTGCTGTACGACTGGGCCGAAGCAACCACGGTGGCCACGCCCTTCGTGTCGAACCCGGATCACCGCTCGCAGGTCGTCGTCACCATCGACTTTGACGATTCCGTCGACGCTGCCGCGATCGCCAAGGTGCTGCGCGCAAACGGCGTCGTGGACACCGAGCCGTACCGCAAGCTCGGCCGCAACCAGCTGCGCGTGGCCACGTTCACCGCGATCGAGCCGGCCGACGTGCGCCAGCTGACCGCGTGCATCGACTACGTGCTCGAGCGCCTCGTCTAAGCGATCGAAATCGAGTAAGGCCTGGGGCACATGCCCCAGGCCTTACTCGTTGGATCCTGCGACTCGCTACGCTCGCGCAGGATGACAAGAACGGGTGGCCGCGCAGGGTGACAAGTTATCGCTACTCGTCTTCTTCGTCAACGTCGCCATCTGCATCTGCATCTGCATCTGCATCTGCATCATCGTCTGAATCGTCTTCGTCAGAATCATCATCAGACTCATCGTCAAAGTCGTCTTCGTCATCATCATCATCATCATCATCGATGTCGACACCGTCAAGCTCGTCGTCGAAGTCACTGAAGTCGTTGTCGAGCAGGTCGTCTTCGGCGTCGTCTTCTTCGCTCAGCTCAGAAGCGGCGGCCTCGGCCTCAGCCGCCTCGCTCGCGGCGTCTTCGGCTGCGTCCTCACTAGCTTGCAGGGCCTGCGCCCTACGAAACTGCGCCAGGCGCTCAGACCACGGCACCCACTCGGGCGCAATCACGGCACCCTCACCGGGCAGCAGTTCAACCTCGAGCACGTTCACCTCTGCGTCGCTGTCCACTCGCGTGAGCGTCGCCGCCCAACGCCACCCCGGGTACCCCTCGAGCCTGCACTCAAAAAACAGCGTCACGAGACGCTCCTCGTGCACCTCGTGGCCCGATTCAGCGCCGATCGAGCGCGCATCAGTGATCTCCTCGAGCGCGCGACGCGCTACAGCGCGAGCCGCGAGCAGCTCCGGATCCGGCACTACATCAGCAGCAGTCACGTCTTGCCCGCCTTTCATTAGGGAGTTACGCATCGAAGTCGTCGGCGACGCGGCGCAGCAGCGCCGCGACGGTGCGCCCCTGAGCGCGCTCGGGGTATTGCCCGCCCTTGAGCCGGCCGCCGAGACCGTCAAGGAGCTTGACGAGGTCTTCGACGATCACGGCCATCTCGTCGGCCGACTTGCGGTTGCGGTTACGGTTGCGGGCGGGCAGCCGTGGGGTGTCGAGCACTCGCACCGACAGCGCCTGGGGGCCCTTGCGGCCGTCGGCAACGCTGTACTCGAGGCGCGTGCCCTGCTGCACCTCGGCGCCGTCGGGAATCACCGAGGCGTGCAGGTACACCTGCGCGCCGTCGTCGCCCTGAATGAACCCGAAGCCACGCTCTTCGTCATAGAACCTGACCTTGCCGTTTGGCATGCCTCGCCCTTTCTCGCGGGGTCACCCCGCACACACTGATGAGCGGGCCGCGCCCGCGTATCCACGCAAGTCTACCGCCCGAGGCTGCACCCGCGGCGCCCACCTGGCGACCCCGGCCAGATAAAATGGTGAAGATGTCCACCTCAGATTCCGGTACCCCGTCACTTGTCGAGCGCATCCTCGCGATCGCTTCGCTCAGCATCATCGGCGCCGCACTGCTTTCGTACTTCGTGACGCTCATTATTGGGCTGAATAACCGCGAAGCGATGGCTGAGGGCTGGCTGCCCATCGTCTACGGCGTCTCGATCTACGCACTGCCCGTTGGGTTCGTGCTGCTCGTCGCCCTGCTCATCGTGGCGCAGCGCCGACGCAAGCGCGAGTTCGCTGAAGAGACGCAGTCGCGCGGCAAGAACTCGAACAAGCGCAGCGGCAACCCCAAGCGCAAATCTCGCGGATAACCCCGTGAGCGGCACGCTAGCACTGGCCTCGGCGATCGCGGCCAACGACCGCGAGGGCCTCGCACGCCTCGTGCAGGCGCGCCGCCCCCTCGCCGCAAGCGGGGTCGCCGACCCGATTGGGCTCGCGACTGAGCTGCTGCGGCCTGAATCGATCGCGCGAGCGCTCGCACCGCTCGACCGTGCCACGCTGCGGGTGCTGGCAGCTCGCGACTGGCTCTTTTCGCCCCGGATCACCGAGCGGCTGCGCGCACTCGGCCTCGTGGGGGCAGATACGTCGCACGACCACCCCATCGCGCTGCCCGAGGTAGACGACGCGCTGCGCGCCGCACTCGCCGAGGTCAATGTTTCGCTCGAGCTCGATGTTGATGTCGCGGTCGGCCGTGACACGCTCGCTCTCGAGCCATGCGAGCCAGGCGAGGCACCCGCGGCTTCGTGGTTCACCCCTGCACTCACGCTCGTGGGCGAGGTGGCCGAGTGTCTGCGCGTCATCGGCCGCGACGGGCTGCGCCTCAACCGCAGCGGAAGCGTGGGGGTGGCCGCCGCCCGAGAACTTGCAGATCGCGCTGCGATCGCGCAGTCCGCCGCGGTGCTCGTGCTGCGCCAGCTCGACTACGCGCACCTCACGGTCGCCGCAGGTTCGCGCCTGGTGCCCGCCGCAGCGGCTGGCGACTGGCTCGCTTCACCGCATCCAAACCGCTGGTTGATGCTCGCTCGCTCGTTTCTTGCTGAGATGCCCCGCCCGCTATGCGACAGTCTCGACCGCGTCGGCAGACTCAGCGCCGCCAGCGCCGCCAGCAGTGCCGCCAACCGTGCCGACGGCGCCGACGGCGCTGCCACAGGCGCCGATCTCGGGGGAGCGGGTGCGCGACTCGGCGACGAGTTTCCGCTGTTGCCCGCGGCAGACCTGGCCACTGCCAGACAGTATGTGCTCGACGCCGAAGACCTAGGCCTCACCGTCACCGGCAAGCTCACCCCGATCGCGCAGCGCATTCGCGCCCACGAACCCATCACCCCGGCAGACGCGGCCGCGTTGCTCCCTGCCGCCGCCGCTGGCGTCTACCTACAACCCGATCTCACGGTGCTCGCGCCGGGCCCGCTCGATCCGGCGGCTGAAAGCCAGCTCGCCGAACTCACGCGACCCGAGCAGATTGGGCCCGCTTCGATGCGGCGCGTGACCGAGGCGTCGCTCGCAACCGCGTTCGAGCGCGGGGTCACCCCCGAAGGCGCCGCAGACATGTTTGCCCGGCTGTCGCTCACGGGCGTGCCGCAGCCGCTCGAGTATCTGCTGCGCAACGTCGCCGAACGGGTCGGTCGCATCGTCGTGTTCGAGCACTCGGGCGATGCCGGTCGCAGTCGCATTCGCGTGGCGCAGCAGGCACTCGCAGAAACGGTGCTCGTCGACCGGCAGCTGCAGCACCTGCAGCTCACACGCTCCCCCAACACCGTGGAACGCCGGGCCGACACTAACGGCGCCGACACTGACGGTGCCACCAGCACCGTTGTGCTGTTTTCCAGGCTGCGCCCCGAACACGTCGTCTCGGCGTTCAACGAGGCCCGATATCACGCGTCGCTCGCGAGCGACGCCCCTGACCCAGCGCACGAGGGTCCAGCCCTGTCGGGCCATGATCCGGATCATGCCGCCGCAGGTGCAGCCGCGGCAGACGCAGAGCCCGGGCCCATCGAGGCCATGATCGAGCGCGTGTTTGCGGCCGCGCACACCGAGCCCGCGGCGGCCGCGTTTACGCGCAGGCTCGAGCTCGCCATTCGAGATCGGGCGGCCGTGCGCGTCACGGCCGAGGCTCGCGGGCAGCGGCGCACGTTCACGCTCACGCCCGTCGCGCTCACCGACGGGCGGCTGCGGGCAACCGATGTTGGGGCAGGCGTGGAGCGCACGCTGCCCGTGTCCATGATTGTGGCAGTCGACAGCGCGTAAACTAGGTCGTTATGACTCTTGGGCCTCTCATCGTGCAAAGCGACCACACCGTGCTGTTGGAGGTGGCGCACCCCGACGCGGAGGACGCGCGGCACGCGCTCGCCGTGTTTGCCGAGCTTGAGCGCGCGCCCGAACACATTCACACCTACCGCGTCACCCGGCTTGGGCTGTGGAACGCGCGCGCCGCAGGACACACAGCCGACGAGATCCTGGCAACACTCAACCAGTACGCAAAGTTTCCGGTGCCCAGCGGCGTCGCGAGCGAGATTGGCGACACGATGCGGCGCTACGGTCGGCTCACCATCGAGCGCTTGGACGGTGGCGCCGATGATCCTTCGGCGCAGCCGCTCCTGGGTGAGGGTGAGCCGCCGCTGCTCGTGCTGCGGTGCGACGACCCCGCGATTCTGCGTGAGGTGACGAGCGCAAAGAAGATTGCGCCGCTCCTGGGCAATAAGCTCGATGACCAGACCTACCCGATCGAGCCGTGGGCGCGCGGTGAGCTGAAGCAGCAGCTCGTGGCGCGCGGCTGGCCCGCCGAAGATCTCGCGGGTTATACGCCCGGCGAGCCATACCCGATCGAGCTCGCCCAGAGCGACGAACCGGGCGGCTGGAAGCTGCGTGACTACCAGGCAAAAGCTGCCGCCGCTTTTCATCGTGGCGGCTCGGGCGTCGTCGTGTTGCCGTGTGGCGCGGGCAAGACAATCGTGGGCGCGGCATCGATGGCCGCCGTCGGCGCGAAGACGCTGATCCTGGTCACGAACGCGGTGTCGGCCAGGCAGTGGCGCGACGAGCTGGTGCGCCGCACATCACTCACGGAAGACGAGATTGGCGAGTACTCAGGGCAGGTAAAAGAGGTGAAACCCGTCACCATCGCCACCTACCAGATCCTCACCAGCAAGCGAAAGGGCGAGTACGTGCATCTCTCGCTCTTGTCTGCCCAAGACTGGGGCGTGATCGTCTATGACGAGGTGCACCTGCTACCCGCCCCCGTGTTCAAGCTGACGGCCGAGCTGCAGGCTCGCCGCCGCCTCGGGCTCACTGCGACGCTCGTGCGTGAAGATGGCCGCGAAGGCGACGTGTTCAGCCTGATCGGGCCGAAGCGCTACGACGCGGCATGGAAAGACATCGAGGCGCAGGGGTTCATCGCCCCCGCCGCGTGCTTCGAGGTGCGGGTCGATCTACCCGAGGCAGAACGCATGCAGTACGCGGTCGCCGAAGATCAAGATCGCTACCGGATCGCGTCTTCGACGCCCGAAAAGCAGGGGCTCGCGCAGCGCATCATCGACAAGCACCCAGGCGAGAGCGTACTCGTGATTGGGCAATACATCGACCAGCTCGAGGCGATGGCAGAAGCGCTGTCATGTGATTTGATCACCGGGCAAACCCCCGTCGACGAGCGCGAGCGGCTGTTTCAGGCGTTTCGCTCGGGCGAGATCACAACGCTTGTGGTGTCGAAGGTCGCCAACTTTTCGGTCGACCTGCCCGATGCGTCGGTCGCCATTCAGATTTCGGGCTCGTATGGGTCCAGGCAAGAAGAGGCGCAGCGCCTCGGGCGGCTCTTGCGCCCCAAGGCGAAGGGCCTCACCGCTTCGTTCTACACGCTCATCGCGCGCGACACCGTCGACCAAGACTTCGCGCAGAACCGGCAGCGGTTCTTGGCCGAGCAGGGGTACGCCTACACGATTCTGAACGCCGACGAGGTGTAGAGCGCTCACCCTTAGCCGTTTCCCACACACTCCCAGCCAGTTCATAGCAAACGATCAGAGACTGGTGTCATGAACACTCAGGCAAAGGGACCCCGGATTCTTATCGTCGACGACGAGCCCAGCATCCGCGAGCTGCTCTCAACGAGCCTTCGCTTCGCTGGGTTCGGTGTGCGCTCCGTCGCTAACGGCGCGCAGACCATCTCTGCAGTACTCGAAGAAGAGCCCGATCTGATCGTGCTCGATGTCATGCTGCCCGACATGAACGGCTTCAGCGTGACCAAACGGCTGCGTTCGGCCGGCTACACCGCACCCATCATCTTCCTCACCGCGAAAGACGACACGGAAGACAAGATCGAGGGGCTCACCGTGGGTGGCGACGATTACGTCACCAAGCCGTTCAGCCTTGACGAGATTATTGCCCGCATCAAGGCTGTGCTGCGCCGCACGATCCAAGAAGACGAAGACTCGGTCTTGTCAATCGGCCCGATCACGATGGATCAAGACACCCACGAGGTCAACGTCGAGGGCGCTTCTGTCGAGCTCTCGCCCACCGAGTTTAAGCTGCTGCGCTACCTGATGCAGAACGCGAACCGCGTGCTCTCGAAGGCTCAGATTCTCGACCACGTGTGGGAGTACGACTTCAACGGCGACGCCGGCATCGTCGAATCGTACATCTCGTACCTGCGCCGCAAGCTTGACCCGCTGACCGAAGAGTCGCTGATTCAGACGAAGCGCGGCTTCGGCTACATGCTCAAGACCGAAGCGAAGTAACGGGTTTCATGTCGCGCTTCGGCGACCGCTTTGCCGACGTCTCGCTGCGTGCGAAGATCACGGGTGTCACGGTCTTCATTCTGTTTCTCGGTTTGATCGTGGCGGGCGTCGGCACCCTGTCGGTGCTGCGACCGATGCTCATCTCGAATCAAGAGAGCACGCTGTCGAAGCTGCGAAACGACCCGGTCCCCGCGCTCGCTACGGGCGCCAACCCGAAAGACCTGTCGCGCAACGACGTGCTGTACGCGAGCCAGGCATACTATGTCGCGGTGCTCGATGCCGACGGCGCGCTGCAGTACGACAACACGCAGGGGGTGCACAATGCGAGCACCCCCGTCGTACCGAGCATCACGCTAAAAACGGTGATCGATAAGCCCGACGCGCTGTTTGGTTTGGTCGCCGCCGACGGCACCGACTGGCGGGCGGTCGCTACGCCCGTGAACGTCGGCGACCGACCAAGCGGCACGCTACTCATAGCGGTGTCGACCGCCCCCATTAACCTGATGGTGGCGCAGTACGTGATCATCTTCACTTGCTTTGGCATCGCGGTGATCTTGCTGGGTGCCGCGCTCACCAGGCTGCTCGTGACGACCACCTTCTTGCCGCTCGCCGAGGTTGAGCAGACGGCTCTCGAGATTTCGCGCGGTGACTATTCCAAGCGCATCATGGTGGCGAGCCCGCACACCGAGGTGGGGCATCTCGGCGAGTCGCTCAACGCGATGCTCGATCGTCTCGACGGATCGCTCGAAGACCGCGCCCACACGATCGAGCAGATGCGCCGCTTCATCGGCGACGCCAGCCACGAACTACGCACTCCGCTCGTGTCGGTGCGCGGCTACGCTGAGCTGTACCGTATGGGCGCGCTACAAGACCGCGAGCAGGTGGGACAGGCTATGGAGCGCATCGAGAAAGAAGCGATCCGCATGACCTCGCTCGTCGAGGATCTGCTGGCTCTCGCCCGTCTCGACGAGCGTCGGCCGCTCGAACTCGCGGCGCTGCCGCTCAATAAACTCGCGAGCGATGCTGCGCTCGATGCGCGTGCTCAAGCGCCGGATCGCGTCGTGTCTGTCATCGAAGACCCGCAGGCCCCTGCGGTGGTCGGCGATGAGCACAAGGTACGACAGTTGATGACCAATCTGATCGGTAACGCGATGCGACACACGCCCGACGGCAGTCCCATCGAGATCGCCGTGTCAGCTTTGCTGCCAGACCCCGACGGCAGGCAGTATGCGCGGTTCGAGATCATCGATCACGGTGAGGGTGTGCCCGCGCAGATTCGCGAGAAGATTTTTGGTCGCTTCTGGCGGGCCGACACATCGCGCAACCGCGAGACCGGCGGCTCTGGCCTCGGCCTCGCAATCGTCAAGTCGATTGTCGACGCGCACCGAGGCATCGTCAGTATTCATGAGACGCCGGGCGGTGGCGCGACATTTAGGGTCGACCTGCCGGGAGCTCCAAGCGAGCCCGACACGGACGACACGGACGACACGGACGACACGGACGACACGGACGACACTGTGCCCGTGCGGCGCCCGCGATAGCCACCCGCGCGCCTGGGCGCCCGCGCGTCCGCGCCCTACCGAGTGTTTGCACTCGTGCAGGAGATCAGCACTCGTGCAGGATCAAAACTGGGTTTTGATCCTGCACGAGTGCTGATCTCCTGTGTGAGCACAAGTCCCTTTCGAGTTCCCGCCGCTCACAGGGCGCCATTATCACCAGATCGCGCGAGTTATCCACATACATAGACTCAGCGCCCTATTAGCTGCGCGCGCAAGCCATGCTGTTGGCATGAACTATTACCAGCATCTGAAGCAGGCGGGCGGGGTGATGCGCGCAGAAAAGCTCAAAGAACTCGGCGTAAGTCGATATAAGCAGGCGCAGCTCATAGCTGAGCAACGACTCATACGGCCCCACCGCGGATGGCTCGCGTTACCGCACGCAGACCCACAACTCATATTCGCCGCTCAGCACAGGGTGGTTCTCACCTGCATGACACTGGTGCAGCGACTAAAACTCTGGTCGACTCACAGGACTGGATACCACGTCGCCGCAAGGTCTGCGAGCGCGCACCACGGCAGAGTGGGCGCGGTCACGCACTGGAGAGTTCCGCTTGTGCGACGTGAACCATTCGCACTCGTCGACTCACTCGAAAATGCACTCAACTATGTGGCACATTGTCAACCGTATGAAGAAGCATTTGCAGTCTGGGAGTCGGCACTGCGGCGGGAGCTGGTGTCACGTGAAACACTGCTGCAGCTACCTTTGCACGGTGCAGCCTTGCAGCTCGCCAACGAGTGTTCGGTCTTCTCTGACTCGGGGCTCGAAAGTTTTGTGCTGCGTCGACTGCGGGCACTCCGTCTGAAGGTAATTCCGCAGGCGTGGATCCTCGGGCACCACGTCGACTTCTTGGTGGAAGACTGGCTCGTACTGCAAATTGACGGCGCACACCCACCGGTAGCCCGTGCTGAGCAACCCGCGGGGCGAGGGGGCTGGGGCGGCTGCTTGGCTGGGGCTGGCAGGAGCGGCGGCGCAGCCGACGCGACCGGAGAGCTGCGGCCCCAGTCCCCTCGCCCCGCGCCACCGTCGATCAGCTACCGCGTGCGCGTTCGCCACCACGTAGCTACAGCCATGAGCGCGGCCATGCCGCTCAAGATGCAGAAACCAAACCACCAGCGCAGTGCGCTCGGGTTCCACATCGAGTCGAGCTCGGGCATGGAGGCCTCGGCCGCCACACGCTCCACCTCGTCGGCAATCGAGAGCAGATGATGCAGGTCGATGCTCACGGCCCCGAGCGACATTGACCAGCGTGCTGGCACCGACATCGAGATCCAGTTCAGCACGCCAGCGTCGACGAGCGGAATCAACCCGCCGTTAAGCACCATCTGCACCATCAGCACCACGATCAGCACCGGCATCACCTGGTTCTGAGAACTCACGAGCGCCGACAGCAGCAGGCCAATCAGCACCCCAACGGAGATTGTCAGCGCAATCGCGAGCGTGAGCTCGATCCGAGCACCGAGCCCCAAGACACCGTCACCGGTGGGCGCATCTTTGAGCAGCCCAGACACTGCGACGATCACCACAGCACCAAACAGGCCCAGCAGGTTGTACACGACAATCTTTGCTGCGAGATAGGCCGATGTGCTGAGCCCGACCGCTCGCTCCCGCGCATAAATGCTTCGTTCACCAACGAGATCTCGAATGCTCATCGAGATACCCATGAACACCGCACCGATCGTGAGCAGCGTCAAAATCATCTGCGGCTCTTGAGCGTCTTTCGCTTGCTGCACACGGGTCAGCCCGGTTTCGCCTGGCACCACGAGCGGTAAGAGCCCAATCACAAACGGCAGCGCGATCAAGAACGCTGTGTATCCCTTGTCGGCGAGCATCAACGAGAGCTGTCGTTGCATCAGTGTCAAGAACTGCGCGGGCCTGCTGGTCGACGGAGCGGGAGGTGTCTCAGTGAGCGACGGCTGCGACGGCTGCGACGGCTTGAGCGCGTGCGCTACCGCGAGCGAGCGCGCTTCGACCGATGCCAACCAGCGCTCAGCACAGCCCTGGGGGTCATCCTTCAACAGGTCGAAAATATTTGACCAGTCGGTGGTGCCGAAATAGGCGAATGCGCCCTGTTCGCTACCGATAAACGCGGGCGCACCGCCCGGTACAAGCACGAGCACCTGGTCACACACGTCAAGGCATGCCACCGAGTGTGTGATCGTGAGCACCGTCCTACCGCCATCGGCGAGCGCGCGAAATTCGCTCATGAGTTGGCGATCGAGCGCCGGATCAAGCCCCGAGGTCGGCTCGTCGAGGATCAGAAAGGCGGGCTCCGTGAGCAGCTCGAGCGCGACCGAAGCACGCTTGCGCTGGCCACCCGACAGCTTTGAAATGCGCGTATTGACGTGGGCTTCAAGGTCGAGTTGTGCCAGCGCACGCTGCACGTGGCCCTCGCGTTCACTCGCGCTCATGCCCGAGCCGAGCCGTAGTCGCGCCGCATAACGCAGCGCGCGCAACAGCGTCAATTGCCCGTGAATCACGTCTTCCTGTGGCACCATGCCGATCATCGACTTCGCGCGGTCGTACTGTGCATGCACGTCGACGCCGTCGAAGGTGACCTGCCCTGAGCTGGGTTTCGTGAGGCCAGACACGGCGCGCGCGAAGGTCGATTTGCCCGCCCCCGAGGGCCCGACAATCGCCGTCAGCGTACCCCTGCCCGCGTCAAATGTGACATCGCGCAGCAGTCGTTTGCCACCCTCGACTGTAAACCCGAGACCGCGCACCTCAAGCCCGCCGGTGAGGGTAGCTGTGACGGGTGCCTGCGCGTTAAGGTTGCTAGTGGCACTCACGGGTGGCGCCCACGCGCCAACGCCAGCACCGGCACCGGCACCGGCACCAACACCAACACCAACACCAACACCAACACCAACACCAACACCAGGCTCGGCAGCAAAACCAGCGTCAACGAGCAGCGGCGGCGGAGTCAGTGTGCCGAGCATCTGCCCAAATTCGTGCGGTGTGAGGGCTCGCGTCGCTGCGGCAGATACCGAGGCAGCGTCTGGGCGCAGTTCGAGCAGCGGTCCACTCGTCGCGTTACCAAGCCGCACCTGCGTCGCCTCCGTCAGTGCGACGCGCTCGACTCGGCGGCCATCGACGAACACACCATTGTGGGAGCCGAGATCTTCGACAAACCAGCCATTCTTGTACCCGACCACGAGGTGGCGCCTGGAAACGATCGGTAGGTCGATGCGCAGATCAGCACCGCTCGTGCGCCCGACGATAAAGAAATCGCCCGCCGACAGCGCGCGCTGCTGGCCTTCAAACACCAGCTCGAGCGCTGGTTGCCCGCTATCTGAGCCCGTCGCGCCCAGTTGGGTGCGCGCAGTCTGCACGGCGTGCACTGTGTTTACCGCGGTCACAGGATCCCCTCCGGGTGAAGCATCGTAAGCGTAAACGGCAGGCCGCCGAGCATAAACTCGCCCGCCAAAAACTCGGTCTGCCCGGGAGTGAGCGCAGGCGTGCGGGGGTCACGCCCCACAATCGTGCCGTTCGTTGACCCGAGATCGTTAATAAACCAGTGCCCATCGTGTAGCCGAAGCAGCGCGTGCGTCGACGACAGAAGCCTGCGCTCATCAACATGTGTCACGAGCTGCGCACTCGGGTACAGCACCTCTGGGTTCCGACCGACGAGCACCGTCACCGCGGTCAATGCCACCTGCGCGCCATCGGGCAGCGAGAGCCACGCAATCGGCGCCGGATCAACCGCATCGCCGTACCCGTCAGCGGGTGCCTGAACCGCGGGTAGCTGAACCTGTGGCACCGCGGCTTCGGCACCCTCTTCGGCTCCCGCCGCGTGTGCGGGCGCCGCCGGCTTAGCGAGCGGCGATACCTGGGGAGACGGCGCGTGCTCACCACTCGTCGACGTCATTGTCATGGTCAAATCTTCGTGCGGGGCCCCCACCAGCCCCTCTTGCCACTGCGCATAGGTGCGCGCGACGGCCTCGTCGAACCGAACGGCATCGCCGGGCAGCGGCTGCCCCAGCGCTGCAATTCGCTCGCGCTGCGCGAGGTAGAACTGATACATCGACAGTCGCATCGCCCCGTCGCCCGTCTCCCACAGCCAAGCGCGCAGCGGGGCGTCGGCTTGCGGGTGCACAGCCACCGCGAGCGCCTGCTCTGGCTGGCTCGCCAACAGGTCGCGCAGCTGCTGCGGCGTGAGATCTGGGCGCAGGTCTAACGCCTGGGCATAGTGGGGCTGCATACTCGGCCTCTCGAAGACACATGATGGGCAACACCCCATCGTACATTGCAAGCGCACGGGGTGTGCCCATCTTCTCCAATGAAAAACGCGGGGCCACACTCGAAAGTGTGGCCCCGCGAACTTCTCGGGCGGCGCGGCCGCCCAGTGGTGTCGGACTTAGAAGTCCATGCCACCGGTGGGGTCGCCAGCCGGTGCCGCAGCGGGCTCGGGCTTGTCGGCAACAACGGCCTCGGTGGTGAGGAACAGACCTGCGATCGACGCAGCGTTCTGCAGCGCCGAGCGGGTCACCTTAGCCGGGTCGAGGATACCCTGGGCAACCAGGTCACCGTACTCGCCGGTCGCAGCGTTCAGGCCGTGGCCCACGGGCATCTCGCCGACCTTGTTCGCAACAACGCCGGGCTCGAGGCCAGCGTTTGCTGCGATCTGGCGCAGCGGCGCCTCGATGGCAACCTGCACGATGCGGGCACCAACAGCCTCTTCACCGGTCAGCTCGAGCGACTCGAACGCGGTCTTGCCAGCCTGGATGAGGGCAACGCCACCACCGGGGAGCACACCCTCTTCAACGGCTGCCTTCGCGTTACGAACGGCGTCCTCGATGCGGTGCTTGCGCTCCTTGAGCTCAACCTCGGTTGCCGCGCCAGCCTTGATGACGGCCACGCCGCCAGCGAGCTTCGCGAGGCGCTCCTGCAGCTTCTCACGGTCGTAGTCGCTGTCGGTGTTCTCGATCTCGCGACGGATCTGGGTCACGCGACCCTGGATCGCGTCTTCTTCGCCGCCACCCTGCACAATGGTGGTCTCATCCTTGGTGATGATGACCTTGCGTGCGGTGCCGAGCATGTCGAGCGTTGCGTTCTCGAGCTTGAGGCCAACCTCTTCAGAGATGACCTGGCCACCCGTGAGAATAGCGATGTCCTGCAGCATGGCCTTGCGGCGGTCGCCGAAGCCGGGAGCCTTCACAGCAGCCGACTTGAAGATGCCACGGATCTTGTTGAGCACGAGAGTCGCGAGCGCCTCGCCCTCGATGTCTTCAGCAATGATGAGCAGCTGCTTACCCGACTGGATGACGGGGTCGACAACGGGAAGCAGGTCCTTGATGTTCGAGACCTTGCTGTTGACGATGAGGATGTAGGGATCCTCGAAGACTGCCTCCTGGCGGTCTGCGTCGGTGACGAAGTATGCCGACAGGTAGCCCTTGTCGAAGCGCATGCCCTCGGTGAGCTCAAGCTCGGTGCCGAACGTGTTCGACTCCTCGACGGTGACAACACCTTCCTTGCCGACCTTGTCGATCGCCTCAGCAATGAGCTGACCGATCTGCTCGTCAGCGGCCGAGATCGAAGCGGTAGCCGCGATCTGGTCGGTGGTCTCGATCTCCTTGGCGTTGGCGAGGAGCTGCGCCGAGACAGCTGCTACAGCCTTCTCGATGCCCTTCTTGAGCGCGATGGGGTCGCTGCCTGCGGCAACGTTGCGCAGGCCCTCGCGCACGAGCGCCTGAGCGAGCACGGTAGCGGTGGTGGTGCCGTCGCCTGCTACGTCGTCGGTCTTCTTAGCGACCTCCTTGACGAGCTCAGCACCGATCTTCTCGAAGGGATCGTCGAGCTCGATCTCCTTGGCGATCGAAACGCCGTCGTTCGTGATGGTGGGTGCGCCCCACTTCTTCTCGAGCACGACGTTGCGGCCGCGCGGGCCGAGCGTCACCTTAACGGCATCGGCGAGGATGTTCAGTCCACGCTCCAGGCCGCGACGTGCTTCTTCATCAAACGCAATCATCTTTGCCATGTAATTCGCCCCTTCCGGACGGTCTCGAAGTGGTGAGCGCCGACGCGGGTCTTCACCGTTAGCACTCAGTCGATCCGACTGCTAACAACAATACTGGCACTCGTGCTGTGCGAGTGCAAGCAGCTCGCGCACAGCGAACACGTCTCGAAAGAGAAGCTGAGCTCAGCTCGTAGCACTGCGTGCTACTTACGCTGGCTACTCGACTGGCTGCTCGGCCGGCGTCTCGGGGTCGGTCGCAGGCTCCGGATCAACGGCTACGCCGTCGGCCACGTCACCGGGGGCACCGCCGGTTGCCGTCATGGCAGCCGCTTCTTCAATGCCCGGGCCTGCATAGTCAGAACCGAGCAACACGATGAGCTGTGCGCCATACTCGTCGTACTCGCTCGTCGTGTAGGTAGACAGACCACCCAGTTTTGCCGCGAGCCCTGCCGCGGCCTCTGCGTCGGCGGGGTCACTGTAGAACACCGCTGAGATCGTCACGTCCTGTGTCGCCGCGGCGCCCGAGAACAAGATCTGGCCCCACTGTTCGTCGGCAATGATCTTGTCGAGGGCGGCCGCAAGGTTGACAGTCTCGCTGCCGTTGAGCACCGCCACCGTTGCCTCTGGGTTGAGCTGCGGCACTACTTTTTTAGGCGCCTCCACCTGAGGCGCGGGGTCCTGCAACGGTAGCTTGCCTGCCGCACCGATGTTGTGCACGGCAAAGACACCCACGGCGGTGAGCAGCGCGAACCCAATGATCCCGGCAATCACAAAATGCCACACATAGCGCGGGCGGGCGGTGACGCGATGCGCGCCCACCCGACCGGTGTGCTGCACGCGATCGAAGCGGTCCTCGGGGTAGCTTTGACGCTCCCCTACCCCTGCGGATTTCTGCCCCACACTGCTCCTCAAGTAACTAGCCGGCGCCAAAGGTGGTGACACGACACCGGCGATTCGCCCCTACATTACAGTGCAACGACTGCAAACGCGGTGAAGAACCACGGGGTAACGCGGGCTTGATCCGGAGTCGCTTGTTACTGCTGCGCCTGGGGAGCGAGCGAATCGGGCGCGTAAATTGCGCGCGCGAGGCCGTCGATCACGTCGGGCAGCCGAGTGCCGCCCGCAAACAAGAGTTTCTCGTCGACGTCGATGATGCGCCGGTTTTTACCAGCGGTCGTGAGGGCGATACTCGGCTGGGCCGCGAGCAGGCCGTCGACCCCGCCCGCGCTCTCGAGCCCCTGAGTCATCACGAGCAGCACATCGGGATCGATCGCGATGAGCGCCTCATCGGTCATGGGGCGTTCGCCCTTCCACCCGATCTCGGCCGCAACGTCGATCGCGCCCACCGAGCGGATCATACTGTCGATGCCACTGCCCTCACCGAACAGGTAGTAGATGCCCGAAGTACCGCGCACGTAGAGAAACGCCACACGCGGCAGGTTTGCTTCGTCGGCTGGGAGCAGCTTCGCTACCTCGGCCTCCTTGGCAGCGATCGCTTCCTTGAGCTCGGCGTTACGCTCGAGCGCAACCTCGCTCACCCCGAGCGCGTCTGCGACCTGCTGGGTTGTCTCATACGTGGTCGGTTCGTCGACGGCTCGGTCAACTGTGACGACGGGAATCCCGGCTTCGCGCAGCTGCAGCACCACGTCAGTCGGTCCGATCGAGCCGTCGGTGATGATGAGGCTCGGGTTGAGCGACAGCACACCCTCGGCGTCGATCGAGTGACCCTCGCGGGTCACGACCGGGAGGTCTTCAGCGCCCGGGAAATTGGTCGAAATGTCGCGGCCCACGAGGTTATCTGACAGCCCGAGCGAGTGCACGGTCTCGGCGAGCGAACCACTCAGTGACAGCGCCAGCACGCGCGATACATCGGTCACCTCAATGTCGACGTCGCCGCCGCGGTCGTGAGATGCGACGGTGACAGGTAATTGCGGGGTGGGCTCAGACGCGAGCGGCGTGATCGACGGGCCGCCGATGATCGCGGTCGTCTCACCCTGGTAAGCGCGGGGGTTTTCGAGCGGCGTGATCTCGTCAAGCGGCGGCAGCTCCACCTGCGTCACCGCATCCGCTCCGGTACTCGCCGGGGCGCCGCTCTGACACCCGGTAAGCACGAGCCCGCTCAGCAGTACGAGCGCGAGAGCACGTTTAACGCGTGATGAGCGGTGCTTGAGCATACAATCCCCTTGAAAACGTGAGCGAGCTGGCCTCGTGGCGGCTGGATGGGCGAGCCCAGCACGGCGATCGCAGAGCGCAACACCGTGGCTCCGGCGCCGCACGCAGATTAGCCTAACCTAGTAAAGGTATGATGAAGTGTGAATGTGCGAAATTTCGCCTGCCGAGAATCGCAGGCGCTCACGCACACCCCCGATACCCCGAAGAAAGCTCCCAACGGACGCATGAATCCAATCGACAGGACGCCCGCTAGACGGCACACGGTCAAGACCACCCTCCTGTTCACGGCGCTGACACTCGCGGTCGCCGCTGCGGTGCTCATATCGGCTGGCACCGGGCAGCTTGAAATACCGCCCCAAGAGGTGCTCGGTTCGCTGCTGCACCGCATTGGCATCGACTGGCTCCCCATGCCCACGCACCCGGCTGGCGACGCGACACTCTGGACCATCAGGTTTCCGCGCATCGCGATGGCCGTGCTCGTGGGCGCGGGTCTCGCTGTGTCGGGTCTCATCATGCAGGCGATCTTCGGTAACCCGCTCGCCGAGCCCGGCGTGATCGGTATCTCGTCTGGCGCTGCCGTGGGCGCTGGCCTGTCAATCGTGTTTGGGCTCACTATTTTTGGCCCGTGGACCACGGCGGTGCTCGCCTTTGCTTCGGGGCTTGTGGCGACGCTCATCGTGTATGCGATGAGCCGCGCCGACGGCAAAACTGAGGTTGTCACGCTCGTGCTCACCGGTATCGCGGTGAACGCGATCGGTGGCGCGGCGATCGCGCTGCTCACTTTTCTTGGCGATACGCAGTCGCGCGAGCAGATTGTCTTCTGGCAGCTCGGCAGTCTGCAGGGCACCGGCTGGTCGCAGGTGCTCGTCACCGCGCCCGTCATCGTGCTCGGTCTCGTCGCGGCGTACGCGGCCGCGCACCGGCTTGACCTGCTCGCGCTCGGTGAGCGCAACGCCCGCCATCTCGGCGTGAACGTTGAGGCTCTGCGCATCGTGATGATCGTGATCGTCGCGCTACTCGTGGGCGCCTCGGTTGCTTTCGCGGGCATCATCTCGTTCGTGGGCCTCGTGATTCCGCACCTCATGCGCATGATTTTGGGACCTGCGCACCTGCCATTGGTCACAGGATCGGCGCTCGGCGGCGCACTGCTACTCACCCTCGCAGATCTCGGCGCGCGCACCCTCGTACCCATGGCCGAGATGCCAATCGGCATGCTCACGGCACTCGTCGGTGGCCCGTTCTTCTTTTGGCTACTACGCAGAACCCGCAAACGGAGTGGAGGCTGGGGATGATCGCCCGTCACATCACGCTGCCCGAGCGCGCGAGCGCTGGCGCACTCGTCTGCGCGGCTCAGGGCGTCAGCCTATCGCGCGGCGGGCGCGCGCTGCTCGACAATGTCTCGCTCGAGCTGCGCGCGGGCGAGGTGCTCGCTCTGCTCGGCCCCAACGGCGCCGGTAAGTCCACGCTGTTGAGCGTGCTCTCTGGCGATGTCACGCCGGATCAGGGCGCCGTGCAGTTTGGCGATCGCGGCATTCACGACTGGTCCCTCGTCGAGCTGTCGCGCCGCCGCAGCGTGCTACTGCAAGACAACCAGCTGCTGTTTCCGTTCACGGTGCACCAGGTAGTTGAGATGGGGCGAGCGCCCTGGCGGCGTACTGAACGCGAAGACGAAGACAACGAGGCGATCAGCGAAGCCATCGATTCGGCCGACATCGCCCACCTCGGTAACCGGAGAGTGCCGTCGCTGTCTGGCGGTGAGCGCGCCCGCGTCGCCTTTGCGCGGGTAACCGCCGGCCGCACGGGCGTGCTGATGCTCGACGAGCCCACCGCCGCGCTCGACATTGGACACCAAGAGTCGGTGCTGGGGCTCGCGCGCGACCGCGCCCTCGCGGGCGACGCCGTGCTTGTCGTGCTGCACGACCTGAACCTCGCTGCGGCCTACGCCGACCGCATCGCGCTGCTGCGCGACGGCGAGATCATCGCCTGTGATGCCCCCGAGCGGGTGCTCACCAGCGAGATCGTCAGCCACGTCTACCGCACGCCCGTTGAGGTGATCAAGCACCCGGTGACGGGACAGGGCATCGTGATGCCCAAGCGGCACTAGCGCGACTCAGTATCGAAACGACGAGTCGGCCCGATAAATACGTTTTTATCGGGCCGACTCGTCGTTTCAATGCCGTCTCGTGGCAGTTACGGGGCGATCCGGTTAGTTCTTGCCCTTGCGCTTGCCGCCGAGCAGCATGCCGCCGGTCACACCGATCACGAGCAGCGCGACCGCGCCAATGCCGATCGGCAGCCACGGAATCTCGGCGCCCGCCGTCGTGTCGGTCTCGGAGTCAAGCGGCATCAGACCGTCGTCGGGCTCCTGCTGCACCGGCTGATCAGTTGCGGTGAGCGCGCCGAGCTCGCACCCTGCGACCGTTGCTTTGAGCATCACCGGGTCGAGTTCTTCGCCCGCCACGTAGCTGCCGTAGGCGCCGTTGAGCGCGGCCGCTCCCTCGGCGGTGAGCCGCGGCACAACGCCGTCGATTTCAAGGTCTTGCCCGCCCGCTGTCACCGCGCCCTCAAGGTCGAGCTTCGCCGCGCGCACGGGAGTCTGCGCGACGCTCTCGCCCCCACTCGTCGTGTCAGACGAACCGATCGTGAGTACCAGGTAGGCGGTCTCGTCTGATTCAAACTCGACCTTTGGGTCTGCCAGGTCGAGGGTCATTGCGCCATCATGGCCGGTGAAGTGCACCGCACCGGTGAAACCGATCTCGCCCGCGTCGAGTTCGGGCGCGAGACTACCCTGCGCCTTATCCCAGATAAAGCTCGGGGTCTCGTAGCGCATATCGTCGCTCACGGTCCACTCGCCGTTAGCGATGCTGCCGCTAATGTACGACCGAAAGCTCTCTTTCACTCCCCAGGTGAACGACGCCTCGGTGACGTTGCAAGCGGCAACGTCGTTCGTCTGCAAGGGCATCGCCGGAGCAAGCTGCACCGGCGCGGCATAGGCCGGGCCTACAAGCGCCACTGCGGCGAGCGCACCCGCGCCGAGGCCTGTCATGAGTCGTGCGGCGGGGGTCAGACGGGGGCGGGGAGTGCTTGGCACGCGAGGTTCTCCTTGTAGAGCGTTGGGGTTCTTGTCAATGCTATGGGGTACTGCTGGGTGTGGCACGGCTGCCCGGTGCGCCACCGCTACTGCCCGCCGCGGCGCTGCAGCGCCACCAGGCCGCCCATCGCCGCGGCGATGATGAGGAGTGCGCCGGCGCCCACCCACCACAGCCACTCGGGGCCTGAACCTGCCGGGCCGATCCCCGCGGAGCTTACGGCGTCTGACTGCACACCCTGGGCCAGCTTCGCCTGAGCTGCCGCCTGCTGTTTCTTCTTCTCGGCTTTCACCTCGTCGGCGTCGAGCACTGTGAACACGGCTCCCGCGTCTGTGCTGCCCTGCACTGTGATCGTGTACTCCCCCGGTTTAAGGTCTTCGGGTAGGTTGCCGAGCCAGTTCACGGTGCCGGCGTCGTTTGCGCCTGCCGCCTCGTCGAGCACGGTAACGCCCGGGTACAGTGCCACGATCATCTCGCGCTCCCCCGGCTCGAATCCGTCTGCGGCGAACTCGAGCTCGGCCCCCGCGGTAATTTTGGCCGCGGGCGTGATGATCCGGATCCCTGCCGTGGTGGGTGCAGCCGCAGCGACGGTGCGCTTCTTGGAGGCATTGCTCACGGAGGTTGAACCGTAGCTAGCGCCGCTCGCGGCGCCGACGGTGAAGGTCAGCCCGTCAGCGGGCAGACTGTAGCTGTTGCCGCCGTCGGCGCCGCCGCTAAAGCCACCGCTCACGGGCACACCGCTCCAGGTGACTTCGCCGCCCGCGCCCACCGATTTAGACGCGGCACCGAGGTCGAGGGTGGCCCACTGGGCTCCGCCAGAATAGAGCACCGCGCTCGTGGGGCCGGTGACCCGAATCATGGGGTTTGTGACGCCCTCGCGCAGCAGCCCGTGGTGTCCGGTGTAGGTGACTGACCCCGTGTACTGCACTGACCCGGTGTGCGTGGCCGCGTCCCAGCTGCCGCCCGTGGCCTGCGGAAACAGGTAGGCGCCGCCCGAGGAACCGACACCGCTCGTGGTCACCTCTCCCTTTGCGATCGGGCCGGTGACGTAGTTCGCGAAGGCGGTCGAAACGCCCCAGACCAGGGAGCCCGCGGCCTGAGAACCGTTGCTGGCTGGCGGTGCAACGTCGGGTGTTCTCTTGTTTACCGTGATCTTCACGGCGCTCGAGACGGAGTGGCCGTAGTCGGCGCTGTCGGGGGTAAAGGTTGCGATGACCGAGTGGGCGCCGTCTGCAAGCTTGACAGTGGTGGTCGCCTGACCGTTAGGGGTCTGTACCGCGCCTCCCAGCCGCTTACCCCCCGACACGAACTCGACCGTGCCCTTGAGGTTCGGTTTGACCGCCGCGGTGAGAGTGACGGCAGCGCCCGAGTTGACGGAGGTTGCTGAGGCGCGCAATGTCGTCGCTGTGGGAGTTTTGCCCGTCACCGCTTCGCTCATGGGCAGCGAGAACGAGACTGGGTCAAGTGCCTCACCCGCGCCGTAAAACTCGCCGAGCGCGCTCGAGCCCGCCTTGGTGAGGGTCGCGGGTGCGTTTGTCCAGCTCAGGGTCTTACCCGTCGCTGCGGGGGCGGGCAGGTCGAGTGTTGCGACGGTTACCTGTTTCAGGTCGATCTCATCGCCCACGCTCGTCATCCCTGCGAACTCGCGCCCCGACACGTCCATGCGCAGCTCGCCCACCGTCGCCGACTTGACGACGACGCGGGGGTTCGTGAATGCGAGGTCGAGGGCGTAGGCCGTCTTTCCGTCAACATTCATTTCGTGGCCGCGCAGGTATGCGCCGTTGCCTTCGCCGTATGAAACGTTTGCCTTGCTACCGTCTGAGGTCGCAGTACCGGTGCCGCCCGTCCACGTGAACACGCCGTTTTTGCTCGCCTGGGTTGTGCTGCCCAGCGTCGAGATTGAACCGTGCGCAATGGTTCCCGTGATGTACCTGCGAAATGACTCTTTAATGCCCCAGCTCAGAGTTGCCTTGGAGACCGGTCCGGTGACTGGCCCTGCGGGCTTTTCGGTCACCCGCACCTGCGTCGTTTTCGTCGAGGTGGCGGGGGTGTACGCCTGCGCGTTCGCGGGCGTAAACTCTGCCGAGATCTCGTGCGTACCCGCCGCAAGCTGCGCTGTCGCAAGCGTGGCAGTGCCGCCGCTCACTTGCGCATTGCCCAGCGTTGTCGCGCCGGTGAAGAATTGCACGCGCCCCGCTGCGTCCTCGGGTGTCACCGTGGCGGTGAATGTCACCTTCGCGCCCACTTCAATGCTGGGACTCGACGCGGTGAGGTCAAGCGAGGTCGCTACCGGGCTCGGGCCCGGTGTTGCGGTGTCTTCGCCGCCCGTGGTTGAAAAAGTGAGCGGGTCGAGAGACTCACCCGCTTGGTAGAAGCCACCGAACGCGTCGCTACCGGCCTGGGTGAGCGTTGCCTGCGCGCTCGACCAGGTCAGCCGGTCACCGTCGACGTGTGGCTGCGGCAAGTCGAGCGTCGCAAACACGACGTCGGTGAAAGTGAAGGGAGAGCCCACCTCGGTCGGGCTGACATAGTCTCGCCCGCTGACGTCGAGCCGCAGCTCACCCGTGGTGGGCGAGGTGACGACCACGCGCGGCGCCGTGAATGCGAGATCGAGCGCGTATTCGGTGCTGCCGTTCACCTGCATGGGGTGCGACTGAAAGTGCACGCCCGAACCCTCACGAAAGGCAATGTCTGCTAGGTCGCCGGCGCCTCCGGCGGTGCCGGTACCGGCCGACCAGACGAACTCACCCTTCGCCGTCGGCTGCGCGACCGCCCCGCCGAGCAGCTCACTGCGCCCCTCGAATGCCGCAAAGTTGTAGATGTAGTTGCGGAAGGAGCTCTTCACGCCCCACGTCAGCGACCCCGCCGCAACCTGCACCTCAGACTGAGCTGCGCTGGGCTCTGTTGCACGGGCCTGCGCCGCGCTTTGCGCCGTCTCCTGTGCAGGCGCAGCTGGGCCTGCCTGGTCACTCTCCTCTTGCGCCGCGTGTTCACCAGCGCCCGCTAGTTCTTCGAAAGTCTCAGGCGCGGGGGCCTCGGGCGCGGGCGATTCAGTGGCCTGCGCTTCGGGGGCTGCCTGGGTGTGCTCAGTGGGAGTCTCGGCCTGGTCGCTGGGCACGGCCTGATCCGGAGCGAGCGAAGCATCGACCTGAGGCTGCGCGGTCTCGGCCGCCTGCACCGTGCCTGGTGCGTCGCCCACTGCGTGGGCGGCGGGGGCCGCCAGCAGCGCCCCGCTCGCGATGAGAGCAGCGATGAGCGCAGAGTTGAGGGCGGCAGATCCGAGCCGGGCCAGGCGTGATCGTGCAGACATGCGGGACTCCCCTAGAAAGTGTGTGGGTACAGCGGTGAAACGGTGCGTGCGCGAGCCTGAGCTGGCTCGCGCACGCACCTCGTGCGCGTGTTTCTGCGTCGCGAGTTACTTTGCGGCGTCGGGCTTCGGCGCGCGGTAGAGGAAGGCGGCCATCGCCTCGCGGGTCACGTCGGCCTTGGGTAGGTAATTCGGCTTCTTCGTGCCGTTCGCGTTACCCGTCGAGATGTTCATCTGGCTCATCCAGAGGATCTCCTTGTAGAACTTGTCGCCCTTCTTCATGTCTGCGAAGGGAGACGCGGTGAGCGGCTTGGGCTTCGTCGTCTCATCGGCGCGGTACAAGAAGGCGGCCATCGCCTCGCGGCTGATCTCGCTCTTGGGATCGAACTTGTAGGTGTTATTCGCCTGCTTCGTGCCTGTTGAAATGCCAGACGCGGCCATCCAAGCAATCTCCTTGAAGAACTTGTCGCCCTTCTTCACGTCGGTGAAGTTCACTGAGCTTGGTTCCTTGTAATTCGCTGGCGCGTACTGACGGAAGAGGAAGGCGGCCATCGCTTCACGCGTCACGGACTCTTTGGGGAGGTACTTCACAGAGTTGTCTGGCTGCTTCGTGCCGGTCGAGATACCCTCGGTGAACATCCAGGCGATCTCTTTGTAGAACTTGTCACCCTTCTTCATGTCAGTGAAGGGGATGGTGACCTCGGGCTTCGTCTCGTCCTTCTTGAAGACTGCGTCCCACTGTGCGTCGGTGATCTCTAGGTCGGTCTGGGCCAGGAAGCGATCGTCATTCAGATTGCCGTGCGCGCGCCACGAAACGACCGCGTACTTCTCGTTACGATCGAGTTTCTTAGCCTCAGCCGAAATCGTGCGCGTCACCGCGCCATTGGCGATGAACGTCTTGTACGCGAAGTCTACGGCTGCGGCAGCGTCTGCGCCCTCACTCAGAGCCGCTACGTTATCACGCTCGATAAGCGCAAGGTACACCCCGGCATCAGCCTTGCCTGTGTCGGTGACATCTGCTGCTTCGCGCAGTGTGATGCCCTCAACCGTGGCTTCAAACTTGATACCGGCCTCGGTAGCGCTGGTGACGGTTGCAGTTACTGCCGGGTCTACCGCCGGCTCCGGATCAGGAGTTTCGTCGGTTGACGCGAAGGTGACGGGCGTGAAGGTCTCAAACGGCGCGTATGTAGCACCGCCACCGGGATAGGTAACGATGCCGTACTGTCCACCCTCGAGCGCTTCGGTAGCGTTGGCCTCAACTGTAAGCGTGGTTTCGAAGGTGCCATCTGCCGCGAGCTCGATCGCTCCGGGCTGTGTCGAGATGATAGGCAATTCTGAGGCGTGCACGCCCCACTTCACATCGAGGTTCTTACGAGCGTTTGCAGGCGCGCTCTCGCTCGGCTTCCAGGTGTTCAGGTACGAACCAAAAGCGATGTACGCGCCGGTGAACTTACCCTGCAGCGGCTGACGCTTACCCGTGGTCTCGGGGTCCTTGGGCAAGAAACCTGCGCCCTTCACCGTTACCTCGTGCGCAACCGTCGGGTCGAGGTCAGTGACACTCGAAGTCACTGTGACAGTCGGCTGTACTTCGGTGACCGGCCCGAACACCTGCTCCCACTGCGCAGCGGTGACCGTCAGCGGTGCAACATTAAAGATCGTTTCGCTCGATGGAAGCGTGTGTCCCTGCCACGAAATCAACTCATACGACTTGGTGCGGTCGAGATCTGCAGCTTTCGCGTTGAACGTTGCCGTGCCAGCCCCATCGGGCAAGCGAGATTTGGTCACCCAGTCAACTGCGATGCCCATGTTGGACTGGCTGAGCTCAGACGATGTGCCTTCTTCGATGAGCGCGACGTACGCACCGTTGGCGCCCGTAATGCCCGTAAGCGCGCCCGAAATAGTGAGGCCAGTGCTCGTGGCCTCGGTAACACTAGCCGTAAGCGTCGTAGCCGCTGCTTCTGCTGAAGCACCTTCAACTACGGCCCCGAAAGCACCCACCGGCGCTGCCATCGCCGCGGTTGGCGCGAGCGCCAACCCGCTGGCCACTACCAGCGCAGTTGTAGCCGTCGCGAGCACGGAGGTAAACCGGTTCCTCACGCTCTTTTGTGTACTCATTCCGAGCGCACTCCTTTGTATTCTTGAGCGACTTATCAACACTTGCCGCTCATCCGACTTAACTTAGGTTGCCCTTACTGAGGCAGGCCGTTGTATAGTCTGACGAATATCATCTGATGATGCAAGTCGTAGGCAAACATTGGCTTCGCACGCAGCCTCACCTCACTGGTCTCCACTACAAATCGCACAATTCGTAGTACAGACACGACAAGCGCGCTTAACACTCAGGCCGCGAGCATCGCGGTCAAGCCTGTGTGTTCGCGTGGCATGCGCGCGTACACTGGGCGCAGACCGTCGCACAGGAGGAACCCCATGACGCAGCACCCCGATACCAATCACCCCTACCCCTTCCAGCTGTCAGACGACGAGTGGCGAGCACGCCTCAGCCCGGCCGAATACCAGGTTTTGCGCCAGGCCGGCACCGAACGCCCCGGCACCGGCGAGCTGCTCGACGAAGAACGCGCGGGTCTCTACACCTGCCGCGCGTGCGGTAACGAGCTCTTTCTCGCCGGCACCAAGTTCGACGCCGGATGCGGCTGGCCCAGCTTCTACGAGAGCGTGCGCGCGGGCGCAGTGCAGTACCTCGAAGACACCTCAATGGGCACGGTGCGCACCGAAGTGCGTTGCGCCAACTGTGGTTCACACCTCGGCCACGTGTTTCCCGACGGCTTCGGCACGCCCACCGGCGACCGCTACTGCATGAACTCGGTCGCGCTCGGTTTCACGCCTGAGGCGGACGCGTGACGACCGCCCTTGAGGCGCTGCAGCGACGCAGATCTCGCTCCAAGCTCACTGATCCGGCGCCCTCGCCCGAAGAGCTCGCGAGCCTCGTCGCAGCTATGACGAGCGTCGCTGATCATTCGGGTCTGCGACCCTGGCGCCTTATTGAGCTGCGTGGCGACGCGCGCAGCGTCTTGGGCGAGGCGCTCGCAGAGGCCGCGGGCAAGCCAGACAAGCGCGACAAGCTCATCGCGAAGGCGCAGCGCGCCCCGCTCGTGCTCGCGCTTGTCGTAAGCCCGCGCAAGAGCGACAAGGTGCCGCTCTGGGAACAGGAGGCAGTCGCCTCGGGCGTCGCGCACTTACTCTCGCTGCTGCTCGACGAGGCGGGCTGGGGCGTTATCTGGCGCACCGGGCCGTACACCCGCGACCCAGCTGTGCACGCGGCGCACCTGCTGGGCGAGGCCGAGTATCTGCTCGGCTGGCTGTACATTGGCACAGCTCCGGATCAGGGCAAGCCCTCCAAGCCGCGCAAACCCCTCGACATGGGCCAGCACCTCTCGGCGCTCTAGGCCTGCCCCGCAGTCCCCAGGCTGCTCGTTCGCGTCATTCTGCGCGAGCCGCCCACTCCCGTCATTCTGCGCGAGCCGCCCGCTCCCGTCATTCTGCGCAATCCGCCCACTCCCGTCATTCTGCGCAATCCGCCCATTCCCGTCATTCTGAGCGAGCTTGCGAGTCGCAGAATCCACATCCCGTTGACCAGCAGAGTGGATCCTGCGACTCCTTCGTCGCGCAGGATGACGCGGGAGGTGCTGCGCAGGATGACGTGGGGAGATACGCGCTTGTGAGCGCGCGGCTCCGGCGAAAAACGCTTCGACTTCTTCTTGGAGCCGCCTATCGGACTCGAACCGATCACCTGCAGTTTACAAGGCTGCTGCTCTACCAGATGAGCTAAGGCGGCATGTGGGCGGTCACTGCGTGACCGCCCTTAGAGATTCTACTCTGAGTCAGTCGATTTCTTCGAATCGGCCTTGTTCGTGTCGGCCTTCTTCGCGTCATCCTTCTGCTCGAACTCGCCCTTAACCTTCAGCAGGTACGACTCCAGGTCACCGTCGCGGGCCTGGTTCCACTGCTTACCGTTGACGATCACGGTGGGCGTCGACACGAGGCGCTGCGGGCCCTCGGGCTGCGGCGTCACACCGTCAGAGCTGAGCATGAACTCGCCCTTCGCAAGCCCCAGCACGCCGGTCTCGCTCACCTGCTTCCAGTTACCGTCGATGAAGCTCGCGAATTCCTTGTTCTTGACGCACTGCTTCAGCTCAGTGGTCAGCTCGGCGCCAGCCTCCTTAGCCTGATCAAGCAGCTGATCATCGGTGAGACCCGTCGTGCCTTCGGCCGGCTGCACCTCTGCGCTCAGCAGTCGGTTGTGCAGCTTGAACGCCACCTCGGGCTGCTGGTCGACCACGCAGCTAAAGGCGTTGGCGGCGCGCGTCGAGTACTTCGTACCCAGCGACTGCCCATCGAGGAAGTTGATCGGGTACACCTGCAGGTTCACGTCGCCGGTGCCGACGTAGTTCTCGAGCATCGTGCCGTACTGCTGCTCGAAGTTGCCGCACGCGGGGCACATGTAGTCAACGTACGCGGTGACATCGAGGGGCAGCTTCTTACGGTCCACCTCGGGGGCTTCACGCTGAGCGTCTGCGGGCAGCGCCGGCCCTTCAACGACCTTAAGGTCCTTCGTGAACACCGCACCGCCCGACGCCATGTTCGCCGGGCCGGGGCCCGCGGGCTTCATGCTCGTCATGACCACGAGGGCCACGACCGCGAGCACCGCGAGCACGCCAAGCACAATACCGCCCTGCAAGAAGAGCCGGTTGCGCTTCTGACGCTTCTTCTCTTGTTCGCGTGCCTGGCGAGCCTGCTCGCGTGCTTGTTCGCGCCGCTCGTTCTTCGTCAGGCGCGTATTAGATTCGTTTGCCATAAAATTCTCCAGTTCAGCCCGCTCGCGCGGAGACTGCGGTTAAGCCGATGCCTACTACTTCTTCTTGTTAGCGCGGCGTTCTGCGCGGTTCTGCGGCTCGGCCGCATCATCGCCAGCAACCTGCTGCCCAAAGGCGCCTCGCTGTGCGGGAGCGGCCTTCTTCTTCCCGGCCTCAGCACCGCTCTCAGCGGGTGCACCGTCTTCATCGGGGGCCGTGTAACTGAGCTTGGACTTATCAGGCGCAGACTGATCTTCGAGTCCGCCACCCTCCAAGTGCACGTGATCCTGGGGACCTTCTGCGGGGCGTACCTTCACCTCAAGGTTGTAGAGCATGCCCATCGACTCTTCCTTGATCTGACCCATCATGCCCTCGAACATGTTGAAGCCTTCACGTTGGTATTCGACGAGGGGGTCACGCTGCGCCATCGCGCGCAGTCCGATGCCCTCCTTGAGGTACTCCATCTCGTAGAGGTGATCGCGCCAGCGGCGGTCGATCGTGGCGAGTACCACGCGACGTTCAAGCTCACGCATCGCTTCGGTACCCAGCGCCTCTTCGCGGTTCGCGTATGCGACCTCGGCGTCAGACATGATCTCGGTGCGCAAGAATGCTTTGTCGACGCGGCTCGTGCCAGCCTCGGCCATCAGCTCATCGACGGTGATGCCGACGGGGTACACCTGCTTCAGGTCGGCCCAGAGAGCGTCAAAGTCCCAGTCTTCACCAGCACCGTGCGAGTCGAGGATCGCGTCGATCGTTGCCTCACGGAACGACGAGATGCGGCTCTCGATCTCTTCGCCGTCAAGGATCTGCTGGCGCGAGCCATAGATCGACTTGCGCTGGCGGTCGAGCACATCGTCATACTTGAGCACGTTCTTGCGGATCTCGGCGTTGCGCGCCTCTACCTGGCTCTGCGCGCTCTGAATCGCGCGCGTCACCACCTTTGACTCGATCGCGAGATCGTCGGGGAAGCTATCGCGGTTCATGAGGGCCGCTGCCGCACCCGAGTTGAACAGGCGCATCAGGTCATCTGCGAGTGACAGGTAGAAGCGGCTCTCGCCGGGGTCACCCTGACGGCCCGAACGACCGCGCAGCTGGTTATCGATACGGCGCGACTCGTGACGCTCGGTGCCGAGCACGTAAAGCCCGCCAGCCGCGGCCACCTTCTCGGCTTCCACCGAGACGGTCTCCTTCACCGCTTCAAAGACGCCATCCCAGGCCTCTTCGTAGGCTTCGGCGTCTTCCTCGGGCGACAGCCCGCGAGCGGCCATCTCCTGCACGGCCAAGAACTCGGCGTTGCCGCCGAGCATAATGTCTGTACCACGGCCTGCCATGTTCGTTGCGACGGTGACGCCGCCCAGTCGGCCTGCCTGCGCGATGATCGCAGCTTCACGTGCGTGGTTCTTCGCGTTCAATACCTCGTGTCGCACGCCCGCCTTCGCGAGCAGACGCGAGAGGTACTCGCTCTTCTCGACGCTGGTGGTACCGACGAGCACGGGCTGGCCCTTTTCGTGGCGCTCGGCGATATCGTCGACGGCCGCTTGAAACTTTGCCTGCTCGTTCTTGAAAACGAAGTCGGACTGGTCCTTGCGCAGCAGTGGCTTGTTCGTCGGAATCGGCACGACGCCCAGCTTGTACGTCGACATGAACTCGCTCGCCTCGGTCTCGGCGGTACCCGTCATGCCCGACAGCTTCTCGTAGAGGCGGAAGTAGTTCTGCAGCGTCACGGTGGCGAGCATCTGGTTCTCTGCCTTAACCTGCACGCCCTCCTTCGCCTCAATAGCCTGGTGCATGCCCTCGTTGTAGCGGCGGCCCGCGAGAATACGACCCGTGTGCTCATCAACGATCATGACCTCGCCGTTGAGCACGACGTAGTCCTTGTCGCGCGTGAACAGCGCGTTCGCCTTAATCGAGTTGTTCAAGAACGAGATCAGCGGCGTGTTCACCGACTCATACAGGTTCGTAATGCCGAGGTAATCTTCGACCTTCTCGATGCCGGGCTCAAGCACACCGATCGTGCGCTTCTTCTCGTCAACCTCGAAATCCTCGCCGGCCTTCAGCTTCTTCGCGATGCGCGCAAACTCACCAAACCAGCGGTTCGCGTCACCCGATGCCGGGCCCGAGATGATGAGCGGGGTACGCGCCTCATCGATCAGAATCGAGTCGACCTCATCGATGATGGCGAAGAAGTGGCCGCGCTGCACACGTTCTTCTGCCGTCGACGCCATGTTGTCGCGCAGGTAGTCGAACCCAAATTCGTTGTTGGTGCCGTAGGTGATGTCGGCCTCGTACTGCTGGCGGCGCACAGTGGGATCCTGCCCCGACACGATGCACCCGGTGGTCATGCCGAGCGCACGGAAGATGCGGCCCATCAGTTCGCTCTGGTAGTTCGCCAGGTAGTCGTTGACCGTAATGACGTGCACGCCCTTGCCGGCGAGCGCGTTCAGGTATGCGGGCATAGTTGCTACGAGCGTCTTACCCTCACCGGTCTTCATCTCAGAGATGTTGCCCATGTGCAGGTTCGCGCCACCCATCACCTGCACAGGGAAGGGGTGCAGGCCGATCGTGCGCCGCGCTGCTTCGCGTACCGCGGCAAACGCCTCGGGCAGCAGGTCGTCTAGGGTCTCGCCCGCCGCGAGGCGTGCCCGAAATTCGGTGGTCTCTTCGCGCAGCTCTTCGTCGCTCAAATCAGCGAACGAAGATTCAAGCTCATTGACGAGCTTCGCCTGACGCTCAAGCTTTCGAAGCGTGCGGCCTTCGCCGACGCGAAGCAGCTTCTCGAGAACTGTTGCCACGTTGTCACTCCTGTAGGTTGTGCCCGGGATTCGAGCCGCATCGCTAGGTCACGTTCGTTGCCGAATCGTGACAACACCTCAGCTTAGCAATGCCTGGCCGCAGTACAGCTGGATACGCCCCAATCTGCAGAAGTTGCGCCAAGAGTGAAATTGGGTGCGCTCGCTCGTAGCCTGCGCGTGCTCGTTGCTTTATGCACATCGCTCCGGATCCGGGCCGTACATCAGACGCCGCAGTAACGTCTCGGCCGGGCCACCAACGCTGGCCTGACGCGTGTCACGGGACGTTCGAGCCAACGATGTCGCGCCGCCAACATGCCCAGCAGCACCGCGCTTGGAACGAGCAGAGCAGCCACCGGAACGCGAGATCACGCCGGCATCGCCGTTCTAACTGGTCACCCCAGTCAAGTAGGCGTACAGCAGCACTTTCATCAACATCGCTGGGTCATACGGGGCGCGCCCTTTCCGGTTCTCGTATGACGCGTACACGAGAGAAGAGGTCGAGGGAGCCATCAACGAGCTCGGAAATGAAACGGGCTCCTTCGTCTTCGCCTAGCCAGTCGTCCAGGCTAGGTGGGAGGAGGTGTTGTTGCTGATCGTAGAGACGGAACCGCTTGTCTGCCCCCGCGGGCCGGCTGGTGTCAGTGGGTGCAGGCTGCCCGAGTCTTTCATTACTCACGAGTCGGCATCGAAATGACGAGTCGCCACGGTAAAAGCGTACTTATCGTGGCGACTCGTCATTTCGATGCATAGTCCTACTTGCTCTCGGATGCGGCTACAGGGCAGAACGCATTACCGCCCCACACACCTAAATGAGCTGTCTGCCGGCATTCAAACGGCACGAACCAGGCCACACACAGGCGCCAAGACATCGTGCGGCCAAAAGTGGGTGTTATCAGGACCGATAACACCCACTTTTGGCCGCACGCCCCCTTTGCCAGAGGAGTCGATCTTCGGTGCAACGGATGCGGGGCAAAAGCCGCATTCGCCTGGGCATAAAAAACGGGGGCGGTCCGAAGACCGCCCCCGCCCCGGGGTTGGACGCGCGTCACAACCCGGGCACGTTCACATCTGCTACTCGCTGAGCGAGATCACGCCGTAGTTCCACCCCTTGCGGCGGTAGACAACGCTCGGCTTGCCCGTCTCGACCTCGATGAAGAGGAAGAAGTCGTGGCCGACGAGCTCCATCTGGTCGACCGCGTCCTCGGTAGTGAGGCGCTCGGCCGGAAACTCCTTTGAGCGAATCACGACGGGGTTGTACTGCTCGTCGGGGGCCTCGCCCGTTACGACAGGCACGGCGCCCGTCGCCACCGCTTCGAGGACTTCAAGCGGCGCCGGCGTAACGTCGACCATGTCGAACCCTGCCGTAGCTGCGTCACCCAGTGAGGTGCGGCCGCGGCCGCGGCGATCTGCTCGACGGTCCTTGAGTCGACGAATGCGCTCGAGCACTCGGCCATACGCGATATCGAAGGCGGTGTACTTGTCGCCGCCGACCGACTCTGCGCGAATCACCGGTCCCGGTCCGATGAGCGTGATCTCAACGACATCACCGTGCTGCGGGCTGCGATCGCTCTGGCGCGACACGCGCACCTCGAACTTCTGAGCCTTGGGCAGCAGGCCAGCCACCTTCTCCGACTTTGTGCCGACATAGTCTTCAAAACGATCCGTGATGCCGACGTTCTTGCCGCGGATGTGCACGTCCATGGTGACCTCCCAAATGACTCAGGCGGGTGGGCCGATCTAGCGCACCGTTACGCCTTTCACGAATGCTACTCCACCAGACGCACCGCGTGCCACCCTAAGTATTCTCGGGCGTTCCCTCGTACGCCACGGCGGCCAACACTGCGACCGCGACTACCCGCGCCCCTGCGGCCGTGAGCACGTCGCACGCCGCCCGCACCGTCGCTCCCGTCGTCAAGATGTCGTCGACCACGATCACGTCTCTGCCGCGCACGACGTCAAGAAACTCGTGCCGCACGGCCACGCGCGCCGCGTTTTGCACGCGTGCGGCCGCTTCGAGGCCCACCTGCCCGCGTCGCCCGCGGGTCGACCGCAGCGCACGCACGTGTCTCGCCGGATCCGGAACAGATTGCAGGGCGACCTTGAGTGCCGTCTCGACGTGGCGAAATCCACGCGCTCGCACCCGCGCCGCGCGTGAGGGCGCCGCGACGATGAGCGGGGGCGATGACGCGTGCCGCAGGGCGGCCGCGAGCGGGTGCGCAAGTTGCGCACCCAGGGGCCGCGCAAAACCGGCCCGGCCACCGTGCTTGTAGGCGACCAGCGTCTCGCGCAGCACGCCAAGGTAGGGCCCACGCGCGTAGGCAGGCACCCGCGCGAGCGTACTTTCAATAGTGAACGGCCGCGCGCTCGCGAGCGCTTCTCGGCAGGTATGACACAGCGCGCGATCGGCCGCTCCGCAGCCTGCGCAGGCGACAGGCCACACGAGCGCGGCAAGGTCGGGCAGCAGGTCGTGTGCGACCCAGCTTGCCGCGAAGCGTGCCCGAGCGCGTGCCCAGGCCTCAAGCGCTCTCCTCATGTTCCCAGTGTGCCCAGCACGTGACGCGAGCGGGGCGCACTCGAGAAATCTGTGGATAACCTGTCGCTACCCCCGCTTTGCGAGCAGTTCGATCTCGTCGTCGCCCCGCTGCCACCCGGCCGCCTGTGGGGCATACAGCTCGCCGCTGTCGCTGAGCACGCGCAGCTGCGGGCGGGCGCCGCCACCCGAGACCAGCACGCCTCCCGGCACAGATCCCTGCGCTTCGTCGAACCGCCCCGGGCCGCCACTGGTCACCTTAGTTGTCGAGCTGTCGCGTGACAGCACCGCCCAGCGTGCCCCACCCACCCAGTCGAAGTCGACGGGGTCACCGGTCACCCACATCGCGGTCTCAGCGGTGTCTGTCGTGCGCACGGGCGCCCCGGCTTCGTCACGCACAATACCGGCGAGCAGCAGTTGCGCACCGTGCTCGCTGTCCACGAGCGCTGCGATGCGCGCACCGTCGGGGGCGAGCCGCACCGCCGTGACCTCGAGCCCCTCAAGCCACGGCGTCACAATCGAGATGGGAGTACCGTCTGCTCCCGTGGCCAGCAGCTGCCCCTTGGGCGTGGCTGTCCACAGGTACCCGAACAGATCGATCGACGGGGCGAGTTGCTTCGCTCGGCCGTCAGCCAGCTCAGCACTGTCGACGTCGAGCAGTGTCACCCCCTGATCGCCGAGCACGGCCACCCGCGTGCCGTCGAGAGACAGACTGATGGCGCGCGGGCGCAGCGCTTCAACGCGGTCGGCGAACCCCTGCATCGGCACAAACTCACCCGCCGAAAGCTCACCCAGCTCGCCGTCCACAAGCACCGCGGGAACACCGACTTCTTTCACCTGTCTGGGGTCGATGCCGCCGCCTCGTTCGCGCAGCGGCGTGCCTTCTACCAGCAGCTCAAAGCCGTTCACGCCGGGTATGCCCTGCAGGCTGTACTTGAGCTGCTGGCGTATCGCCGCAATTTCTTGCGGGTTCGCTTCGAGTAGCTCGGGGCTCATATCAATACGTGCACGACCGTCGACGACGGGCACTGACTTTGAGATCAGCGACGTACCGGCGGGAAACCCGCTCTTAAAGCTCTCACGCATTCCCTCCGTCGGCCCCGCCACGAGCGCGGTGACCACCTCGGTCGGCAGCGCGGCTCGCGCGATGAACCATCGCGTCTGCGGCACCAGCACCCGGCTCGCGCCCACGAAGTACAGCTGCTGTTCAGTCCAGATCGACAAAAACGTGCTCTTGTCGAGAATGATGCCGCTCGGTGCCGACGAGATACGCCACTGACCACCGACCCGTTCAAACTCAAACCGCATGCCCGTTGCGGGCCCCGGTTCGACCGGCAGCATCTGACCGGCAGCATCGATCTTCGCGGTCGCGCTCAGCGACAGCACCCCCGCCGTGTCCCCGTCTGCACGAAACGTTCGCGCGCCCTCATCGACCAGCACCCCGTAATACGGGTCCCACTGCGCAGCGTAGTCGTTGGCGAGAAATTCCCGCGCCACCGCGTAGTTGTCTGCGCTCGACACCGCGGCCGCTACAAACCCGCGCGCCACGTCCTCTTGACTCGCGTCGATCTCTGGCCCGGCCGCTGTGAACTGGTAGTACTGCTCGGCCTGTTCGAGGTCGGTGAGGCCCACCTCGACCTTCCCAGCTCCCGGGATCGCTGCGCACCCGGCAAGCGCGGTCGTAAGCGCCGCGACCGCCGCGAGGCACATGATCCGGATCTTTCGAAGCTGTCGTTTCGTGCTCACTGTCGCTTCTCCCTTCGGATCAGGCGTGCCGGGCGTTTGAGCCAGCGGCTCGTGACCGTCGAATCGGTTTCTGTGGCGATGTAGCCCTCAGGTATCAGCGGGAGCGGCGAGACGAAGCTGTTGACGGCGTCGCCGCGGGGCAGGGTCAGCCTAAAGGTTGTGCCCTCGCCCAGTCGTGACCAGACCTCGAGCAGCCCGCCGTGCACGGCAGCGTCTTCTTGTGCGATCGCGAGCCCGAGCCCCGTGCCGCCGAGCGTACGTTTGCGTGACGGGTCAGCGCGCCAGAACCGGTCAAACACGTGCACGGTCTGTTCTTCAGACATGCCGATGCCGGTGTCGCGCACGGTCACCGCGACAGCGGTCGCGTTTGAGTCCATGGTCACGATGATCGGCTCGCCCTCGCCGTGTTCAATCGCATTGCCGATCAGGTTTGACACGATGCGATGCATGCGGCGCGGGTCAACGTCGATGGGCGCGTAGCCGCCGACCGCGTTCACCGTGATCTCGCCGGGCGAGAGTGGGCGCAGCGCGTCAGCGACTCCTTCGACCAGTTTCACGAGGTTAGTGGGTTCCGTTTCGACCGTCACCCGCCCCGCGTCATAGCGCGAGATTTCGAGCAGGTCTTCCAGCAGCGATTCGAAGCGTTCAACCTGCGTGCCGAGCACCTCAATTGCCCGCTGCTGCCCGGGCGCGAGCCCGCCCGATCCGGCCTCGAGCACTTCACTCGCGAGCCTGATGGTGGTGAGCGGCGTGCGTAGTTCGTGCGACACGTCTGACACGAATCGCTGCTGCATCTCAGACAGTTGATCGAGTTCGTGGATGCGCGACTGCAGTGTGTCTGCCATGTTGTTGAAGCCTTCAGACAGCACGTCGAAGTGCTCGTCGTTCTGCCGCGGCATGCGCGCCCGCGCCTCGCCCGCGGCCAGCCGGCGGCTCGTGTCGGCCGCCGCTCTGATCGGGCGAAACACGATGCGTGAAATGATCCACACGAGAATGCCGATGAATGCCATCATTACTGCGGCGGTTGCGAGCAGCGTGCGCTGCACGAAATCGAGCGTGTCTTGGGTGTCGGCGAGGCTGTACCCGATGAACAGGTCGTAGTCGCCTGCCCCGGCCGGAAACGTGAGCGTCGACGCCACAATGATGCCCGGCGCGGGTACGCCATTTTCGCCCACAAACGTGACCGCTTGCCACAGCTGCGGTTCGTCACCGTTCGCGACGGCGGCCGATAGTTCGCTCGTGACCGCGTCGGGCAGCATGTCGTTGGTGCGTGACGCGGTGGGGGCGTCGGGAAACGCTGGCTGCCCGGGCTGCCTGCGCAGGTAGACCAGCTGACTCGAGGAGGTGTCTTGCACCGTACGGCGTACCGTCGCAGACAGCGTCGACAGGCTGCCCCGGTCTGAGGCGTCGATCTGCCGCTGCGCCGCGAGTGTGGCGCGAGCCGAGTCCTGTAGCGCTTGGTCGCGGCGCGACGAGTACAGGTCGTCGCTCACGCTCGTCACAATGAACACGCCCGCCACGAGAATCGTGAACCCGGTTACAAGCCCCGTCACCGTCATCGTGCGCAGCATCAACGACCTGCGCCACTTCGCTCGAAACGGGCCGAGCACCGGGTGTGTCAGCTTCACCCAGCGCAGCCGCCACCTGCGCAGCGTGCGTTGCACGCGGTTGCGGCTCGCGGGCACGACGACTACGCCGTTTGGGCGCCGGCGCGGTAGCCGACGCCGCGCACCGTGGCCACGATGGTGGGGTGATCGGGGTCTTGCTCGATCTTGGCGCGCAGGCGCTGCACGTGCACGTTGACGAGCCGCGTGTCGGCTTTGTACTGGTAGCCCCACACCTTTTCGAGCAGCACCTCACGCGTGAACACCTGCTGCGGTTTGCGCGCGAGAATGGCGAGCAGATCAAACTCGAGCGGAGTCAGCGAAATCGGTTGGTTACCCCGGCGTACCTCGTGTGCTGACACGTCGATCGTGAGATCACCAATGCGCAGCGTCTCGCTCGCTTCTTGCTGCGGTTCACGCAGCCGCGCACGTATGCGGGCGATCAGCTCGACCGACTTGAACGGCTTCACGACATAATCGTCGGCGCCCGCTTCGAGCCCGCGCACCACGTCGCGGGTGTCGGTGCGCGCCGTGAGCATGATGATGGGCACACCCGACTCTGTGCGAATGCGCTCGCACACTTCAATGCCGTCTAGCCCGGGCAGCATCACGTCGAGCAACACCAGGTCGGGTTTCATGCTGCGAAACAGCTCGACCGCGTCGGTGCCGTCTGCAGCGTGCTCGGTTTCGAAACCCTCGGCCTGCAACGCCATGCTCAGCATTTCGGCGAGTGCCCTGTCGTCATCAACCACCAAGATGCGCGCGCTCATGAGTCCCATTATGGCTGTAATCCAGTGAAACCGGTGAACGTGAGCGCGTGGGCGCGGCTCAGTAGTGCTCGAAGTGGCCGGGCAAGAGCTCCCACGGCTCGCGCCCGAGGTACTCGCACACGGCCTGATACACGCAGTGCTGCACAAAATACCGGCGGTGTTCGTCGTCGTTCACGTGCAGCCCGCGAGCCCGCTGAATGGGCATCCGAAACATCATGATCGTGCTTGTGCTGCGGTCGATGGAGTAGAGCAAAGGAAACTTGCTCTCGCCCTTTTGCCCGGGAGCCGTCTGAAATCCGATGCGCACCCCGCGTAGTTCTTCAGGAAAGTGGGACTGCAGCAGGTGCACCGCACCGCGCGCGTCGGCCTCGAATCGGTTGAACCGGCTGTGCGGGTTCGGCAGCGTGGGGCCGGTAATTGACGACCTAATGGGCCTTCGTTCATGCCGTCTGCTCACCGACGAACGCGATGCGCTGGCGCGCTCGCTCCCAGATTTCTTGCGACCAAACATATGTTGCAGTCTACGCCGCTACCTGGTGTATACGGTCAGCGTGCCGTCGCGCTGGCTCGGCGGCAGCACAGGGTAGGCGGCAATGTTTGCGCCCTCGAGATACCGCACACCGGCGTACACGTCACCCGTAGCGCTGAGCTCGGCGCCCGCGGGCACCTTGACGGCCTTCGCTTGGCCGGCAGACAGTTTGCTCACCGACTCCTTACCCTTTGCATCGGTGACGGTCACCTCGACCGATCCCTCCCCCGGGTGCACCACGAACACTTCGCCGCCAGAGACGACGGGAACGGCGACTTGCTCGCCCTCGGCGATTCGCGGGGCGGGGGTAAACCATTCGTAGTCGTGGTCTGCGCCCTTTTGCGCGGCCCCGAGCGCAGCCGCCACGACGGGCACGGATGATGTCACCTCGATGGCAGCAGCCCCCTCGGGCCAGGTCGTCACGAGCAGCTCGCCCACGGCGCCCGCCTGCAGTTCGATCTCGCCGAGCGCGGTCAGGTGGCCCTTCGCGTCGAGCGCGCGCACCGAGGCGGTGCCGCTTTCACCGCCCGGCGCGAACGCGCGCACGGTAACCGGGTACGGGTCGCCCTCGCCCGCATCGCTCGGCACGTCGGGGTCTGCCGGCGCGTTCGCCACGCCCACGATCACAAGTTCGGTGTCGGGTACCGCCTGCCGGTCGACAGAAGACACGCCAAACGACTCGAGTCCCACGCGGTGCCCCACGCTGAGCGCGGCGGTGACGGGCGCACCCGTGCTTGTGACGCGCACCGCGAGCCGGGCGCGGTCGGGGGCGTACCCGTTGAGCGACACCGTGTGCTGCGTGCCCGGCGCCACGATCACGCCCGCCGTCTGCACCGCGTCGACCTCGCCTGCCTCGTCAAACACGGTCACTTGCACGGTCGCGGGCACCAGACCGGGGTTGCCGATTGTGAGCGTGGTTGTTACGCCCAGGTTCGTCGCACCCCCTATGAGCCACTGTTCATTGAGCGGTTCGGCGCACGCGCTCGCGACGGCTCCACGCAGGGTTTCGGTCGATACCTGCTGCAGCTGCGCGGCCGCGATCGAAGCCTCTCCGCTCGCGGTAAACACCTGCGGCAGCCCCGGCTCACCCACGGCGCGAGCGAGCGTACGGCCCTCTGCTTCGGCCCCCGCATACGCGATCTCGGGAGCCCCGGTGGGCAGCGCGACATCTGGCTGCGCCGGATCAGCACCAAGCTCAGCAAAACCGCCATCGCACACGAGAGTGCGGGCCGTATTGTGTGTCGTGTCTGCCGTGAGCGCGAGCGGCTGTCGCTCCACCGTGGGAGCGTCGTACAGCCCCACGAGCACGACCGCACCCGCGGCGGCAGCAACCACGAGGGCCCCCACCGACGCCCGAATTCCTACGGCGAGCCGGGTCTTTGCGTGCGTCATGAGCGCTTCCTCACTTTGGCGGCGCGCGGTTGTTTGCGGCGCTTCTCGGGCCGCCACGTAACCTCACCTGTGGGCAGGGCGAGCAGCAGCATACCCAGCAGCACGACGATCTGGCCGAGCCAGATGGTGTGGCCGCTGATCGAGGTGCCGTCGAGCTGCTCGGTGCTGTCGCCCGGCACCTCGCCCGCTGCACGCGAGTCCGTCACCCGCCACAGCAGCCCCTGATCGGTAAGATTCGACGTGGCAAGCGCCGCATTTTGGTCGAACACGCGCTGGAGTTGTGCGCGCTCCACGTCGTCGCCACCGTTCCCAAGCAGCACAAACCCGATGTGTGCTTCGCGCAGGGCGTCGCTCATGTCGGCGCCCCCCTCGCTCGCAAGCCCGGCGGTGATGTCTGCCACGGCCAGATCCTCTTCGGTTGCCTCGGGCGCTTCGGGGGCCGATCGAATCTGGTCGAGCCGCTCCCCCGATCCGGTCACGAGCGCAGCCTGCACCGTGTGCGGGGCCTTCGCTTTGAGCACGAGCGTGCGCACGCCGGGGTCGGTTTCGCCCGCGGCGCGCACGATGGCCGGCATCTGGGTTGATCCGGCAGCGAAAGGCACCTGGCCTGTCGTGAGCTGCGCGCCGAGCGGCAGGATCGCAATGACCGCTCCCACGAGCGCGAGCGAAGCCGCGGGAGTTGCGGCGCGGCGCAGCGCCGTAGCGCCGAGGCCCGCGAGACCGAGCACCGACAGCCAGTAGACCGTGAGGCCAGATCCCGCCCACAGCGCGACCGCGGTGTCGCCCAGCACGACGAGCCGGAGGTGGTCAGCCGCGAGCGCGGTGATCATGCCGAGGCCGCCCGTGAGCGTAAGAAACACGGTCGATTTGACCTGTGCGGTGACGGCGCCCGCGACCGCGAGCACCGCGATGGGGGCGAGCATGAGCCCGACAAGCAGCGTTGCGGGGGGCCCGCCAAAGCCAAAGCCGTCGAGCAGTTCACCCCAGCCCTCGAGCCCAAACTGGGCGAAACCGAGCAACATGTGCCAGGTCGTGCCCGGGGTGTAGTTCTGTGTGACACCCGGGTCAATGAGCAGGTCGAGCGCGCGCCCCTCGATCACGCAGATCGCGATTTTGGGGGCGAACAGTACGAGCGGCACGATCGCTGTCGTGAGCACGCGTGCGATCCCGCGCGCCGAGATCACAAGCCCGGCGACAAGCATGACCACCGCGGCGGGCAGTAGCGTGGGCGCTGCCGCAAGCGCGATGCCAGCGAGCATAGAAGCCGTGCCCGCCCAGCTCCACGATTCCCTGCAGCGCGACGCCGCGAGCAGCAGCCAGGGCAGCACGATCGCGAGAATCAGGCTGGGCAGTCGTCCCGAGGCGAGCGCGCCGAGCACGACAGGGCTCAACGCGTACCCCAGCGCTACGAGCGCGCGGCCCGCCTTCGACTCAGTAAGCCCGGCAGCCCAAATCCAAGCGCCCAGCGCAGCAAGCGGCACCGCCACAATGAGCAGCAGCACGACCGCGTGTGAAGGGGTCCAGAACGTGAGCGTCCCCACGAGGGCGAGCACCCACGTGAACGGGTCTGCGGCGACGCCGTCGACAATGCGCGTGTTCCACCACAACTCGCCAAACGAGCTGAGCGGCAGCAGTCCGCCACCCACGAGACTCGTGCGGGGCAGCGCCCACCAGGTGAGCGCGATCGCAGCCACCACGGCGGCCGTTACGACGGCAAGCCCTCCCGAGGAGATGAAGTGCAGCTCTCGCCGCAGCCGACCGGTTGAGGCGAGCACGGCTTCGCGGTCGATCATGCGCGCGGTGCGCACGGACTTTGGGTCGATACGCAGCCCGCGTATCGCACCCCAGCCCACCTTCGACCCGCGCCCCAGCCTGCGACGTGAAGCGATGAGCGCGTGGGGCTTGAAAAACACGGTGAACGCGGCCACGAACTCGCCCAACATGTGGCCCGGCTGTTCACGAATCAGCGCCCACAGCACGCGCACGAGCCCATACAACGGTAGGCCCAGCCACTCGAGAAACGCGACGGGTGCGGGTGCGTACGTGATGCGTCGGTGCAGGTGCGAGGCGCGCGCCTGTCGATGCGCCGCGCGCATCACGCCCGCACTGCGGTCAATGCGGGGGCCCGCGACGCCGCTGCGCGCAAACCGTACCCGCGCCTCGGGTGCGACTTCAACGCGGTGACCCGCGAGCCGCGCGCGCACGCAAAAGTCAAGTCCGTCGTCATACACGGGTAGCGCTGCGTCAAAACCGCCAAGCTCGGCCCACACGTCGCGGCGCACAAGCATGCCCACTGGGCCCACGCCCATGACGTCTTGGAGGTGATCGTACTGCTGTTGATCAAGTTCTTGCCGCCGCAGCATCCAGCGCGCACCGTAGCGGGTGAGGCTCTGGCCAAGCTCGATGATGCGATCTGGGGCGTCCCAGTCGACGATCTTGGGGCCGGCGACCACCACTGAGGGTGCACGCTGCACGCGACCCAGCATCGCCTGCAGCGCTTCTGGCTCGGGGCATGAGTCTTCACTCAAGAACCAGAACCATTCGTTAGCGACATTGGGGTCGCCGTTCGCGGCTGTGCCTGGCTGCTCGTCTGGCTGCAGGCCGCCGTGAATCGGCTCGATCGCGGTGCCGTCAGACACCGGCAGCGTGGGACCCTCCCCGATCGAAGTGACCGCCTGCGCGATGGCGCGCCCAAACGATACCCGCTGGTTGATGCCGATCACCCGGTCTGCGCCGCTATCAAGCAGCTGTGCGGCGAGTTCACTGCCGCCGCCGTTATTCACCGCAATGATCGCTGCGGGGGCCGCTTGTTGCGCGGCTATCCCAGCGATGGTCTCTTCGAGCCATGTACCGCCCCGCTGGGCGACCAGAATGGCGGTTACTCTCGTGCGCATAGTCGGGCCCAGTCTAGGGGGATCTTGGTGTGTGCGTGCTGAAGCCATGCCGTCATGTGCTTCGAATGTGTTCACGCGACCGTCACGTCGCGCTCGGTGCGATCGACGTGATCGGTGCGGTTGACGCGGTCACACCGCGTCGCGGCGCAGTTTGCGACGCTCTCGCTCAGACAGCCCGCCCCAGATGCCAAACCGCTCGTCGTTCTCAAGGGCGTACGTGAGGCACTCAGAGCGCACTTCGCAACTGTCGCAGATGCGCTTAGCTTCGCGCGTCGACCCACCCTTTTCAGGGAAGAAGGCTTCGGGGTCGGTCTGCGCGCACAGCGCGTCGGCCTGCCACGCGAGTGCTTCATCGGCCTGCGGCACCCCCGGAACACCGAGGTACACGGGGTCTACAAACCAGTTACTGGGAACCGGCGCGTGCGGTGATTCACTCAACGGGCGCTCCTTTCTGGTTCGGCGCAATGCGTCACACCCCATAATTACACCGGTGTGATTCGCGCAAGTCAAGCCGAGAATTGTAAACCCTCAAGGATTGATTGAGAGCGCAAGACACACCATCGTGTCTGAAACGTGTATTGAGCAGGTAAAGCTACCCCCAAATTACGAGCATGCGATAGGTCATCACAGCCACCGACAGGTGCAGCACAGCCAGCACAATATTCGCCCAGCGAGTGCGGTCCACGAGCGCCCAAAACCCGCCGCCAAACGGTAGCGCAGCCGCGACGATCAGGTACATCCAGAACTCGAGCGGGTCCCCCACTGCGGTATTACCCGTGAAAGGCGCCACAATACTAATGACAATCTGGGCGACTAGCAGCAGCCCCACGACGAGCGTCGCCCCCATTGTGTAGTCATTGGGGGCGCGCTTTCCTGCCGCCTGCACACCGCACACCGCGGCGCCCAGCGCCGCAACCGCGATGATGGCAATCGCAAACCAGGTGATCACGCGCGCTCCTCCTGCCACGGAAAGTTGGTGACGACGCGGGTGCGGCCGCGCTTAACCTCAATCAGCCCGACGAGGCGCCCGTCGGGCGCGATAGCCGCCACGAGCCCGGCGTCGGCGCAGCGTGACGCCTCAACCTCAAAGCGCTTGCCGTGCCCCAGGTCGCGCGTCTCGTCTGCTGTCATCTCGAGCACGGGAAACAGTTTGCGAGCAATATCGGCGGGCGACTCGAGCACCCGTACACTGCCTTCCACGAGCTCAGCAATCGGCGTGCTTCCCTCAACCTGAAACGGGCCCACCTCGGTGCGCCTGAGCGCGATGAGGTGCCCCCCGATGCCCAGATCTGCGCCCAGGTCGCGTGCCAGCGCGCGAATATACGTGCCCGTCGAGCACCGCACGGTCGCATCAATATCGATCACGGCGACGCCATCATCGGTTTGTGAGAGCCTTGCCGGCCCCGCCTCAAAAGCGTGAATCGTGACGGGCCGCGCCTTCAGCTCTACGTTCTCCCCCGCTCGCACCCGATCGTAGGCTCGCTGCCCATCGACCTTAATCGCACTCACCGCGCTCGGTGACTGCTCGATGGGGCCCGTCAGGCGCGCGATCGCCGCGGCAATGAGATCCGGATCAGCCGCGACCCGGGCTACATCGGCCGCGCCCGCGGTTTCGAGCCGGTCGCCCTCGCGGTCGTCGGTGACGGTCGTGATGCCGAGCCGGATCGTCGTCGTGTAGGTCTTGTCGAGCCCAACGAGGTGCGTGAGCAGTCGCGTCGCGGGCCCCGCACCGAGCACGAGCAGGCCCGTCGCCATCGGGTCGAGCGTGCCCGCGTGACCCACCTTGCGCGTGCCCAGCGTGCGCCGAGCCTTCGCGACGACGTCGTGGCTCGTCCAGTCGGGGGCCTTGTCTACGAACACGATCGCGCCCTGCGGCGGCAGTTTTACGGGGTCATTCAGCACCCCTCCAGCCTACCCGGGCAAAACTTGCGAACCCGTGGATCTCACCCTTTTGGGCGATGCCCGCTGCCGCGGTGTGTCGGAGTCTAGAACCATGAAGAATCCACTCAACCATTTGCTCGGCTCAGCCTTCGCCTACGCGATCGTGGGCGTCTTGTCTGGACTGTTTTATCGCGAACTCACGAAAGCCGTCGGCTTCCCTGAGGGTGCATTCACCCAGCTCGGACTCGCCCACACTCACCTGCTCGTGCTCGGTTTCATTCCTTTCTTAATCTTCTTGGCCCTTGAGCGTCTCTTCACGATGTCGCATGCACGTACCAGCTATCGCTGGTTCTTGGGGCTCTACCACGCGGGACTCATTGTTACAGCGGGCATGTTGATCACCCACGGCACGCTCACCGTGCTCGGACTCGAGTCAAACGCAATGATCGCGGGCATCGCAGGCATTGGACACATTTTGCTCACCGCCGCGTTCGTGATGCTGTTCGTGGTGCTGCGAGCGGCGGTGAAGCGGGCTCCCGCACCTGCTGCAGCCTCGCAGGCCTCGTAGACTGGCCTGGATGGATCAAAACGAGTTTGCGGGCGCACTGAACGGCTGGTTCACGGCTTCGGCCCGCGACCTGCCGTGGCGCAGCCCTGACACCACGGCGTGGGGCGTGCTGGTGTCGGAGTTCATGCTGCAGCAAACCCAGGTCGACCGTGTAAGACCCAGGTGGCTCGAGTGGATGGCGCGCTGGCCGACCCCCTCTGCGCTTGCTGCCGCCGAACCCGGTGACGCAGTACGCGCGTGGGGGCGACTCGGGTACCCGCGTCGCGCGCTCTGGTTACACCGCGCCGCCTGTCAGATCGCTTCGGAGTACGACGACGAGGTTCCCGCCGACGTCGACGCGCTCCTGTCACTGACCGGGATCGGTCCGTACACAGCGCGCGCCGTCGCCGCGTTCGCGTTCGGTGACAGGCATCCCGTCGTCGATACGAACACGCGCAGGGTAATCGCACGCACCGTGCACGGCCGCGCCGCGGCCGGGATGCCCGCCCCCGCTGATCTCGAGGATATGGCGGCCTTACTACCCGTTGATCCGGAGCGAGCGGCCGTATTTAATGCGGCCGCGATGGAGCTGGGAGCCGTGATCTGCACCGCCCGCGCGCCGGGTTGCGCAGGCTGCCCCGTGGCGGCCTGGTGCGAGTGGCGCGGTGCCGGGTACCCCGATAACGCGCCTTTGAAGCGCCCACGACAGGCGAAGTTCGAGGGCAGCGATCGGCAGGTGCGCGGGCGCATCATGGCACTCCTGCGCGAGCGGGCGGGCGCGGTGACCGTGGCGGCCGTGCTCGACGCGGCACGCGAAGGCGGCGTGCGCGACGAGAAACAGCCCCGCCGCGCCTACGACTCGCTCAAAGCCGACGGGCTGCTGATCGAGTTCGAAGGCACCGCAAGGCTGCCGTAGTTCTTGGCTACGTGCGCTATTCGCCCAACTCTTCGTCGCGGGGCTTCACGTATGGGTCGGCCTCGCCAGCGTAGTTGGCGTTTGAAGCCAGTGCGGCAGCGGCCTCGTCACGACGTTTAGCCTCTGCGAGTAGGTCGTTCATGTGCTGCGCTGTCTCGGGCAGCTCGTCGTGAATGAACTCGAGCGTGGGCGTGAGCCGCGTGCCGAGCTGTTTGCCAACCTCGCTACGCATCATGCCAGTGGCGGCCTTGAGCGCGGCAGCTGAACCGGCTTGGGCTTCTTCGTCGCCATAGACGGTGTAGAACACGCTCGCGTGCTGCAGATCGCCCGTGACGCGAACCTCGGTGATTGTGACAAAGCCGAGCCGCGGATCGCGCAGCCCCTTATCGAGACGCCTCGCAATGATCTGCTGAATGCGCTCGGCGACCTTTCCGGCCCGTGGATTACTCATACCCCAAGGTTACCGTGCCGCGCCCCGGTTTATATTTTCTTCGCGGCGCACTACCCCCACCCCCTACGCTTGTAGTTAACTGCACTCAGCACAGTTAGACACCATCGGCTCAAGTTTTTCGCACACGCGAGGGCGCGAGTCCTCTACAAGGAGAAGCGAATGACGATTCCTGTACCGCCCGAAGGCAACGAAGGACCCCAGCAGCCGCAGCCGCCCGTGCAGCCGCAGGCACCGCAAGCGCCGCAGTACCAGGCGGCCCCCGTTCAGCCGCAGGCTCCCGTTCAGCCGCAGGCTCCTGCAGCGCCTCAGTATCAGGCGGCTCCCGGGTACCAGCAGCAGGCACCCCAGTTCCAGCAGCAGTACCAACAGGCGGGCCCCTACGGCGCTGCTGGCCCCGGCGAACCCTTCAACGGCGCAAGCACAGTAGATGACCTTGGCCGCCCGCTGTACGGCGCATCATTCGGGCAAGCCATCTCGCGGTTCTTCAAGAACTACGCCACCTTCTCGGGTCGCGCATCGCGCAGCGAGTACTGGTGGGCTGCACTCTTCACTGCGCTCATCGCCATCGTCCCGTCGATTCTCGCCGCAGCACTGCCCATCGTTGGCATCATCTTGCTCGTCATTGTTGGCCTCGGAACCATCATTCCAAGCCTCGCGATCACCTGGCGTCGTCTACACGATGCCAACTTCGCTGGTCCGTTCTACTTCTTGAGCCTCACGTACATCGGCTCGATTGTGGTGCTCGTGTTCCTGCTGCTTCCCTCGAAGCCTGAGGGGCGGAGGTTCGACCGCATCTAAGTCACGTCGGATCGCTTTAGCGTCAAAGCCAAAGCCCGTACGCTTAGAGGTAGTCACCGCAAGATAACGTGGCTCAACTACACCGAGCAGCGGTGTTGGGCCTGGAACGGAGAAACACATGACCATCCCACAGCCGCCCGAGGGGAGCGTGCCTGGGCAGCCCGAGCACGGGACCCCGCAGCAGCCCCCCACGTCTCAGGCTCCCCAAGGTCCTCCGCAGCTGTCGCGAGAGCAGCTTGAGGCTCAATACAACGGCCAGGGTGCCGAGCCTCAGCAGCCGGCAGCGCCGCAGTACCAACAGCCCGCCCAGCCGCAATACCAGCAGCCGCAGCAGCCGCCCCAGTACCAGCAGCAGCCCACACAGCCGCAGGCGCCGCAGTACCAGCAGCAGTATCAGCAACCGGCTCAGCCGCAGTACCAGCAGGCAGCGTACCAGCAGCAGTACCCGCAGTACCAGGCGCAGCAGCCGCAGTACCAGGCGCAGCAGCCGCAGGGGTTTGCCTACGGTGCGCCGGGCCCCGGCGAGCCGTTTGACGGAGCAACCGACCCAGAAGATCTCACTCGTCCGCTTTACGGTGCGAGCTTTGGCCAAGCCATTCGACGCTTCTTCAAGAACTACGTGAACTTCAAGGGCCGAGCCTCACGCAGTGAGTACTGGTGGGTTCAGCTGTTCTACGGCCTCGTTATGCTCGTGCCTGGGATCTTCTATTTTATTGGTCTGCTTATGGTCGTTAGTGACCCATACGCGTTCTACGGCGGGCCTTCGGGCATCGGCTTCGTGATGTTACTCATTAGCGGCATTCTCTTCTTCGGCTTCAGTTTGGCTATTCTGTTGCCGGCACTCGGGCTCGCGTGGCGCAGGCTGCACGACGGCAACTTCGCCGGCCCAATGTACTTCTTGTCGTTCATTCCTTATGTTGGGAGTCTGATTATGATCGTCTTCATGATTCTCCCGTCAAAGCCCGAGGGGCGCCGGTTCGACGAGGTCAACATCGTGCGCTACTAACGCGTAGCGTCTCACCGCCACGAAGCCGCGGTGCAACGTGAAGGCCGGTCAGTTTTACATAAACTGACCGGCCTTTGCGTTTGCCGTGCGGGCGCTGACGTTGCTCGTTACGAGATGAGCTGTCTGCCGGCATTCAAACGGCACGAACCAGGTCACACGCAGGAGCCAAAAACATCGTGCGGCCAAAAGTGGGTGTTATCAGGTCTGATAACACCCACTTTTAGCCGCACGCCCTCTTTGCCAGATGAATCGATCTTCGGTGCAACGGATGCGGGGGAAAGCCTCATTCGCCTGGGATATTGCCCCAAAGCCTCGACATGTGCACTGCACGCCAGCATTAACGTGGCACGAGTCAGGAGTGAAGTCGACCCGAGCACGGTTCGAAGCAGCGATGCCGTGAGGACACGGCAAAGGCCCGGCCAGTTCGCAAGAACTGACCGGGCCTTCAGCGTGAGTGGGAGCCGATCCGGCGCCGCACTTGAGAGTTAGCCGCGGGGCTTCTCAACCATCTCGGTGGTCTCGATCTCGTCACCCGGCTGGATGTCGTTGAACTTGCCGAGACCGATGCCGCACTCGAAGTCAGTCTTGACCTCGGTGACGTCGTCCTTGAAGCGGCGCAGCGACTCGATGGCCAGGCCATCGGCGAGCACGACACCGTCGCGGATAACGCGAGCCTTGGCGTTACGCGTGATGGTACCGCTGCGCACGATAACACCGGCGATGTTGCCGAACTTCGAGGAGCGGAAAACCTCGCGGATCTCGGCGACGCCCGACTGGACCTCTTCGTACTCGGGCTTGAGCATGCCCGTGAGCGAAGCCTCAATGTCATCAAGCGCGTTGTAGATGACGTTGTAGAAGCGGATGTCGATGCCCTCACGCGCTGCGCGCTCGCGAGCCTTGACGTCGGGGCGCACGTTGAAGCCGATGACGATGGCGTTGTCGATCGTGGCAAGATCCACGTCGGACTCGGTGATCGCGCCCACACCACGGTGCAGAATACGCAGCTGGACCGACTCGTCGACCTCGATCTTCATGAGCGATTCCTCGAGCGCCTCAACAGCACCCGACACGTCACCCTTGATGATGAGGTTGAGCGACTCAACCTTGCCATCTTCAAGCGCCTTCGTGAACTCTTCGAGGCTGATGCGCTTGCGTGCCTTCGCAAGCATCGCGTTGCGCTGTGCAGCCTCACGCTTCTCAGCGATCTGTCGCGCGGTGCGGTCTTCGTCGGTGACGAGGAAGGTGTCGCCTGCACGAGGTACGCTCGACAGACCCTGCACCGACACTGGACGCGACGGCGTGGCTTCCAGGACAGGATCGCCGTTCTCGTCACTCATCGCACGCACGCGGCCGTAGGCCGTGCCCGCCACGATCGCATCGCCAACGCGCAGCGTACCCGACTGGATGAGCACGGTAGCGACCGAGCCGCGACCCTTGTCGAGCTTTGCCTCAATCGCAACACCGCGAGCACCCTTGTTGGGGTTTGCACGCATGTCGAGACCAGCGTCTGCCGTGAGAAGCACTGCGTCGAGGAGCTCGGTGATACCGATGTTGCCCTTCGCCGAGACGTCACGGAACATGACGTCGCCGCCCCACTCCTCAGAGAGCAGACCAAACTCGGTGAGCTGCTGACGCACCTTGTCGGGGTTTGCACCCTCTTTGTCAATCTTGTTGACCGCAACAACAATCGGCACGCCGGCCGACTGAGCGTGGTTAAGCGCTTCAATCGTCTGTGGCATGATGCCGTCGTCTGCCGCGACCACGAGGATCGCAATGTCGGTGACCTGCGCACCACGGGCACGCATGGCGGTGAACGCCTCGTGACCGGGGGTATCGATGAAGGTCAGTGCGCGGTCAACACCGTCGTGCTCGGTGTGTACCTGGTAGGCACCGATGTGCTGCGTGATGCCGCCAGCCTCGCCACCGCCGACGTTTGCCTTACGGATCGCGTCGAGCAGGCTGGTCTTACCGTGGTCAACGTGACCCATAACGGTAACAACGGGCGGGCGGGGCTGCAGAACATCGTCGCCCTCTTCTTCGAGCTCTGCTTCGATATCGATGTCGAAGCCTTCGAGCAGCTCGCGGTCTTCGTCCTCGGGCGAGACGACCTGGATCTTGTAGCCCAGCTCGTCGCCGAGAATCTCGAACGTTGCCTCGTCGAGCGACTCGGTTGCAGTCGCCATCTCACCGAGGTGGAACAGCACGGTGATGAGGTTCGACGCACTCGTGTTGATCTTGTCTGCAAAATCAGAGAGCGAAGCGCCACGACGCAGACGAATCAGCGTCGTGCCGTCACCGCGAGGTACGCTTACGCCGCCAAGTGACGGTGCCTCGCGCATCTCGAACTCTGCGCGTTTCGCCCGCTTCGACTTGCGTGCCTTGCTCTTGGAGCCACCACGGCCGAATGCGCCAGCGGTGCCTGCGCCACGGCCGCCACGACCACGGCCAGCGAATCCACCACCGGGACGGGGACCGCCGAAGCCACCGGGACCACCCGTGCCTGCACCGGGGCCTCCGCCGGGGCGAGTGAAGCCACCGGGGCGACCGCCGCCACCGCCGGGACGACCTGCACCGCCGGGACGACCTGCACCGGCTCCTGCACCCTGCGGGCGCGGAGCGGGACGCGGGATGTTACCCGGGTTGGGTCGACCTGCGCCGCCACCCGGGCGAGGCATGCCCTGGTTCGACGAGAAGGGGTTGTTACCTGGACGGGGCGGACGGGGAATGCCCATGCCCTGGCTCGTGGCAAAGGGGTTGTTCCCGGGACGGGGCCCACCGGGCTTGGGAGCGGGCTTCGCGCCGGGCTTCGGCGCGCCTGCACCGGGCTTAGCGGCACCAGGCTTAGCGCCAGGCTTCGCAGCACCAGGCTTAGCAGCACCGGGCTTAGCAGCGGCAGGCTTAGCAGCGGCAGGCTTAGGAGCCGCAGCGGGCTTTGCCGATGCTTCAGCTGCAGGCTTCTCGGCAGCAGGCTTCGCTGCTGCGGGTTTCGCTGCTGCGGGCTTCGCAGCGGGTGCTTCCGCGGCGGGAGCTGCAGCTGCGCCGGGCTTAGGAGCCGGCTTTGCGCCGGGCTTCGGAGCAGCACCGGGCTTCGGAGCAGCACCGGGCTTCGGGGTAGCACCGGGCTTGGGAGCGCCTGCCGCGGGCTTTGCAGCTGCGGGGGCGTCTGAGGACTGGGGGGTTGCTTCAGCAGCGAGGGCTGCCTTCACCTTGCGTGCTACCGGAGGTGCAACGCTTGACGAGGACGCTTTCACGAACTCGCCCATTTCTTTCAGCTTGGCCAGAACGACCTTGCTATCGACACCGATCTCAGCTGCGATCTCGTGTACGCGTGGGTTAGCCACTTTTCTCCTGTCTGGGTTCACGCCAGACAGGCGGGAACCAAAATTAACGGACGGGTCTCATCGTGAGCCGCTCATTAGTTGTCCATAAGTGTTTTCAGCCTGTTCTCTATAGGGCCAGCATCGGGTTTCCCCGATACGCGCAGCGCACGCGCAAATGCTGAACGCGTGACTGCTTGTTCGAAGCACTTGAGGCTGGGGTGCACCCAAGCGCCGCGCCCAGGGAGTACTGCGCGATCATCAACAGTGAGTTGATTTTCGCTCAGAACCACTCTGAGCAGATCTGTGCGTGAGGCACGTTTGCGACACGCAACACAGGTCCGAACCGGAACCATCCTACCAGCTCCCTTAAATATCCACTCACAGGCGCGTCGCATCCGCGGCACCGGCGGCCCAGCCGCCAGTGCCGCACGCGCGAACTAGTCGTTCATGATCGAATCGGGCTGGATGCTGTGATCCGGACGTTCCGTGTCGGGCTTCGCCACTCCACGAAACGCGCTCAGATCGACCTCCAGCCCAAACCTACTAGTCGTTCATGATCGAATCGGGCTGGATGTCGATCTTCGCGCCCGTGAGCTTGGCGGCGAGTCGGGCGTTCTGCCCTTCCTTGCCGATCGCGAGCGAGAGTTGAAAATCGGGGACGAGCGCTCGTACTTGCTTGAGGGACTCATTGAGCATGAACACATCGGTCACCTTCGCGGGCGACAGAGCATTCGCAACGAACGCGGGCAGCTCGGGCGAGTAATCGACAATGTCGATCTTCTCGTCACCCAGCTCGCTCATGACGGCGCGCACGCGGCTGCCCATCTCGCCGATGCAGGTGCCCTTTGCGTTAATGCCAGCCTTCTTCGCACGCACGGCTACCTTGGTGCGGTGGCCCGCTTCGCGTGCGAGCGAAACAATCTCAACGAGACCCTCGGCGAGTTCGGGTACCTCACGTTCAAAGAGCTTGCGCACGAGCCCGGGGTGAGTTCGCGATACGACTACCTGGGGCCCCTTGAGCCCCTTCGACACGCTGGTTACGTAGACGCGTACGCGCATACCGTGTGGATACGCCTCGCCCGGCACCTGCTCTTCAGGAGGCAGGATCGCCTCGAGATCGCCCAGGTCGACGTGCACCATGCGCTTGTTAGTGCCCTGCTGCACCACACCCGAAACGATCTGGCCTTCTTTGTCTTTGAAGGCGCCGAGCACGGCATCATCGCTCAGGTCGCGCAGACGCTGGTTGATGACCTGCTTCGCGGCGCTCGATGCGACTCGACCAAACTCATCGGTCGTAACGAAGGCTTCGCCGACGGTCTGGCCTTCTTCGTTGATCTCAGGGATCCGCACGGAAATCTGCCCCGACTTGCGGTCGAGCGTCACGCGCACGTCGCTCTCACGGGGTACCGGAAGGTTCTGGTTCTCTGCGTGGCGCAGGTATGCCGACTGAATTGCCTGCTCGATAATCTCGACCAGCTCGTCGAAGGGAATCTCCTTCTCGCGCTCAATCTGTCGCAGGGTGACGAGTTCAATCTTCACAGTGCTCTCCTTCAGGTATTGAAATGTCTATTCAGCTGTGCGACCCGCGTTACACGGATCGAAGCATCTAGCCTACTTCAACTCCCCAAGGCTTACGCACCCACTTGACGCTGGCCTCAATCATCAGTGTTCTGGGCAGCTTGCTCGCCCCGTCTGTCCCAATGGGGCGACATCTCAAGATGTTCTTCGTACGCAACCTCGTTCCAGGCAGGGTACGGCGGGTATTCTCCGGGCCGGATCAGCCCGTTGCCGTCTTCGTTGACGCGTTCTGGCCACCATTCAATGCCCTCGTTGCGCTCGTTCTGTTGGATGTTCCAGATCGCGTTTGACAGGGCTTCTCGGTCACCCCAGTAGACCCCTGAAAATGCCGTAAGGGTAATTTCTCCGTCCATTAGGTCTAGGGCGAGCCAAGTGCCGTCAGGCGTCGTTGTAGTGACCCTGTAGTTTCCTGGTGTGATCTCACTGTCGGTGCGCGCCGATGACCATCCGTTACTCTCCCAAAATGCTCGCGCACGGTCGATTCGGGCGTCTGAGTCAAGTACGGGTGCAAGGTCCCAAGACCGGCGGATGTAGTAGCTATTGTCTTTCTTGGCTTTGGCGCCCAGATTTCCGCCTATTTCATCGCCCGCGAGGGTCATGAAGGGGTTTGTTGTACTCGCATCAATCCACTCACCCGGCTCTAGCTGCTTCTGCGTATCTGCTACGAGATCATTGAGTGCTCGGTATCGCTCAGCGACGTTTGCAAACTGCTCGGGCAGCGAAGGTTCTACCGCTTCTTCAAAGGTGAGCCCGGCCGCGTCCAGCACAGGGGCGGGCCCTTTGGCAGCCCAAGCAGTACACCCTGCGAAGAGCACGGCCGACACCAAACAGACCCCGGCCCCGATGTACCAATTCTTGTGGTTCATCGCTTTCCTCCCATGATTTCGATGACGTTGTTCACGGTGGTCGACGACGGGTTGAGGTACCCAATCTCGTCGTCTTTCGCCACTCCGTCGAGCCCGTCTGCGACCCACTGTGCTGGGCCCCAGTCGATAGCCTCGGTGAGGTTATGCATGGTGACGCGTTTACCCTCTTCGCTCTCCTCCGATGAGAAGACGATCGCGCCCTCGAGGTCCCTCGGGTCCACCCGTGAGCGGTATCCAGGCGCGTCAACCGATGCGGACCTGAAGTGGGCAAACTTGCCGATGGGCGCAATGTTGTCGCCCCGCGCATGCGTCGCGTGAATCTCGCTAACCCCGAGCTCTTCTGCTTTTGTGCCAACCGTGAGCCCAGCCGACCCCATCGTGATGTAGGCGTCTACCGAGTGCCCACCTAGCTTGAGCGCCTCGGCGGCGGTGTTAGTACCGTAGGAATGGCCGATCACGGCAAATCGGGTGAGTGGACGCGCAGCGCGGGTCGCTGAGAGGCCGTCGAGGAAGGTGGCGAGGGGCCAGCTGCCCCGTTCGGCCCGGTTCTGTGTAGCTTCTGCAGCGATCCCTGGTGCCCTGTATCCAATCCACGACACCATCGCGACGCCTACGCTTTTGTCGTGTACCTCGCGGAGCCCATCCAGCCCATCACGCATGGTGCGCACCGATGAGTTCATGCCCGACACGAGCACGCCCACCCTGCTAGCCGCGTCCAGATCGCCCACCGAGATGGCGGCGGTGACCACACCGTCGTGACTGCCGAGCATGGCAATCTGCACAATGGCATCTTTGGCAGTGACTGATTTGCGCGCTTCCTTGGCTGCGTCCTTCACAGCCACTAGGTCGCTCCGAAAGTCGGTGAGAGTCATGTCGTCGGGCGACAACCCGAGCCGCGCAAACACGTCTACCAGCTCGGCATTACCCTGCAACGCGTAGTCGATAGCGGCGCGTGCTGCACGGTCTCGCACGCTGAACGGAAGCCCGTCCAGCCCGGCCAATTCGACGCAGTAGCGCTCGATGAGAGCATTCGTGTCGGTTTCAGAGGCCACAAGAGATTCCCACAGTTTTGCTACGTCAGCGGGTGTGAGCATTCCATTAAGCAGCCGTTGCACCTCGGGCGACTCCCAGGGGCGGTTCTGCGAAAGTGCTCTCGTCAAAGCCTCAACGATAGCGCCATTCGAAGCGCCAACCCCCGGCCCCAACGCTGTCACAGCCGTTCGCGTGAGTGCACCGAGCAGCGCTCGTTCCGCGGATTCCCGCTGCGTCACGAGTTCCCGCCACCGCGTGCATGCGTGTTCGATCAGAGCTAACGCACCAGCCCATGCCCCCGCTGCCTGCGACCAGTTAAACGAATCTGCGTCGCCGCTCAGCACGGTCACGGGTTCACCGGCAGAAGCCGGCATAAACGTCGGTGGTGCGACCCGCCAATCGCTGATAAGTGGCAGCCCTTTGCGCAGCGCGATCGATTCAATTGTGTTTGCGTTCATGCGCACTTGCGCGAGCAGCTCGGCTACGTCTTGCTCAGTGAGCAGTGCCCCTGAGTGGATCGCCGCCACACTTTGCGCATACGTCTTCATCGCGAGAAGTGCCGAGGCCGCAGACTGTTCAACCAGAGAGGCACTCGTCTGTAGATGCCCGAGCCGACCCTTGACTGCCTGCACAGCGCCGCCCCGCGCCGCCGAGAGCGCTCGCGAGGCCAAGGCAGCCTGAGACTGACACGTGCTAGTGGCGTTACTCGTGTCTGAAATGAGGCCGGCCACCGCGTCGGTGTCACCCGCGCAAACGGGTGATGGTGTGGGCAGCACTCCAGCCGCCGAGATCGGTACGGCAGTCATCGAGAACCACCGCCAACGGACGCCAGCGAAGCCTGCACCGTAATGAGCGCCGAGAGCGACCCAGCCACTTCATGTTCAATGGCATCGCTCGAGTCTCGGCACGCAGACGCGCCCGCACGCACCCCTTCGACAGCCTCGGTGAGCACTGTGCAAGACACAGCGAGCGATGACATGAACTCTGCCAATCGCGCGGGCATCTCTGTCAGCCCCGAAACAGTGGGAGCCGCGGCGCGCGCGGGCCCTGCGAGCGCTTCGGCCGCGGTGTCACAAGCACTGGTACACGCATCGAACGCTGCGTCACTGAGCGCCAAGTTGTATTCCATGTCATCCCCAAACACCTTTCGTGGGTGAGGCGAGCGCCAGCGGAGAAAGCACGCACCCCACCCACAAGCTGTAAAGCCCTAGTTGATGCGCGCGGCAATCTGTGCGTCCATGTCACGCATTGCAGTAGCGGTCTGCGTGAGAAAAGTCTGAATTTCGGTCAGCTTAGCGATCACCGTGTTCGCGCTTGTCGTGTATTCGGTGTACGCCTCGTTGAACCTGCCCGACGCTTGATCCGTCACAAATCCTGACCCCACCAGCGTGCTAATGAGCTGCTGCATCTGCTGGAGTTTTTGCGTGATCTCATCGCGACCGGTGCCGAGCTGTGTGCTTGCTTGCTCCATCTCGGCATACGAAACGTTGATATTAGCCATGGTGAATCCCCCTCGATTCGCTCCCGCTGGGCCTCTTCGCCCGCGGTGGTCGCGGCCGAACTGGCCGCGTAGCAAGCACCATAGCCCGATAAACACCTGCAAAACCGACCGGGCACCAATCTGTGGATAACTTCGCAGGTGTCGCCGATCCGGAGCCCCTGTGGACGCCTCGAACGGAAGATGACTCGAGAGCGAGCCACTGGGCCCCAAACGCGATACGGGGGCCCGGGCTCATTATGAGCCCGGGCCCCCGTCCACACGCCGTCTGAAGAACGGCGAACAGCGCCTAGCGCCTAGCGCCTAGCGCCTACGCAAACAACGCCGGAATTTCGGCGATCGCAACCTTCTCCTTGACCCCGGTGCTGCGGTCCCACACCTCGGCGAGGCCCTCAGCAGCGTCACGCCCCACGACAACCACGCGAGGCACACCAATCAGCTCAGCATCGCCAAACTTAACGCCGGGCGAAACCTTGGGACGGTCGTCGAACAACACCTCGACACCCGAGCCCTCGAGCGTTGCTGCAAGCGTCTCAGCGGCCTCGAAGATCGCCGGGTCCTTGCCCGTGGCCACCAGGTGCACATCAAACGGCGCCACCGACTTGGGCCAGATTAGGCCGCGGTCGTCGTGGTTCAGTTCGGCGAGAATCGCCATGATGCGAGTGACACCGATGCCGTACGAGCCCATCGTGACGGTAACAAGCTTGCCGTTCTCGTCGAGCACCTTGAGACCGAGCGCCTCGGCGTACTTGCGGCCGAGCTGAAACACGTGTCCGATTTCCATGCCGCGTGCTGTTTCGATGGGGCCAGACCCGTCGGGGGCGGGGTCGCCGTCGCGCACCGAAGCGATATCGATCACGCCGTCGGCGGTGAAGTCGCGGCCTGCCACGAGGTAGGCAACGTGCTTCTCGGCGACATTGGCGCCCGTGACCCAGCTCGTGCCCGGCACGATGCGAGGGTCGAGCAGGTAGCGCACGCCGGTCTCAGACTCGACACCGAGTACCGCAGTCGTTGATCCGTCGGCTGCGACGCGCGCGGCACCAATGTAGCCAGCGACGAGACCGGGGTGCTTGGCCAGGTCGCCAGCATTCGCGGGCTCAATGTCACAGCCCGGGAACGCGACTTCAGCGCGCTTCAGGTCTGCGTCACGATCGCCAGGTATGCCGACGACAACGATCTCGCGCTCACCCGCGTGCTCCCCCGCGGTGGGCGTGATGGCGAGCACCACGTTTTTGAGCGTGTCTGCGGCGTTCCACGCGCGACCGTCCACGCGCGGCAGCACTGCGTTCGTGTGCGCGACGAGCGTGTCGATCGTGGGGGTGTCGGGCGAATCGTAGACAACTGCGGCGGGCTGTCCCTCGATCGGCAGCGCCTCGGGAACGGGCGTCACATAGGCCTCGACGTTGGCGGCATAGCCGCCCGCCGAGCGCACAAACGTGTCTTCACCGATCGCGGTCGGCAGCAAGAACTCTTCGCTGCGCGAGCCGCCCATGGCACCGGCGTCGGCCGACACAATGACGTATTCGAGCCCCAGGCGCGCGAAGATGCGCTCGTAGGCATCACGCTGTTTCTGGTAACTAGCGGCCAGTCCCTCGTCGGTCACATCGAACGAGTACGCGTCTTTCATCGTGAACTCGCGACCACGCAGCAGGCCGGCGCGGGGGCGCGCCTCGTCGCGGTACTTGTCTTGAATCTGAAACAGCGACAGCGGCAGGTCCTTGTACGAGGTGACAATATCCTTCACCATCACGGTGAAGGCCTCCTCGTGGGTCGGTGCGAGCAGGTGATCGGCCCCGTGACGATCTTGTAGGCGGAAGAGCGCGTCTCCGTACTCCTCCCAGCGGCCCGTCGCTTCGTAGGGCTCGCGCGGCAGCATCGCCGGGAAGTGCACCTCGTGTGCGCCCGCCGCGAGCATCTCCTCGCGCACAATCTGCTCAAGTTTGCCCTTCACACGCAGGCCCAGCGGCATCCAGCCGAAGACGCCCGGCGACTGCCGTCGAATGTAGCCGGCGCGCACCAGCAGCCGGTGGCTGGCGACCTCGGCGTCTGAGGGGTCCTCACGAAGAGTCTTCAGGAAGTAGTTGCTGAGCCGTGTAATCACCCCACCATCGTAGCGCGCGCCGGATCAGTCACCAGCTCACGTCTCACCCCGCGGTCGAAGCTCATACTCGCCCGCGGTCGAGCCCCCGTGCGAGTGCCCGCGCGAGTGCCCGCGCGAGTGCCCGCGCGCTCACTTACAACAGGCGCCGCGACAGCGCCCACGCCGTGAGTTCGTGCCTGTTCGAAAGCTGCAGCTTGCGCAGCACCTTTGACACGTGCGTTTCGACAGTCTTGACCGAAAGAAAAAGCTCTGCTGCTACTTCTTTGTACGCGTAACCACGCGCGATCATGCGCATCACCTCTTGTTCTCGGGCAGACAGCCGGTCGAGTTCGTCGTCTGCCGCAGCGGTTTCGCCACCGCCCACACCAAACGCGTCGAGCACGAACCCCGCGAGCCTCGGCGAAAACACCGCGTCGCCGCCGTGTACGCGCTGCACGGCGCTCGTCACCTCGGCGCCAGACGAGGTTTTCGTGAGGTACCCGCGGGCACCGGCACGAATCACGCTCACGACGTCGTCGGCCGCGTCTGAAACGCTCAGCGCGAGAAACCGCGTCACGCTGTGGGTCGACCCCGTGGCGAACGCGCGCGCTACTTCGGCCCCGCCGCCGCCGTCACCACCGGGCAGGTGCACGTCGAGCAGAACGACATCGGGCCCAAGTGCGGTGATAGAGGCGATGGCCTCGTCAACCGTGGCTGCTTCGCCCACCACGTCGAGCTCGTCACCGAGCGATGCTCGAAGCCCGGTTCTGAAGATCTCGTGATCGTCAACGATCACGACGCTTATGGGGGTAGCCTCTGTGTGCTCGCTCATGCATGCTCCTCGCTGTCGTGTGTGGTGTGTGCCGGATCGCGCGCCACCGACAGTCGCACTGTCGTACCAGCGCCCCCGGGCCCCGGTCTGATCGAGGCGGTGCCAGACGCCCGCTCGATGCGCCCCAGAATTGACTCGCGTACGCCCATGCGTCCCTCGGGTAGAGCTCCGACGTCGACCCCCGGGCCGCGATCGGTGACATCGATTGAGATGCGCTCTCGGGTGGTCTCGAGGTAGACGGTGACGCTACCGCCCGCGTGACGTGCTGCGTTGAGCATGGCTTCGCGCGCCGCAGCGATGAGCGGCTCGGGCGCGATCACCGTCTCACCGACCGTGATCACCTCGAATTGGGCCGCGAACGTGGCCTCGAGCGCTGCAGCGTGCGTACGCAGCTCGGTTTCTGCGCTCTCGCGCGGCGCAGCTGTGCCGCCGTCCGCGCCGCGAAACAACCACTCGCGCAGCTCACGCTCCTGGCGCCTGGCGAGTCGAGCAACCTCGCTACTCGGAGCTGACCGCTGCTGAATGAGCGCGAGCGTTTGCAGCACCGAGTCGTGCAGGTGGGCGGCGATGTCGGCGCGCTCGGCTTCACGGGCGTTCGCCGCGCGCTCTGCGATCAGTTCTCGGTTGAGCCGCAGCGCCCAGGGTGCAAGCGCTAGCGCAACGCCGGTAAGCACCGCCAACGCTGCGGCGATCACCGTCCACGCGCTGGGTTGCCGCGCGGTCACGAAGAACATGAGTACACCGACCGCAACGAGCGTGAGCGCACCGAGCACACGCGGCAATACGTGCCGGTCAGGGTGCCCACGGTCGGCAATCTGCCACCACGCGAGCCCGACGCCCACGAGCACCGCAAGCGCCGGCAGCACGAGCTCAAGGTTGATGCTCACCCCGGCGCGATCGAGCACCAACCCGAGCCCCGCAATGAGCAAGCTCACCCCGAGCAGTAGCTCGGCGACGGGCCAGCGACGCCGTACCGTCGCTGCGCGCTGAGCCGGCCGAGCCGGCCCCGTGGTCTCGCTGCTCAATGGGCTTGCGGGTGCCACGTCGCCTGCGACCACGGCAGCGCTCGGCGTGAGCGCTCGCTTCATCGGCGGTGGGCTTTCGGATGCTGCGGCAGGCACTGTCACCCAGAACCAGGCGTACAGCAGCACCCCAAACCCGCCACAGAGCGCGAGCCCGACCATGATCGCGCGCACGGTCGTGAGCGACACCCCCAGGTGCGCGGCAAGCCCTGCGCACACGCCGGCAAGCAAGCTCTCTTGCTTCGGGCGCACGAGCGGGGGTCTGTTCATGTTTCCATCAAAGCAGCATCTACCGACACCGGCGGCCCCGCGCCGTAAATCTCAGGGGCGGGTCAGGGTGAACCCCGATGGTGCCGGGGCCAACACTCAACGAGACTTGAACCATGACTTCTCAACCCGACCCCTCATCGCAGCAGGGCACCGGATTCTTCGGCTGGCTGCGCGACCTCGGCGTGCAACGCGGGGGTGACCGGTGGCTCGCGGGCGTGGCGAGCGGCCTAGCCACTCGCGCGGGCATCGACCCGCTCATTGTGCGCGGCATCTTCGTCGTGCTCGGCATCTTTGGCGGCCCCGCCGTGTTGGCGTACGTGGCGGGTTGGCTGCTGCTACCCGACAGCACGGGCAAGATTCACCTCGAAGATATTGTGCGCGGTCGCGCCAGTTCGGGTGTCATCACCGCGGCCATCATCGCTGGCGCCGTCATCGTACTGCCGGTTATTCTCTTCGGCATTACTTCTGTCGGCGGCGTGCTCGGTCTCGGTCTCAACTTGGGAGCGGGCGGTCTGGGGGACGTCTTCGGTCTGCCCGGCTGGCTCACGGCTACCTTCGCCTGGCTGTTTTGGCTCGCCGTAGTGATCGCGGGCGGGTTCTGGCTGCGGCACTGGCTCATCCAGCGCGGGCGGGCACAGGCTACCGGATCGGCCGAGAGCCTCAGTGACAACATCAATCACCACGCAGAACGATTTAGCGCCCAAGCGAGCAAGATCGGCGATCAGGCCGGGCGCTGGAGCCAGGAGGCGGGCGAGCGAGTCGACGCGTGGAGTGCCCGCCTTGCCACCGAGCACGATGCACGAAAGATTGGCGCGGGCCACGTCTTGATCACTCTCGCGTTCGCGCTGTTGGCGGCGGGCCTCGCCGCGTTTCTCACGCTGCAAACCGGGTTCCAGTTCACTGCCTCCGGCTCCACGGTGGCCGCGTTCGCCGCCCCCCTGGTTGCCGCGATCATCGCGGCGCTCGCGGTACTCGCGCTCTCGCTCATCGTGGCTGGCCTGCGCGGTAGGCACGTGGGCGTGCTTGGATTCTTGTCATTCTGTGGTGTCGTCGCGCTGCTCATCACCGCGGTGCTGCCGTGGGGCACCAGGTTTCAGCCGGTCGGAGAAATGCTCGTTGACGGCCGCAGCGCCCCCGGCGCGGTCAACATCGTGGGCAACGTCGAACTGGGTCTCAGCGACCTCGACCGCCACACTCAACACCGCGTCAATCTCGACGTGTGGCAGGTCGCTGGAGACGTCAATGTGACGCTGCCTGCGAGCATGCCCACAGTGCTCGAGGTGCGCATGCTCGCCGGCCGCATCAACGAGCAGACCGCCACGTCTAACGGCTCTGACGTGCAAGATCGCAGCACTTCAGGCCCCTTTATTAGCCGCAGAATCGGAGTGAATCTCGCTCCCCGAGCAACCGTAGATTCCCCGGGCAACGCGAGCCGCGTGACCGTGACGGTGCTCGCGGGCACCGTCGATGTCACTCACCCTGAACTGTCACAGATGCAGCAGTGGCTGCGCCAGGAGACGAACTAATGACCGCACCGCAGCAGCCAGACCAGGCCCCCTCACCCGCATCAGCAGAGCCCACTCAGCCCGCCGCACACACTGGCCCGCGCACAAGCCCCATCATCTGGGGCGCGCTGATACTCGCGTTCTGCGGCTATATCGCCCAGCGCAGCTTCGGCGGAGCTGGCCTCGACGGCAGCTGGTGGATCATCGCCACCGTTGTAGGCCTCGGCCTGCTGCTGCTCGGAGTCGGCCTCACGGTGATCTTGCGCGGCCGCGGCCGCTAATCCGGAGCGAAAAACGCTACTGCGGAATACGCGGAATCTCGCGCGTTTGGGCGGCGATCCAGTGCAGCGGGATCTGGATCGCGACGCGCGTACCGCCGCGGGCATCCGGGCCCCAGGTGATGCTGCCGCCGAGCTCTCCCTCGATGAGGGTGCGCACGATCTGCGTGCCGAGGCCGTCACCGACGGTGCCGCCGGGCAGGCCCGTGCCTGTGTCGATCACCTCGACAACGAGGCGATCTTCGGTACGATCGGCTGTGATGTAGACATCGCCCTCGCGGCCCGCGAGGCCGTGCTCGACCGCGTTCGTGACGATCTCGGTGAGCGCGAGCGCGAGCGGGGTCGCGTATTCAGAGGGCAGCTCACCAAAGGAGCCCTCCTTGTGGGGGTGCACAGTCGTGCCGTGCAGGCTCGCCACCTCGGCGGCGAGCCCCAGCACCCGGTCAAATACGACGTCAAAGTCGACGATCTGCGACAGGCCCGTCGAGAGCGTGTCGTGCACGACCGCGATCGCGGCGACGCGACGCATCGCCTGCCCGAGCACTTCTTTGGCCTCCTCGCTGCGCGCACGCCGCGCCTGCACGCGCAAGAGCGACGCCACGGTCTGCAGGTTGTTCTTCACGCGGTGGTGAATCTCGCGAATCGTCGCGTCTTTGGTGATGAGCTCCTGCGCCTGCAGTCGCAGGTCAGTGACGTCGCGGGTGAGCACGATACCGCCGACCCTGGTGCCGTCTTCGATCACCGGAATCGAACGCAGCGCGACCGTGCGGCCGCGCGCATCGATCTCGACGCGCTTCGAGATCTTGCCCTGCGCAACGAGCGGCAGTGACTCGTTCGTGTCGAACTGGCCCTTGACGATTTCGGCGATGACCTCGCTAAAGTTCTCGCCTTCGATCTCGTCGCGAAACCCGAGCGCGTTGAACGTGGTCTGAGTGTTGGGGCTCGCGAACGTGGCGACGCCCTTGAGGTCGAGTCGTACGAGACCGTCTGAAGCTCGTGGTGCGCCCTGTTCGCCGCCGCGCGAATCAAGGTGGGCGGGGAAGAGCCCCGTGCGAATCATTGCGAACAGCTCGCTCGACACCTCGTAGAACGCCGCGCCGATGCGTGACGCCTTCTGTGTGTCAACAACGCTGGAGTGACGCGTGACGACGGCGAACGGGCCTCGAATCCCCGTGTCGTCGGTGCGGCTCACAGAGTAGGCGGTGAGGCGCATCGGGTTTTCTTCGAACCACGCGGGTGACGTTGATTCGACCGGCTCCCCCGTGACCATCGCTTCATCGACCAGTTCGCGCCAGTCGGGGCGCAAGAAATCACCGATCACATCGCGGTAGAACAGTGTTACCGAGCCGGCTGGGCGCGAGTGTGCGATCGCGAGGTAGTCGCCGTCTTTGGTCGGCGCCCACAGCACGACGTCACTCAGGGCCAGATCTGCGAGCAATTGCAGATCAAGCGAGAGCGTTTCAAGCCACTCGATTTCTGGCTCGTCGAGGGTCGAATACTTGGTCGCAAGGTTACGCAAAGTCGCCACAGCTTAAGCGTAGAGCACCCCGCTTACAGCGGAGAGCAATCCTGCGTTCGTGTCGCGGCTTGTGTCGCGGCTTGTGCCTCCCGGCTGGGCCGTATGGGCCGCCTAGGACTACGAGGTTCGACATCATACGTCGTATCGGACTGGATTTCGATCAACAAAACACGTCAAAATTGGTGAGTGCGCCGTGTTTGCTTGACGAGTGTAAGTAAACGAATTCTATGGTTGGTTCCCACACCACACCCCGCCGCTTCAAGATCAACGAGCGATCGCGCGGAGGAAGCACAAGGGGTCTCGAATTCAAGGGGGAAACCATGTCGCAGGCCCTGCGCACAACTCGGCCAACACGGCCCACTCGCGAGTTAGCTCGCGAGTCAGCTCACAAACCAGAAGAAACGACAATGCCCGCTTCTTCGCCCGCAGCGTCGCCCGCAGCGTCGCCCGCCGCGGCTCAACCTCCGCCGCGCCACCTCCGCCGCGCCGAAAACCCAGACCTGCACTTCAACGAGGTCGCGTTCGACACGAGTGAGTCCACCGACGTGCCCGCGCCAGAGCCGAAGGTGATTCAAAAGCTGGCGCTCTACGCGTTCGAAGCGCTCGAGGGTGTGCGCTCGGTCGCGCAGCTGGCGGGCTGGGTCACTCCGGCTGTTGCCACCGCGCTTCAAAACCGTCGCGCGGCTCGCACCGAGCGGCGCACACTGTACAGCGACCACCGGCGAGTCGTTGCGACTCCCGGCCCGGTACACATAGACCGACCTGTGCCGCATGTCATCGAGGCAGCGCTGTCACTACATGCCGTTCCACGCACACTGCCGGTTGCGATGCGGCTTGAACATCGCAACCGGCAGTGGCAGATCACCGAATTGGTGGTGATGTGACAGCTGAACTAGTTTGCGGGCGCTTCGGCGGGGCTGCGCTCAGCGCGCAGCTTCGCCACCTCGTACAGTGCGACGCTCGCCGCGATACCTGCGTTGAGGGACTCGGTGACCGCCTGAATCGGAATCGACACAATCGCGTCACACGTCTCGGTGACGAGACGCGACAGCCCCTTGCCCTCGCTGCCAATCACGAGCAGCAGCGGGCGATCGGCCAGCTCAAGCCCGGGTAGTTCAAGGTCACCGCCGCCGTCGAGACCGACAACGAAAACACCCTGCTTCTTGAACTCCTTGATGGTCTGCGTTAGGTTCGACGCCATCGCGACGGGAATACGCGCGGCCGCGCCGGCCGAGGTCTTCCATGCCGCAGAGTTGAGGCTGGCTGAGCGGCGCTGCGGCACGATGACAGCCTGGCCACCAAACGCACCCACCGAGCGAATGATCGCGCCCAGGTTGCGCGGATCGGTAATGCCGTCGAGCGCTACAAACAGCGGGGTCTTGTTGTTTGCAATGACCTCGTCAAGCACTTCGAGGGGGTTCGAGTACTCCATCGGCGGCACCTTCAGCACGACGCCCTGGTGCACTGAATCGCGCTCGACCATGCGGTCCATTTCAGGGCGCATGATCTCGAGCACCGCGATCTGACGGTTCGTCGCAAGACGCAGAATCTCACGCATGCGGTCGTCCATCTCGACGCGCGCCGCGATGTAGAGCGTTTTGGCAGGAATCTTCGCGCGCAGCGCCTCGAGCACAGCATTGCGGCCCGTGACCAGCTCGTTCTCGTCTTTACTGCGCTGTCCGCGACCGCGTTCGGGCGCGCGCCCGGTGCGCTCGGCGTGCCGCTTCTTGGCTGCCTCGTAGCGATCGCGTGAGGCCTTGGCCTTGTGTGCCGGGTGGTACTCGCGGTCTACCGCTTTAGGGGTGGGGCCGCGGCCTTCAAGCCCCTGGCGCCCTTGACCGCCGGAGCCGACTGCCTTGCCCAGGCCCTTCTTGCGCACGGCGCCCGTGCGATTACTCTTGTTACTCATGTCAGGCTCCAACGGGTTTGATGTGGCGTGTCTTCCAGCGCGATTCCTGCGTCAAGCAGACGGTCGCGAATCGCATCGCTCGTAGCGAAGTCTTTCTGTGCGCGCGCCTCGGTGCGCTGCGCGATAAGTGTCTCAATGAGCGCGCCCAGCGCGTCGCTCGCCGCGTCTGCTGCGTCAGTTCCGGATCCCGCTGCCCACGGCGTAGCGCGAGGGTCGAGGCCCAGTACGTCGAGCATCGCAACGACCTCGCTCGCCCGGGCCAACACGGTGTCGATGTCGCCGCCGTCGATCGCGGTGTTGCCCGCCCGCACAGCCTCGTGCACCGCGGCCAGAGCTTGCGGCACACCGAAGTCGTCGAGCATCGCCGCGGTGAATGCCTCGGGCAGGCTGCCTACTGTCGCTGTGCCCGCAGCGGGACTTAAGTAGAGTGCCGCGCGGGCTTCGCCCTCGTGCCGGTCTGCGTGAGTCGCGGCCACGGCCTCCCATGCCCGCTCAAGAAAGCCCTCGATGCGTTCGAACGCGGCGGCCGCCTCGGTGAGCGATGTGTCAGAGAATTCGAGCACCGAGCGGTAGTGGGCAGACCCCAGAAAGTAGCGCAGCACGATGGGCCTGGCCGCCTCGAGCAGGTCACTCGCGAAGAGCGAGTTGCCGAGCGACTTCGACATTTTTTGTCCGCCCGTGTTCACGAGTCCGTTGTGCACCCAGTGCCGCGCAAACTCGTGCCCGGCCGCGCGCGACTGAGCAAGCTCATTCTCGTGGTGCGGAAACCGGAGGTCGAGCCCGCCGCCGTGAATGTCGAACGCCGTGCCGAGGTACCGGGTTGCCATCGCCGAGCACTCGATGTGCCAACCAGGGCGGCCCGCGCCCCACGGCGATGCCCACGCTGCCGACTCGGGCTCGGTCTCTCGGTACGCCTTCCACAACGCGAAGTCGCGCGGGTCACGCTTACCCTTAGGTTCGGCGTCTGCCGCGTCTTCCATGTCATCACGACGCTGGCGCGTGAGCTCGCCGTACGCGTCCCAGCTGAGCGTGTCGAAATACACGTTCGCGGTGCCGTCGTCTGCCTGGTACGCATGACCACGGGCGATGAGCAGTTCGATCAACCCGATCATCTCTGCGATGTTGGCAGTGGCACGCGGCTCGTAGGTCGGCGCCAGCACACCGAGTGCATCATACGCCGCCGTGAACTCACGCTCCACACGGTACGCGAGCGCCCACCATTCTTCAGAGCTGCCCTCTCGCTGGCCGAGGCGGGCATTGTCAAGAATCTTGTCGTCGATATCGGTGACGTTGCGAATCAGCGTCACATCATGTCCTGTCGCGGCAAACCAGCGACGCATCTGGTCATAGACAAGCGCGCTGCGCAGGTGCCCGATGTGAGGCGCCGACTGAACCGTGGGGCCACACACGTACAGGCCCACCTTGCCGGCTTCGCGGGGGGCAAAGTCGACGAGCGCCCCCGCGCGCGAGTCATAGATGCGTTGTTTCACCCTGACAGCCTACCTTGCGTCGGTGTGGGCTTGGATGCAAGAAACCGCGAGGGCGTGCGGGCCCGCGCTCCGGGCCCGCACGCGAGTCAATCGATCGACCCGCTCAAGAAGAACTGCATTTGCTTCGCAACGCTCACGGCGTGATCGCCGAATCGCTCGTGGTACCGGCTCGCGAGGGTCGCGTCAACCACGCCAGTGGGGTTACCCACCAGTTTGTCGCTGAGCACCTTCTCGAACACCTTGGCGTGCAGCTCGTCAAGGTCATCGTCGAGGTCCCGCACCTGGTCGATCACGTGCGGCTCTTGCGTGCGCAATAGCTCCACGATCAGCCCCGCCATTTGCACGTCGAGCGCACCCATGCGCACAAACGTCTTCGACAAGCCGGCCGGGATCGCGCTTTCGGGGTAACGGTATCGCGCAAGCTGAGCGATGTGCTGCGCAAGGTCTGCCATGCGCTCAAGCGAGGAGCCCATGCGCAGAGCGCCCACGACAAGCCGCAGGTCTGACGCGACGGGCTGTTGCCTCGCCAGAATGTCGATTGCGAGCTGATCCAGCTCTGCTGTGAGCAGCTCAATCTGATCGCTGCCGTCGATCACGCGCTCAGCACGCGCCACGTCAGACTCACCAAACGCGCCGGTGGCGTCGCCGATCGACTCTTCAACGAGCTCAGCGATCTTCACGAGCCGCTCTTGCACCTCACGCAGCGACTGCTGAAATACTTCGCGCATTCAGATTCCTTTCAAGTTGCGTGGCGGCCGAAACTGCGATCGATCGCAGGCGCACGCCACCTCACAAGTGTGAACGGGCTGGGTAAACCGTACCGCACCGGCAGGTGAACAACGGTTGAACTTCACCTTTCGTGCTCACCGCGCCCCCTACGATGAGAGACATGGAACCCACCGCCCTCGTGCTCGCTGCCACCGCACTCGGGGCCACGGCCGGCACAGGCGCGACGCTCGGCATCATCGGTGCACGTCGCGCAGGCCGGCTGCGATCGGCCGAGATGCGCCCCGAGCTGCCCGAGGTCGTGACCACCCTGCTCGACGAGATCGACGCGTTTGCCGTGATTCTCGACTCATCGCTCGCAACTGTATACGCGAACCCCACTGCTCGTGAAGAACGCAACATGAGTGACGATGAGCTCGGCGCCCCCTCGTTTTTGGCGCGCGTGCGGCGTGTGATGTCTTCGGGCGTTCCCGACACCCACGAGCCCGATCCCGCCGACCACACCGACAACGTGCGCACGCACCTGTTTCGATTGCAGAGACGCTTCGTCGTCGTCCTTGCAGAGGACCTCGGCGAAGAACAGCGCGTAAACGCGATGCGTCGCGATTTCATCGCCAACGTGAGTCACGAACTCAAAACCCCCATCGCCGCCATCGGGCTGCTCGCAGAGGCAGTGCAGCAAGCCGCAGATGACCCTGAACTCGTACGCGAGTTCTCAAAGACGCTCGTCAAGGAATCACGCCGTTTGGGCTCGCTCTCGCGCGACATCATTCAGCTATCAGAGGCGCAGTCAGCGCTGCGCCCCGAGGACCGCGAGCGCGTCGACATTCGCCTGCTCGTGCGTGGCGAGGTCGACGCGCACCGCGCCCTCGCCACACAAAGCGGCATCACGCTCGTCATCACCGACGCAGACGACCGCGAGCGCGATGCGAGCCTGATGGGACGGCCCGCGGCGCTTGCAGCCGCGGTGGCAAACCTCTTGAGCAACGCGATCCGGCACTCGAACGAGGGCGAGCGCGTGGGCATCGGCATGACGTTCGAGAAGAAGCGGTTCGTGGTGACCGTGACCGATCAGGGCGAAGGAATTGCCGGTGAGCATTTGTCGCGCATTTTCGAGCGTTTTTACCGCGTCGATGAGGCACGCAGCCGCGATGGCGGCGGCACGGGGCTCGGCCTAAGCATCACACGGCACACGATGCGCGCCCACGGGGGCGACGTCGACGTGTGGTCACAGCCGGGCGTGGGGTCGAGTTTCACCCTCACATTTCCGCTGCACGAAGACTCAGACGACCGCCGTAAGCGCGCCAAGAAAAAGGTCAAACGCGCTCTTGATCGAAAGGACCCCAAGTAGTGCCCCAGCACATTCTGCTCGTCGAGGACGAAGAGTCGATCTCGCGCCCGCTCGCCTTTCTGCTTGAGCGCGAGGGGTACCAGGTGACAGTCGCTGGTGACGGTGCGGCCGCGATCACCGCGTTCGCCGAAGTCTCACCAGGCCTCGTATTGCTCGACCTGATGTTGCCCAACGTGCCGGGCACCGAGGTATGCCGCACGATTCGCCAGACGTCGCAGGTACCCATCATCATGCTCACCGCGAAAGACAGTGAGATCGACATTGTCGTGGGGCTCGAGTTAGGCGCAGACGACTATGTCACGAAGCCCTACTCGACCCGTGAGCTGCTCGCGCGCGTACGCGCTGCGCTGCGCCGCGGCGCCGCTGCCGCTCCCGAGCCGGCAGAGCCAGAGGACTCGCTCGTGATCGACGAGCTGGGCATCAAGCTCGACGTCGAGCGGCACACGGTGCTCGTACGCGGTGACGAGACCGCCATGCCGCTGCGCGAGTTTGAACTGCTCGAGATTCTCATGCGTCACGCTGGTCGCGTACTCACACGCGGGCAACTGATCGACCGCGTGTGGGGCAGTAACTACTACGGTGACACGAAGACTCTCGACGTGCACATTAAACGTATTCGCGCCCGCATTGAAGAAGAGCCTTCGAAGCCGCGACTCATCTCAACGGTGCGCGGCGTGGGCTATCGCTTCGGGTAACCCGCTCACACACAAGAACGCCCCTGGCCGCGGCCCGGGGCGTTCTTGTGTGTGAGCGCTGTTCGCGCTGACGCGAAAGCTACTTCTCGTCTTCTTCGATGTCGTCGCCGACCTTCGACTGCGAAGCTGCATCGTCTTCTGCGACAACCTTCTTGTCGTCGGCCGTCTCATCGGCCTTCTGCGAGAAGTTTGCCGGCAACACGTAGTCGCGGTACTCCGCGAGCGTGCCATCGAGCACGGGCACGTTGTGCTCCACCTCGGGCGCGCCAGCGAGCTGGAAGTACGTGCTCACGGTCGAACCGACCATGAGGCCGGGCATGCTCACGAGCACGGGTGCGACCTCGCCTGCGGGGTTACCGAAAGCGGTCGTGCCGACGGGAACAGTGAACTCGGCGATCGCCTTGTCACCGTTCTCGGCAACGAAGCTCATAGTGATGACCTGTTCCTGGCCGGTGCGGTTCATCGCGGTGTACACCACGTTGAAGTTCTCACCGGTCTCGTCGGCGACGAGCAAGATGTTGCGCACATCAATGCCCTCGACGTTCACGTCAACACCGTCACTGGGTGCGTATGGCTCAAGCGTGCCCTGGGGCGCGATCAGGCTGCATCCTGTTGCGCCCAGCGCAAGCGCTGCAGCAAGAGCAATGGATGAGGCGATCCGAATCTTCAAGGTGGTCCTCCGAGCCGTGGGTCGATTCGACATCGTGCGCGGCGAGCCGCAAGCACGGTTTGAATCCATCATAACCGCGTCCACCGACGTGGCGCAGCTTAGGCAAGCCTAACCCACCCGCAGCGAATGTGGTATTCTAGTGGTTGGACTGTAAAGGAGCCACTCAATGCAATTTGAGGTCGGAGAGACTGTTGTCTACCCCCACCACGGTGCCGCCAAGATCATCGAGGTAAAGAAGCGCAAGCTCGGCGGAGAAGAGAAGCTCTTCCTAAAGCTGCAGGTCAACCAGGGCGACCTGACGATTGAGGTTCCGGCTGAGAACTGTGATCTGGTTGGCGTTCGTGACGTCATCGATAAGGCCGGTCTCGAGGAGGTGTTCGAGGTGCTGCGCGCCCCGTTCACCGAGGAGCCTACAAACTGGTCACGCCGCTACAAGGCAAACCTTGAGAAACTCGCCTCTGGCGACGTGATCAAGGTGTCCGAGGTTGTGCGCGACCTGTGGCGCCGCGACCAAGAGGTGCGCTCGCTGTCGGCTGGCGAGAAACGCATGCTCGCGAAGGCTCGTCAGATTCTCGTGTCAGAGCTCGCGCTCGCCGAGAAGACCGACGAAGAGAAGGCTGGCGAGGTTCTCGACCAGGTTCTCACCTCGTAGGCTGAGCAACAGGCTGCATCGCAGCCGCACCGCAATATTAAAAGGCGCCCCGCACTTGTGCAGGGCGCCTTTTGCTGTCTCTGCTTGCGCCGCTGCCACTGCAGCGGCCACGCGAGTACCCTTGAGCTATGAGCAGCTCTGCGCACTCCCCCAACGAAACTCAGCCCCACACGCTCGCGTCACTCGGCGTGGTGCTTGTGGCAGCCGGGCGCGGCGAACGCCTCGGCGCCGAGGTACCCAAGGCGTTCTTCGAGCTGCACGGGCGCGCCCTACTCGAATTCAGCACGGCGGTCATCACCTCGCTGCCGCACCCCGGTCAGCTCGTGATCGTCGCTCCCGAGTCTCACGCGGCAGACGCCCTCGACATTATCGACGCGGTGCTACCCGAAGGCTCGTTGTGGGAGGTGTCTGTGGTGCCTGGGGGACGCGAGCGACACGAATCCGTGCGGTTTGGGCTCGCCGCGCTCGGTGAGTCCGTCGACACCGTTCTCGTGCACGATGCGGCGAGGCCGTTTGCGAGCGCCGCCCTGTTCGAGCGCGTCATCGCCGAAGTACATAAGAGCGGGGCGGGCGTTATCCCCGCACTGCCCGTCGTTGACACGATCAAGCGCATCGACTCCTCGGGCGTCGTCCACGAGACCGTCGACCGCTCGGCGCTGGTCGCTGTGCAGACCCCGCAGGGCTTTCCGCGCGACGTGCTCGAGTCGGCACACGCCACCGCGCAGCTACACGGCGACCTCCCGACCGACGACGCCGAGCTTGTGCAGCGCGACGGCGGCATCGTGCGCACCGTGCCCGGCGAGATGCAGGCGCACAAGCTCACGTCGCCGGCAGACCTGCCGGTGCTCGAACATTTTCTCTCGGCAAACGCAGCGGGCCTCGGGAGCGATGCGTGATCCGCGTGGGCACGGGGTTCGACACCCACGCGTTCGACCCAGCGGCGCCGCTGTGGCTGGCGGGCCTCGAGTGGCCCGGTGAGCCTGGCCTGTCGGGCCACAGCGACGGCGATGCGGTGTGCCACGCTGTCGTCGACGCGCTGCTGTCTGCCGCAGGTCTCGGCGACATCGGCGGTCTCGTGGGGGTCGACCAGCCTGAAACCGCTGGCGCCGCAAGCACCGGGTTCGTGCGGCTCGCCCTCGAACGCCTCGCCGCTGATGGTTGGCGTCCGGTCAACGTCTCGGTGCAGATCATCGGCAAGCGGCCCAAGTTCGCGCCGCGCCAGGGCGAGGCCCAGGCCGTCATGTCTGAGCTCGTCGGCGCGCCCGTGTCGCTCGCCGCGACCACGACCGACGGCCTCGGGTTCACTGGCCAAGGCCTGGGCATCGCGGTGATCGCCAACGCGCTCATCGAGCGCGCTTAGGCTCCGGATCAGCGCTCACCCGGCGAGCGTTACGCTGATGGGCCGTAGGATCGCCGTATGGCTCTGATCTATTCCACGACCTTGCGCCCCTCAAAGCTCGAACTCATCGCGAGTTGGCTGCCTGGCCAAGACTGGTTTCACGGTGACGTTTCACTTATCGAGGCCGTCGGCGCTTATCGCTTCGACGACCCCGAGGGTGAGGTTGGCATAGAGGGGCACCTGCTGCGGGCAGGCGATGACACCGTCTATCACGTGCCGCTCACTTACCGTGGAGCACCGCTGGCGGGTGCCGAGGCGGCACTGCTCGGTACCGTCCAGCACGGCGTGCTCGGTACCCGCTGGTTCTACGATGCCACGGCCGACCCCGTCTACGCAGCGGTGCTGACCGACACGATCACGGGCGGCGGGCGCGAAGCGCAGGAGTTCGTCGTCGACTCCCCCGAGGCCGAAGCATCGCCCCGTGAAACAGTGACTAAGGTGTGGGGTTCGGGCTCTGCTGGTTCGACGCTCGGAGCCGCGCTTCCCAATGCGGGCAGACTTGAGGTGCTGCGCGAACTCGGCAGCGCCACCCCCGAGTCCCCCTACGGGTGGGTGCTGCGCGGCACGTGGCCCGGCCTCAAACTGCCGGCCCTCTTCGCAGTCATCCACGAGGGTTAGCTTCGCGGTCGCACTCTGGCCCCTGCGCGCCGAAAATATGCGCGACTACTTCCGCTTCTGACCCCGGGTTAAACGGAAATAGTCGCGCATATTTTGGTAACGAACGACATACCCCAGATACAAAAGATCCGGGCCCCGGGCGTACGCCAGGGATCCGGATCTTTTGAATTACTGCCGAGCGAGCTAGGCAGCGTAGGAGCCGACGAGACGCACTGCGCCTCCGTCGACGCCCTTGGCACCCTGCTCGAAGCCGGTGAAGTCGCGCTCAGAGGTCGAGATCTGACCGGCGACCCAGGTGTCGAGCCCCTCGGCGGTCAGCGCCGCGGCGACGTGCTGCGCCTTCGCGCCGTCGACGACGGCGAACATGCCGACTCCAAGGTTCCAGGCACCCTCGAGCGACTCGAGCGAGTGCCCGCCCAGCTCAGCCAGGTGGCGGAACACCGGCAGCGGCGACCAGCTCGCGCGCTCGACCTCGACCCAGGCGCCCTGCGGCAGCACGCGGGCCAGGTTCGCAGCGATGCCACCGCCGGTGACGTGGCTGAGGGCGTGAATCGCGCCGTCGAGCGCGGGATCCTCGAGCACGCGCAGCAGCGGGCTCGTGTACAGCGCTGTCGGAGTAAGAAGCGCCTCGCCGTAGGTCGCGCCGAGCTCGTTCGAGTGCTGCTCGTAGCCGATGCCCTTCTGCGAGAGGATGTGGCGCACGAGCGAGTAGCCGTTCGAGTGCAGGCCCGACGCCCCCATCGCGAGCACCACATCGCCGTCCTGCACCCGGCCGGGGTGCAGCATCTTGTCGGCCTCGACCACGCCCGTCGCGGCGCCCGCCACGTCGTAGTCGTCGACGCCGAGAAGCCCGGGGTGCTCGGCGGTCTCGCCGCCCGTGAGCGCGGTGCCCGTAGCCTCGCACGCCTCAGCAATACCGCGCACGATATCGGCGATGCGCTGCGGCACCACCTTGCCGCACGCGATGTAATCGGTCATGAAGAGCGGTTTCGCGCCCACCACGACGATGTCATCGACGACCATGGCCACAAGGTCTTGGCCGATCGTGTCGTGCTTGTCGATCGCCTGCGCGATCGCCACCTTGGTCCCGACGCCGTCGGTGGAGCTGGCCAGCAGCGGACGCTTGTAGCCAAGGAGCGCGGACGCGTCGAACATGCCTGCAAAGCCACCGACACCCCCCAGCACCTCGGGGCCGTGCGTGCGCGCCACGGCCGACTTCATGAGCTCGACGGCGAGGTCACCCGCCTGGGTGTCCACTCCGGATTGGGCATAAATCGACGTGTTTTCGGTCACCCGTCAAGGATACCCTGCCCGTACGCCGAGTGCGTGCCCCTGTGAGTGTTCACGTCATGGTTACGTGTGCGAAACTAGAACCTGCGCGCAAACTTGCCGCATCACCCATCTCGCAGGGAGCAAACACCACAGCATGTGCGGCATCGTCGGCATCGTTTCCACTGAGCACGTCAACCAGCAGGTCTACGACAGCCTGCTGCTTCTGCAACACCGGGGTCAAGACTCCACAGGCATCGCCACACTCGACGGTGACTTCTTTCACATGGTGAAGGCGAAGGGCCAGGTGCGCGAGGCGTACCGCACCCGCGATATGCGCAGCCTCACCGGATCGGTTGGTCTCGGCCACGTGCGCTACGCCACTCGCGGCGACGCAGAACGCGAAGAAGAAGCCCAACCGTTTTACGTGGGCGCGCCGTACGGCATCATCCTGGTGCACAACGGCAACCTCACGAACACGCGTGAGCTCACGGCAGAGCTCTACAACGTCGACCGCCGCCATCTCAACACGCACTCTGACACCGAACTGCTGCTCAACGTGCTCGCGCACGAGCTGCAGGACGGCATGACCGGGCCGCAGCTTGATGAAGAGCAGGTGTTCTCGGCTGTGTCGCGCCTGCACAAGCGCGTCGAAGGTTCATACGCGTCGATCGCGATGATCGCGGGGTACGGCCTACTCGCGTTTCGCGACCCGTTTGGCATTCGCCCGCTCGTATTGGGCCGCCGCGACTCAGCGAACGGCAAAGACGAGTGGATCGTCGCCTCAGAGTCGCTCGTACTCGAATCGGGTGGCTACGAGGTAGTACGCGACGTCGCCCCAGGCGAGGCGATTTTCATCTCGCAAGACGGCACGATGGCATCGCGGCAGTGCGCTGAGAACCCGCAGCTGATTCCGTGTGCGTTCGAATACATCTACCTCGCTCGCCCCGACTCGGTGCTCAGCGGTATTTCGGTGTACGACAGCCGGCTGCGCCTGGGCGAAACCCTCGCAGAGCAGGTTGCGCGCGAGATCCCCATGGGCGATATTGACGTGGTCATGCCGATTCCCGAGTCGGGTAGGCCGAGCGCCATGCAGCTCGCCCACAAGCTAGGCATTGACTACCGCGAGGGCTTCTTCAAGAACCACTACGTCGGCCGCACCTTCATCATGCCCGGCCAGGCCGTACGCAAGCGCAGCGTACGCCAGAAGCTCAACACACTCGGTGTCGAGTTTAAGGGCAAGAACGTGATGCTCGTTGACGACTCAATCGTGCGCGGCACCACGTCGAAGGAAATCATCGAGATGGCGCGCGCCGCGGGCGCTAACAGCGTCACCTTTGCGTCGGCTGCCCCGCCCGTGCTCTACCCGCACGTGTACGGCATCAACATGCCCACCCGCGCCGAGCTGATTGCGCATAACCGCAGCAACGACGAGATCAACGCAGCCATGGGCAGCGATCGACTGCTCTACCAGACGGTCGAAGGCATGAACCGCGCAATTCTTTCCGGCCAGGAGGCCGTAACAAAGCTCGAGGAGAGCTGCTTCACGGGTGAATACGTCACCGGCAGCATCGACGCCGAGTACCTCGCCTGGGTTGAGGCAACGCAGGTCAGCTAGTCCCCAGCACAAATAAGAAACCCTCGGCGCCGGGCGCCGAGGGTTTCTTATTGCAGCTCGTGCGAGCTAGGCCTTCTTGTCGTCGGCGTCGGGCGCCTTTGGCGTAGAAGGCTCAGCGGGCTCTGCCGGCTCTGGCGCAGCGGGCTGAGCAGGCGCGGCCTCAGCAGCAGGCGCGGTCGCAGTGGTCGTCGCGGGCCCCGTGGCCTGCGCATCAGACGCATTCGAAGTGGTTGCGCCAGCGTCGTCGCCGCGCACCTCCTTCTTGAGAATCTTCATCGACTGGCCGAGGCTCTTCGCAAGCCCGGGCAGCTTGGGAGCGCCGAACAACAGCAGAACGATGAAGAGGATGACAAACATCGTGGGGCCGGAAAGATTTCCGAACATTCGGGTGAACTCCGATCGTAGGCGTCAGGCCAGTAACTCAGTCTGGCCAGTATGACAGGCTGGCTTAGCTCTGGGGCGTTGCGTCGTGCGAGGCGGGTTTCGTCTCGTCGGTGTCGCCGCTCACTTCTTTCTTCAGAATGCGCATTGACTGGCCCAGGCTTTTCGCGAGCCCCGGCAGCTTGGGAGCCCCGAACATCAACAGCACGACAAACAGAATGGCAAACAAGTGCATTCCGGTCAGGTTTCCAAGCATCAGTGGGCTCCGCTCAACGTAGGTAACGCGATTATCGCACGTCAGTCTGGATCGCCACACCACTGCCAGTACGGCGCTTTGCAACGAATCCCAGCACGACGCCGAGGAGGCCCCCCACGCCCAGGCCGATCACGCCGCCGATGAGCGCCATAAACCCTACTGCCTGGCCAAGCGTGTAGTTCGCGTCGGGTGCGACGGGCATCAACGCGCTCACCATCATGGCGACGATCGCACCCACGATGCCGAGCGTCACAACAATACGGCCGTATCGCACCCCGCGCACGAGCGTCACCTCGCGTTCGACCTGGTGCACGATCGGCTCGTGCGGCGCTTCGGCGTGCTCCTCACCCTCGGCAGCATCCTCAGTCGTAACGCCCTCGGCGGCAGTATCTACTGCCGGATCAGGGTGCCCCGTCACCGCAGCGTCAGTTTCAACCGGGTTGCCGTTCTCGTCGCGCGGCGCGTCGGCCACGGGCTCTGGGGTGTTCATGGTCTCCATTCTCGCAGGCTCTGCCTGTGCATCTGGCGGGTTTCAGCGTCCGAGCGTTTGCACTCATGCAGGAGCGCTGATCTCCTGCACAAGCGCTGCGGCTAAACCGCCCACGCCCTCAAGCCCCAGACCCTAATCTTGGGCGCGCATGACGGGCAGAAGCCCTTCGAGGGTGGCGCGCGATCCGGACGCCACGACGCGAGCCGCGCTCACGGCGTCGTCCCAGCTGAGTGAGCCGGTTGCGAGCCCCAGCCAGGTGTCTGGGCTCATCTCGATCACATTCGGCGGTGTGCCGCGGGTGTGCCTGGGACCTTCGACACACTGGGTCGCGCCGAACGGCGGCACGCGCACCTCAACCGTGTTTCCCGGCGCGATCGCCGCGAGCTCCTCGAGCAGATATCGCACCGCGGTCGCTACCGTGGCCCGCGGCGCCCCACCGGCGCTGCCTGCTCCGACAGCACCGGTTGCCGAGCTTGCGCTGCCCGCAGCCCGCACGATTGCGAGCGCCGCGAGCCCATCTTCGTCTGAAATTCTTCGTCGTGCCACACCCCCAGGATAAGCTGGGCACCGTGAAAATCCTCGTCTTGGGGCCGGGTGCCCGCGAACACGCCATCGTCCTTGCCCTCCTCGCTGAATCTGCCGACCATGAGATCGTCTGCGCACCCGGAAACGCGGGCGTCGCCGCGAGCGGTGTCGAGGTCGCTGAGCTCGATTACACAAGCCCCGCCGCGGTCACGCCCTTCGTGGCTGAGCGCGGGTTCGATCTCGTGATCATCGGCCCCGAGGCGCCGCTGGTCGCCGGCGTGGCCGATCCGCTGCGGGCCGCGGGCATCGCGGTGTTTGGTCCGGATCAGGCCGCCGCCGCTCTCGAGGGTTCGAAAGCATTCGCCAAGCGCATCATGGATGAGGCGGGCGTGCCGACCGGGCGCGCCGTGCAGGTGACCTCGGTCGACGATGCTGCCGCGGTGCTCGATGAGTTTGGCGCGCCCTACGTGGTGAAGGCTGACGGTCTCGCCGCGGGTAAGGGGGTGCTCGTGACGAGCGACCGCGACGCTGCGCTCGAGCATGTTGCCACTTGGGCACCGAAGGGTGACGTGCTCGTCGAGGAGTTCTTGGACGGGCAAGAGGTGTCGCTGTTCTTCTTGGCCGACGGTCACGACGTGCTGCCGCTGTCGCCCGCGCAGGACTACAAGCGCATCTTTGACGGTGATGAGGGCCCCAACACGGGCGGTATGGGCGCATACTCGCCGCTGCCCTGGGTCGCAGATGGCTTTGTCGAAGAGATCACCCGCGACGTCGCAATTCCCACCGTGCGCCAGCTCGAAGCCGAGGGCACACCGTTTGTCGGGCTGCTGTACTGCGGCCTGATCGTCACGTCGAAGGGCGTGCGTGTCATCGAGTTCAATGCTCGTTTTGGTGACCCTGAGACCCAGGTCGTGCTTGCACGCATGGAGTCGCCGCTGAGCGAGTACCTGCTCGCGACGGCCGAGGGGCGCCTGGCTGCTCTGCCCGCGCCGACCTTCTCGCCCGACCCCGCAGTGATCGTTGTGGTCGCGAGCGAGGGCTACCCCGAGACCGCCGTTACCGGCCGCGAGATTACGGGGCTTGCTGCCGCCGAGGCGGTGGCCGGTGTGCACGTCGTGCACGCTGCGACCGAGCGCGGCGACGATGGTTCGTGGGTGTCGACCGGCGGCCGCGTACTGGGTGTCGTTGCACGCGGCGCCGACTTTGCTGAGGCTCGCGCCCGCGCCTACGAGGCGGTCGGCGAGATCTCACTCGAGGGGTCCCAGCACCGCACCGACATCGCCGCTCGCGTCGCACACTAGCGCGGGCTGACAGGTACCTCCCCGCGCGAAGTCGCGAGTGTCGCCCAGCCAGGCCAGCGGGTACCCCGTTTTACGGTAACTCCCCACACAAAGTGGCGAGTCGGCGTCGAAATGACGAGACGGCATCGAAAACACGTGTTTTCGATGGCGTCTCGTCATTTCGATGCCGTTTGGCTCTCACCCGACTCAAGCTGGCCCTGTGAGCCTGCTCGGCGCTGTCCACTGAAGTGTATGAGTTCGAGTCAGATGTATGAGTTCGTGGCCTCGCGGTGCCGCGATCCCGTACGCTTCACTCGAACTCATACACTTCAGTGGGTGAAAGAGCGAATCTGCTGCAGAGATGTCCGTTTGATAGGGCACGTTGCCTCAGCTGTGGCAGGGGTGCGAGCGCGGCGCGGCCGCGAGCTTAATGTTGCTGGTTCGACAGTGTGCCGCCTCGCCAGCGTGCTGGCGCTATAGTCCGCGCAGCAGCGAATCGAAGTCTGGCTCTTCTGGCTCGTCGTCGCTGTCACTATCTCTGTCACTATCGCTGCCGTTGCCGTTACCGCTGTCGCTGTCGGCTGCGGTTGCGGCTGCAGCTGCAGCTTCGGCTTCGGCTTCGGCTTCGGCGCGACCGTTCTTGGCATTGACGGCGGGCACAAATTCGATGCGCGGCAGCGCCACCGTGTCATCGCTCACCTCGGCGCTGCTCGCACCGGCATCACTCACACCGGCGCCACCCACACCGGCGTCACCCGCACCGGCGCCGCCCGCACCGGCATCACTCATACCGGCATCACTCACACCGGCGCCGCCCGCACCTGCGCCGTCACCCGACGCGGCTTCGACTGGGGGGCCGGGCAACACGAGCGGCACGAGGTTAGGGTCAAGCTCGACCTCGTCAGAGTCGCCAAACTCGCGGTCCATCAAATCGCGATCTATAACCTCGCGCCTTCGTGCGGCGTGAAACATAAGCGCGTCAGCGGCACTCTGGTCGCTCTGGTCGCTCTGATCACCCTGGCGTTCTGGTTCTGCAGTCGCCGACCGGCCGTCTGCCTCCGATGACACGTCAGTCGCCGAAAACTCTTCAGAGATCGAAAACTCCTCAGCGATCGATGCCTCCTCCGCGATCGAAGGCTCCTCCGCGATCGAAGGCTCCTCCGCGATCGACTGCTCCTCAACTACTGACGCTTCGCCCTCGAGCGACTCCCCGCCCTGTGGCAACTCGATCGGGCCGGTCACCAGCTCGAGACGATCGCCAACGCTCGGTTCTGCGTCTACCTCGATCGGCGCAAGTTCTGCTTCGTGAGTGAGTTCACCCTCGACCGTAAGCGGAGCCCGCTCGAGGTCGGCAGCGCTTGCCGCATCAGTCGCGATGCCGCTCGCGACAGCGGGCGCGGTGGTAGCAGTAGCGCCAGCACCAGCAGCAACACCAACACCAGCAGCGCCAGCGGCGGTAGCGCCAGCGGCGGTAGCGGCGGTAGCGGTAGCGGTAGCGGCAGCGGCTTCATCGAGACTTGCCTCTGCTAGCGCCGTCACGAACCTGTTCCAGTCACGGCCGGCCGCGTCAGCGCGCACCGCGCCGCCCGGCAGCGCGTCGAAGCCTGTCTCGGTGACCGTTACCCCTGTGTGGTGCCCCTGCGAGCGCAGCGTGATGAGCACGGCCGAGCCACGCTCCTCACCGGGCACGCTCCAGGTGAAACCGAGAGCGTGACCGTTCACCCACACGTCAACTGTGCCCGCGAGTTCGCGCGCCGACTGTAACTGTGCCGACTGTAACTGCGCCGGCTGTGACACGGCGTTGGCGCCCGAGTCAACAGCAGCACCAGCACCAGCAGCATCACCAGCACCGTCTACAACGCGACCCGCCTGGCGCACCGCTCCGCCGATACCCGGCTCAAGCTCGAGCGTCTGCCACCACTGCGACCGCAGTACAGGGTCGGTCAAATGCGCCCAGACAGACGCCCGTGAGGCTTTGGTGCGGCTTCTCGCAACGACTGGACCCAGCGGAATCATAGTGCTCCTTCGTCAAACGCCACGGGCCCGCGCCCGCGGTGTTCCTAATAACAGAACTTTAGTCCATGGCCCCTAAAGTCACCCCAGGCGGCGCGCGGCATGCAAACGAGTGCGAGAATGGAAAGGTGACGAAGCTTCCCACTCCAACAACTCTGCCCGGATGGACCCACATTTACTCGGGCAAGGTACGCGACCTGTACGTGCCTGAGAGCGGCCCCGACGGCTATTTGCTGGTTGTGGCCAGCAACCGCATCAGCGCGTTCGATTTTGTGCTCGAGCCGCCCATCGAGGGCAAGGGCGCGGTGCTCACTGAGCTCTCAAACTGGTGGTTTGAGCGCATCGACATGCCCAACCACCTGGTGCCTCACACACCCGACCTGCCCGAGATTCCCGCAGACGTCGCCGCGCGCGCGATGCTCACCCGCAAGCTCGAGATGTACCCGATCGAATGCGTTGTACGCGGCGCGCTGACCGGCTCGGGTTTTGCCGAGTACCAGCGCCTCGGCTCGGTCTGCGGCATTGAGCTGCCCACCGGCATGCAAGACGGCGACCTGCTCGACCCCCCGATCTACACGCCCGCGTACAAGGCGCCCCTCGGCGAGCACGACGAGAACATCACCTATGAGAAGAGCGTCGAGCTCGTAGGCGCCGAACTCGCGAGCCAGCTGCGTGACGCGTCGATTGACATCTTCACCAAGGCCCGCGACCTCGCAGCACAAAGCGGAGTCGTACTCGCTGACACGAAGTTCGAGTTTGGTCGCGACCCCAAAACCGGTGAGCTCGTGCTCGCCGACGAGGTGCTCACGAGTGACTCGTCACGCTACTGGGACGCCGCCAAGTACGCAGACAAACATCTTCCCCGCGCAGAGCGCCTCGCGTCGTTCGACAAGCAGATCGTGCGCAACTGGCTCAGCGCCAACTGGGACAAGCAGGGCAGCCCGCCCGTGCTGCCGCAGGAGATCGTCGATCGCACGCTGGGGCAGTACCGCCAACTGCTCGAGCGGCTCTCGGGGCAGGCTGATCCGGATCAAGGAACGGCCTAACCACCCAAGCAGCCAGCGCAGCAACCCCGCTGCGCGTACTGCCGAGCACAGGGGCGCTGGCAGCGCCGCCAGTGTGCGAGAATTGAACCAAGCTTTACCTCTAGAAACGGAGATCCCGGGTGCCCACGATTGTCGTTGATGTCATGCCCAAGTCCGAACTGCTTGATCCCCAGGGCAAGGCCATCACTGGTGCTCTTGACCGCCTCGGTCACGGCAAGTTCCAGAACGTGCGCGTTGGTAAGCGCTTTGAGCTCACCGTAGAGGGCGACGTCACCGCAGAGGTGCTCGCCGAGGTGCGCAAGGTCGCCGAAGACACCCTGTCGAACTCGGTGATCGAGGATGTCGTCGCGATCAGCGTCGACGGTGAGCCCGCGAACGAGGCCGCATAATGGCGACCCGTATTGGTGTTGTCACCTTTCCTGGATCGCTCGATGATCGCGACGCGCAGCGCGCGATTCGCATCGCTGGCGCCGAGCCGGTAGCCCTGTGGCACGCCGACCACGACCTGCAGGGCGTCGACGCGATCGTGCTGCCCGGCGGCTTCAGCTACGGCGACTACCTGCGCCCCGGCGCAATCGCCGCCATTTCGCCGATCATGACCGAGGTCATCGACGCTGCGAACAAGGGCATGCCTGTGCTGGGCATTTGCAATGGCTTTCAGGTGCTCGTCGAGTCGCATCTGCTGCCCGGCGGCCTGATTCGCAACGCAAACCAGCAGTTTGTGCGTCGCGACCAGAAGCTGATCGTCGAGAACGCCGACACCGCGTGGACTCACCGCTTCGCCAAGGATGAAGAGATCGTGATTCCCCTGAAGAACGGTGACGGCGGCTACATCGCGAACGATGAGACGCTCAAGCAGCTCGAGGGTGACGGGCTCATCGCTTTCCGTTATGCCGGAGTCAACCCCAACGGTTCGGTGAACGACATCGCGGGTCTCTCCAACGCGCGCGGCAACGTGGTCGGTCTCATGCCGCACCCCGAGCACGCGGTTGAGGCGGGCTTTGGCCCCGACACCCCCGAGGCTATGCGCTCGGGCCTCGATGGGCTGCGCTTCTTCGAAGCAGCCATCGAGACGATCGCGGCGCGCGTCTAACGCTCTCGCTGCACGGCGCGCGCTTAGCCGGCTCGAGCATCGAGCTTCACGCACACTTTCGAGCTTCACGCACAAGAATTCCCAGAATTCTTGTGCGTGAAGCTCGATTTGTGTTTCTAGCTCGATTTGTGTTTGGCGCGATGTGTGGCGGGGCCGGATCACGGCCGCGGCGGGCTAGGCCTCCCGCGCGGCTCGCGCAGCGGTGGGCAGCGCATCTGCGATGCGCGCAATGGCCACGTCATCATGCGCGGCCGTCACAAACCATGCCTCGTACGGGCTCGGTGGCAGTGACACACCGCCGTCGAGCATCGCGTTGAAGAATGCGCGGTACCGCGCACCGTTGTGTAGGGTCGCGCCGTCGTAGTCAACGATCGGTGCGTCTGCATCGGCGAAGAAGACACTAAATAGTGTGCCGGCACGCTGAATGCGATGCGGCACGGCGGCGTCGGTGAGCGCCCCCGCAACGAGCTCTGACACCTGTTGGGCGGCGCGACTAAGCCGCGTGTATGCGTCGGTGTCGGCGCCGCGCAGCGTCGCGATTCCGGCCGCCACTGCGACCGGGTTTCCCGAGAGCGTGCCGCCCTGGTAGACGGGCCCCACGGGCGCCAGCAGCTGCATGAGTTCAGTGCGTCCACCCACCGCGGCGAGCGGCAGCCCGCCGCCCGTGACTTTGCCAAACGTCACCAGGTCGGGTGCGACGGGCACCCGGCCCTCGGCGTGTTCAACGCCCCAGAACCCCTCGGGGCCAGCCCGAAAGCCGGTGAGTACCTCGTCGCTGATCACGAGCGCACCGTCGCGGTGCGCGGCCGCGGTGAGCGCCGCCGTGAACCCCGGCACCGGCGGCACGACCCCCATATTGCAGGCAGCCGCCTCGGTGATGACCGCCGCAATCTGCCCCGGGTGGGCGGCAAATGCGGCTTCGAGCGCTGCCACGTTGTTGTAGGGCAGCACAATCGTTTGCGCGGCCGTTACTGCGGTGACCCCGGCAGATGCGGGCAGGCCCAGCGTGGCAAGCCCCGAGCCGGCGGCCGCCAGCAGCCCGTCGGAGTGCCCGTGGTAGTGCCCCGCGAACTTGACGATAAGTGGCCGGTTCGTGGCCGCCCGCGCTATGCGCACCGCCGTCATCGTCGCTTCAGTGCCCGTCGACACAAAGCGCAGTCGCTCGGCGTGGGGCACGCGCAGCGTGATCAGCTCGGCGAGTTCTGCCTCGTCGGGGTGCGAAGCGCCAAAGCCGAGCCCCGCGGCGGCGGCCCGCTGTACGGCTTCGACTACCCTGGCGTCGGCGTGCCCGAGTAATGCCGGGCCCCACGCAGCGACCAGGTCGACGTAGTCACGACCGTCGGCGCAGGTGAGCCAAGCGCCCTGCCCGCGCACAAAAAACCTCGGTGTTCCGCCGACCGATGAGAAGTCACGCACGGGCGAGTTCACCCCGCCCACGATCGTGCGACGTGCACGCGCCGCAAATGCTGCACTCGCGGGCGCAACACCGCCCAAAGCAACACCGCCCAAAGCACCCCCGATCGAGGCAACCCCGCTCATCGCAACCACCCCGCGAGCTCGATCGCAAAGTAGCTGAGCACCGCTTCGGCGCCCGCCCGACGAATACTCACAATCGATTCTTCGATGGCGGCTCGGCGGTCGATCCACCCGTGTGCCGCGGCGGCCTCAATCATCGCGGCTTCCCCCGACACCTGGTACGCCCAGGTGGGAACGGGGCTTGCCGCCGCCACTTCTGCGAGCACATCGAGGTAGCTCGACGCGGGTTTCACCATTACAATGTCGGCGCCTTCGGCCACGTCGAGCGCGGCTTCGCGCACTCCCTCGCGCCTATTCGCTGGGTCTTGCTGATACCCGCGGCGGTTACCGCTGAGCTGTGAGTCGACGGCCTCGCGAAACGGGCCATAGAACGCCGACGCGTACTTCGCTGAGTACGCGAGAATCGCAGTGTCCGTGTGCCCGGCCCGATCGAGCGAGGCGCGCACCGCCGCCACCTGGCCGTCCATCATGCCCGACAGTCCGAGCACGTCAGCCCCGGCGCCCGCCTGAGCGAGCGCCATTTGCACGTAGCGTGCCAGCGTGGCGTCGTTGTCGACGTCGCCGCGCGCATCGAGCACACCGCAGTGACCGTGGTCGGTGAACTCGTCGAGGCACAGGTCGGCCTGCACCACGAGCGTGTCGCCGGTCTCCTCACGCACAGCCGTTATCGCCCGGTTTAAGACCCCCTCGGGGTCGTCTGCCGCGCTCCCCCGGTCATCGCGCACGGCCGGCACTCCAAACAGCATGATGCCGCCGAGCCCCGCTGCGGCGGCATCATGCGCCACGGCACGCACCGAATCGAGCGTGTGCTGCACAACACCCGGCATCGCCACGATCGGTCGCGGCGCAGCGATGCCCTCGCGCACAAACACCGGCAAGATCAGTTCGCTCGGGTGCACGCGCGTCTCGGCGGCGAGCCGCCTGAGCGCGGGCGTACGGCGCATTCTGCGAGGCCGGATCAGCGGGCCCGGCACCCTCTGCGCCTGCGCGCTGGGCTGGGTGGGCGCGCTGGGCTGGGTGTGCACGCTGAGAGGGGGGCGCACAGTCGGCGCCACGACGGCTGGCATCGAAAGCGTGGTGTGCTGGTTCATCGGGTTTCTCCTTGACGCGTGTGTTCGTAGGTTTCGCGGGCTCCGGCGATCAGCGCGATCGAGACGGCGTCGAGTAGACCGTCGGTGGTCGAGATCTCGGCGACGATGTCGGTCGCGAGCCCGCAGCTGGCAAGGGTGCGTGCGGTGGGTTCACCGATGGCGGCGACCCGTGTTGTCGCAGGAAGCGGGGTGAGCCGGTCTGCAATCGCGCGGGCCGCTGAGCTGCTGGTCGCAAGCACCACGTCAAACTCGCCCGCCGCCACGCTGGCCCGCAGCCCCGCAATCTCTGGGGTGGTGACAGTCGTGTAGGCGGCGACCCGATGCACCACGTGACCCGCTGCACGAAGCGCCTGCTCGACCGTCACGTCTGCAAGTTCTGAGACGGGCAGCAGCACACGTGCAGGCTTATTTTCAGCGACGGTGAGGTCTGGGAGCGCCGCGAGCAGTGACTGCGCGAGGCCGTGACCCGAAAAGTCGCGGCCCGGCATGACGTGTAATCGAAACCCGAGGGCCTGAATGGCGGCCGCCGTGACGGGGCCCACCGCGGCCGTTTTTGCACGCGGTTGCGCGCCCGCGGCCGCGAGCGCGGCAGCGGTGGTCGCGCTCGTGACGACGAGCCAGTCGTATTCGCCCAAGTTCCAGCGCTCGATCGCTGTGGTGAACGCGGCCGGGTCGCTCGGCGGGGCTGTTTCGAGGAGCCTGGCGATACGGGGGCTCCCCCCGCGGTCAAGCACTTTCTCGTGCAGCGCAGCGCCCAGGTCACCACCGCGGGGAATCAGGATGCGTAGCCCGGCGAGGGAGAGCCTGGGTGGACGTACGTGCGCGATCATCTCGTCGCTCCATTCTGGGTAGGACTCTGGGAGGACTGGGAGGACTGGGAGGACTGCGTGAGCAGTGTGAGCAGTGTGAGTGGCGCGATGCGGGCGGCACCGCCTGCGAGCAGTTGTGTGGCCACCTCTGCCCCGAGGCGTGAGGTGTCACTGTCACGGGAGACCTCGGCCGTCGCTTCGACGTACTCGCTACCGTCGACCGCGTAGACGACGCCCGTGAGGCGCAGCGTGTCGCCGTCACACCGCGCCCACGCGCCCACCGGTGCCTGGCACCCCGCCTCAAGCGTCGCGAGCACGGCGCGCTCGGCGAGCGCACACGCGCGCGCCTCGGCATCGTCGAGAGCGGTCAACGCGGCCGCGAGTGCGGCAGCAAGGTCGGGTTCGTTCGCGCTGCGCACCTCGACCGCGAGCGCCCCCTGCCCGGGAGCGGTGGGAGCCTCGTCGAGCTCAAAAAGCTCGGTGATGGCCGGGTCACGGCCGATCCGGAGCAGCCCCGCCGCCGCCAACACGACCGCATCGAGGTCGCGGCCCGCGCGCGCGAGCCGCGAGTCGACGTTACCGCGCAGGTCACGCACATCGAGGTCGGGCCGCCGTCGCAGCAGCTGGGCGCTGCGTCGCGGCGATCCGGTGCCGACACGGGCGGCCCGGGGCAGCTCAGCGAGCGTGAGCCCGTCGCGTGCGCACAGTGCGTCGCGCGCGTCGGCGCGGGCCGGAATCGCGCCGAGTGTGATGCCGGGGCACTCGCCCGTGGGCAGGTCTTTGAGCGAGTGCACCGCTACATCGCACTGGCCCGCGATGAGCGCGTCGCGCAGCGCGCTCACAAACACGCCTGAGCCGCCAAGCTGCGCGAGCGGTGCGGGCGAAGTGTCTCCCTTCGTCGTGACGATCACGAGCGCGACGTCACACCCGGTTGCCGCCGCGATCTGGCGGGCGACCCCGGTCGTCTGGGTGACTGCCAGCTCGCTGCCACGAGTACCCACCCGGATCAGATTCTTGCGGGCCGCAACCGGGCCACGCACGACCGGCACCCGGGTCGTCACGAGGCGCTCACCCTGGCGTGCTCGGCAGCGCGCGCTCGGCTTGCCGCGGCCCGCGCGGGGGTCTCGCAGCAGCCCTCACCGCACACGTCAAACCACGGGCCAAGCGTGGTGCGCGAGGCCCGCGCTTCGGGTGGCGTGCCGTCGCGGCGCTCGAGCACGAGGTCGATGAGGCCCGAGACGTAGGCGGGTGCGACGCCGGGCGTGGGCACCCGGGCAGCGGCGAGCCCGTGTTCGGCGCAGGTTTCGAGGGCTTCGGTGTCTAAGTCCCAGAGCACCTCCATATGGTCGCTCACAAACCCGACGGGCACGATGACGACGGCGCGCACGCCCTGAGCGGGCAGCGCAGCAATCGCGTCGTTAATGTCGGGTTCAAGCCACGGCTGCTGCGGCGGGCCGCTGCGTGACTGGTAGGCGAGCTCCCAGGTGACGCCGGGGCACGCTTCGCGAGCGATCTGGGCCGCCGCGGCAAGGTGCTGCGCCTCGTATGCGCCCGCGGGTGCGGGTGCGGGCGGCGCGGATGACGTGGGCGGCGCGGATGGCGCGGCAGCGAGCACTGCGGCGAGCGCCGCGTGATCCGGGCCAAACGTGCCCGAGTAAGAGGTGGGAACCGAGTGCGTCGTGAAGACGATGCGCAGGTCGCGCTGGGCGTCGAGTGCCGGGTCGCGTACCAGCAGATCGGCGACCGCTCTGCGCGTGCTGGCAATGAACGGGTCGAGAAACCCGGGGTGATCAAAGTAGGGCCGTACCTTGTCGGCGGTCAGCGTGCGCCCCTCGGCGTGCAGCTGCGCGAGCGCTTCGTCGATGTTCTCCTGGTATTGCTTGCAGCCCGAATATGAGGCGAAGGCGCTGGTGGGTAGCACGAGCACGCGTTCGAAGCCGCGGTCGGCCGCGTCGCGCAGCACGTCAGTGAGGTACGGCGCCCAGTTGCGGTTGCCCCAGAGCACGGGCAGGTCGATGTCACGGTGGGCGAGCTCGGCTTCGAGTGCGGCCTTGAGGTGCCGGTTCTGCTCGTTGATGGGGCTCACTCCGTCAAAGTGTCGGTAGTGGTGTGCGACCTCTTCGAGGCGCTCGTCGGGGATTCCGCGGCCACGGGTGACGTTGCGCAGAAACGGGATCACGTCGTTCTGCCCCTCGGGCCCGCCAAAGCCCAGCAGCACAATGGTGTCGTAGCGGTGCGGCGCGGTGTCGAAGCGCGCCGCGTTCGCGGGTGTGGTGTTCATGGGTGTGGTGTTCATGGGTGTGGTGTTCACAGGAGCACCCCCGGTACCTCGGCGGCCGAGATGCGACGGCCCGTGAAGAACGGGGTTTCTTCGCGCATGTGTCTGCGGGCGTCGGTAGCGCGCAGTGTGCGCATGAGGTCGACGAGCTCGGTGAGGTCGTCGGACTCCATCGGCAGCAGCCACTCGTAGTCGCCCAGCGCGAATGCCGACACGGTGTTGGCAACGACGCCGCGAAACTCGGCGCCCTTGCGCCCGTGGTCTGCGAGCATGCGGCCGCGCTCCGCGTCGGGCAGCAGGTACCATTCGGCATCACGCACAAACGGGTACAGTACGAGCCAGTCGCGTGGCGCCTTACCGCTCAAAAACCCCGGTATGTGCGCGCGATTAAACTCGGCGTCACGGTGCACGCCGAGGGCGTTCCAGGTGGGCAGCAGCTCGGCGATCACTGTCGTGCGGCGCAGCTCACGCAGGGCGTGCTGCAAGTCTTTGGCGCTATCGCCGTGCAGCCAGACCATGAGGTCGGCGTCGGCGCGCAGGCCCGACACGTCGTACCAACCCCGCAGTGTCACGCGCGCACGGCCTGCGCTGTCGGCGGAGGCGCCGGGCCGTGCAGTATCCGCATCTGGACCGGTGACCCGGTCGACGGCCTGCTGCAGCTCGGCGGCGAGCGCTGCCCGATCTAGGCGTGCGGCGGCCCCGTGCTGCGCGGCAGCCCGTGCGAGAGCTGGGTCGCGGCGAAACACCGCCCAGAGCGTAAACCCGGCGGGGCTGCTGTCGCCCGGTACCGGGGTCGCGTCAGTGGATCCAGCAGACAGGTCCGTGGATATGGCGGGAGTGGTCATGGGAGCTCCTTAGTGGACGTTGGGTGTTGGTGTAGACGAGTGAGCGTGGGTGTGAGCGTGAGAGACGTCGCGCGCCACGGCTCGGGCGTGCGGTATGACGCTCGCGAGCCCGGTGCCGGCGTAGGCCTCACCTGTGCACCGAAGCCCCGGCGGTAGCGCGCACGGCCGGGCGCTCGCGGGGATGCGCCAGCGGGCACGAGCGTGCGACACCAGCTGCGCCTGGTCGAGTTCAACGCCCAAAGCGGCGGCGGCATCGCGCAATGCGAGCGCTGCTGCAGTTTCGTCGTCGAGGCCGCTCGTAGCAGGCGGCACGTCTCGGGATCCGTAGGACAGCCGCAGCACGTGCCGCCCGGTGGGCGTTATCTCGCGTAGCCACGGCCACTTTGCTGTCGCGTGCGTGAGTGCCTTCGCGGCGATGCGCGGGTGCGGCTGCCGGATCAGTGCGCCCGTGCCGCGTGGGCCGGGGCGATCGGCTGTGCCGTTCAGGGCCGCCGAATCGACCACGAGCGTGACGGTTTCAACGCACGTTTCGGCGGTGAAGTCGGCGGTGAAGTCGGCGGTGAAGTCGGCGCCGCCGGGTTTGAGGTGTGCCGTGAGGTGTGCCGTGAGGTCTGCAATGACGGCGGGCGGCACGGCCAGGATCACGGTGTGTGCGACGCACTCGCCCCCCGTCCACTGCACACGCCACCGGGGCTGTGGTCCGGCGGCGCTCGGCTGATCCGGAGCTGGTTCGTACTCGAGTGCCGCAGCGGCCGCGGGCGGCAGCGCGGTGAGCCCCGTCACCTCGCTGTTCGTGCGCAGCGCGACGCCGCGGTCACTCAGATCGGTCTCGAGCCGCGTCACGAGCTGGCTGAGCCCGCCCACAAAGCTTGCGACCGCGCCACCCGCGGCGAGGCTCGCGCGCCTCACCTCGCGGGCGGCGCGCACGAGGGATCCGGTGCGCGCATAGGCCCGCGCGAGATCGTGCTGGGCGTCAAACGGCAGCTTCTCTGGCGCCGCGGAGTAGACGCCCTCGACGACCGGGGCGACGAACGCCGTCGTTGCACGCGCGCCGATGCGGGCACGCGCGACGTCGGCGACGGACGCGCCCGGGGCGTGCTTCGTGCGCGGGCGCCACGGCTCGGTCGCGACCCACAGCGCGGTGGGCAGGCCGATTGCACCGCGGTTGCGCAGCGGCCGCGTCGGGACGCCGAGCGCCCCCGATGCGGGCAGCGGGTGCGCCGCCGCTGCGGTCACGACCCACGCCGAAGCCGCGGCCGGGCGCGTGACGGCCTCGCCCATACCCAGCTCGTGCGCAAGCGCCAGCACCGAGCCGTCACGGGTGGCGAAGGCCTCGGCCCCGAGCTCAACGGGGAGCCCCGCTAGCCTCGTGCGCTGCACTCTGCCGCCCAGCGTGCGGCCCGCCTCAATGAGGCAGACACCGAGCCCAGCCGCGCTCAAGTCACGGGCGGTGACGAGCCCGGCGACACCGCCCCCGATGACGACCGCATCGTACGCCTGCGTATGGGAGGGTTGGGCGGGGTGTGCGTGGGCGGAGTGCGCGTGGGCGGGGTGCTCCGATGCCGAATCGTGCATGATGCGGGTGACTACCGTTGGTCGCTGTGAACGCGTTCGACGATGCCGGTGAGCCTGGCCGGATCGGTGTCTGGCGGCACGCCGTGACCCAGGTTAACGATGTGCGCGGGCGCGGCGGCACCGCGCGCAAGCACGTCATCGACGTGTGCATCGAGTACGCGTTGGGGTGCCTGCAGGTAGGCGGGGTCAATGTTGCCCTGCAGTGCGAAACGGCCGCCCAGTCGCGAGTTGGCCTCGTCGAGCGGTGTGCGCCAGTCGACGCCAATGGCGTGACCGGCCGTATCGGCGAGCGCCTCGAGCAGGTGACCAGAGCCCACTGCGAAGTGGATTGTTGGGATGGGGAGGGGCTTCGCCGAGTATCCCTCACGGGTCTGGTCGCGATAGGTCATCGCGCTTACTCCGGCCAGGGTGCGCTGGGAGGCCGGCGCAACGTGCGTGCGATAGTCGTCCACCGAGAGCGTGCCCGCCCACGAGTCGAACAGCTGCACGGCGCTCGCGCCCGCCCGCACTTGTGCTTCAAGAAACGCGCCGCTCAGGTCTGCGGCCCACTCGGTGAGCTCGGCCCAGGCGACCGGGTCTTGGTGCATCAGCGCCCGAGCGCGCAGGTGATCGCGCGACGGCCCCCCTTCGACCAGGTAAGCGGCGAGCGTGAAGGGGGCGCCCGCGAACCCAATGAGTGGGGTGCTGCCGAGCTCACGCGTCGTGAGCTGCACGGCCTCGGAAATGGGACCGAGTTGTTCGCGCAGCCGTTCGACCGGGTGTTCGCGGCGCAGCCTCGCGATGTCAGACGCGGTACGGGCGGGGGCCGAAAAGACCGGCCCGCGCCCCGGCACCAGTTCGACGGGCACACCGGCGAGCGACAGCGGCACGATGATGTCGCTGAAGAACACTGCGGCGTCAACGCCGTGGCGGCGCACGGGCTGGCAGGTGATCTCGGTGGCGAGATCGGGGGTCAGGCAACACTCGATCATGTCGCGGCCTGCTCGCAGCGCCCGGTACTCGGGCAATGACCGGCCAGCCTGCCGCATGAACCACACGGGGGTCACATCAACGCGTTCGCCCTGTGTTGCGCGCACGAGCGGGGCGGCCGTTGTGCGGCCGTCCACGAGGGGGTGGGTGGGGGTAAGCTCATTCATCAGATGAAATGCTAGCTTATTCATCTGATGAACTTTTCACTCGTGCACACCAACCTCTCAGGCCCGGTGGAACCGATGCAATCGGGGCTGTCGTGTCTGTCACTCGACCACAAAAAAGCGACCCTCGCGTTACTTGAGCGCGTCGAACGCTACACCCCCGAACTCACCTCGGCGCTCGAACGCACCGCCGGTGGCGCGGTCGTTCTCGCCACCTGCAACCGGTTCGAGGCGTACTTCGATGCCCCGCCAGGCACGACCTCCCTCGTGCTGCGCACAATCTCAGAAATCACAGGGATCCCTGAACCCGAGCTTGCGCAAGCTGCGCAAATACGCCACGGATCTGACGCCGCCGGGCACCTCTTCTCCGTTTCGAGCGGGCTCGAATCACTCGTCGTCGGCGAAGGTGAGATCAGCGGCCAGGTGCGCCGCGCCTTCACAGCTGCACGCCACGCGGGCGCCACGACCGCTGACCTCGAACGACTGTTTCAACAGGCCGCCCGCGTCTCGCGCAAGGTGAAGGCGCGCACCCGCGTGCAAACCCGGGGCCGCTCACTCGTGCGCCTCGCTCTACTGCTCGCCGAAAGTCGCATCGGCGACTGGGGCACGACACGCGTGCTGCTCGTTGGCACTGGCGCGTACGCCGCCGTAACACTCGCGGCGCTACACGATCGAGGCGCCACAAACGTGGCTGTGCACTCACCCTCGGGTCGCGCCGAGGCATTCGCGGCCACCCGCAACGTGCGCCCCGTAAGCGGCGCTCATCTCGATGCCGAACTCGCGATCGCAGATGTCGTTATTGCCTGCAGCGCCGCACAAGACCCGCTATTGGACGCCGAGATCATCTCGCGCACTGTCACGGCCGCCGCAAGCCCGTTTTGTGGCCGCTTTACTGGCCGGCCAGCCGTGGCATCTCGCCCCAAACCACGACTGCTGATAGATCTCGGGGTGCCGCGCAACATAGCACCCCCGGCCGCGCAGGTCGCGGGCATCGAGCTGCTCGATCTTGAGGTGATTGCTGCGCACGCCAGCGTCGAAGAGCTCAGCGCCGAGGCTGAGGCCCGCCAGATCACACTGGACGCGGCGCGCGAGTTTGCCGAGACCGGGGCAGAACTCGCAGCAGTGCCCGCCGTCTTGTACCTGCGCGACTATGTGCATGGCGTACTCGAAGCCGAGCTCGAACGCGCCACTCGCGCGAGGCGCGCACGCACCGCGTCACAAGCGGACGCCGAGCCCACCGCAGCTGCTGTGCAGGCTGCGCTCAAGCACTTCGCTGGCCGACTACTCCACGAACCGACCGTGCGCATACGCGCCCTCGGCAGGGCCGGGCACGCCTCCGAGGCCGTAGCCGCAGCGCACACCCTGTTCGGGCCCGTCGTCTCCATGCCGGGCACGGGGTCAGACGGCGGGCGCCCGGCCGCACCACTCAGCGCATCGCCACCCCTTCGCGCCAGTACCCCATGAATGCGACGCGGCTGCGGTGCACCCCCAGGTCACGCACGAGGTGACGGCGCAGCCGCGTCACCATGCCGCTCTCCCCCGCGATCCAGAAGTATCGCTCTGCCAACGCCGCGCCGGGTTGCGACGGGTTGGAGTGCGCGGCGCCCGTGTACGCAGCCGCTGGCGGGGCAGCGTTGAGCGGCTCCCCCAGCGCCGAGTACTCGGGCGTCTCCCACACCAGCTCGCCGCTGGATAGACCCGCGCCCGGCACCTGCGCTGTGCTGGGCTTTCGCGCTTCGTACGGAGCACCGAGACCGCTGAGCACTCGCGGCACGAGCATCTCACCCGGGGCCGCGCTCTGCCGGCTGAGCCAGTGCACCCGCACTCCTCGAGGGGCCTGAATCGATAGCGTTGCGCCTGGCCCGGGCAACTCAATGAACGCGTCACCCGTGAGATCCGGCGCGGCGTCTTCGAGGATGCGCGCGATCGCGGGCGCCGCGGTCTCATCACCGGCGAGCAGCACCCGCGTGGCGTCTCCTGGCGCGAACTCGATGCCTCCCCCATCAAATCTGCCCCTACGCGGGCCCACGAGTAACACCTCATCGCCGGGCGCAGCGCTGCTCGCCCACAGCGCGGCCGGGCCGGCGCCACTCGAGCCAGCGCCTCCCGATCCAGCGCCTCCCGACTCAGCCTCGGCCAAGTCAGCCCCGGCGGGGGCTGTGTGCAACACGAAATCAACAATCACCTCGGTGCCCTGCTCACCGGTTCGCAGATCACGAATCGAGTAGGTGCGCATGGCACCCCGCTCGTGTTCGGGGAGAGCCAGCCAATCGGCATACCAGTTCTGCCCGTCACCGAGCTCTGGCAAGCCGCCACCGAGCGGTGGAAACAACACTTTGATGCGCTGGTCAAACGTGTGCCCGGGCGTGCCAAAGGAGGCGAGCTGCGGGCCCCGAAAAGCGATGCGCGCATAGGTCGGGCAGGGGCGCCAGATCCGCGCCACGCGTGCCCTGGCGACCACGGTGGCTGGCTCGAGCACGGCTGGCTCGAGCGCGGATGCTTCGAAGTTCATAGTGTCTCTCTTCTATCTCGAATGCTGTCGTGAATGCTGTCGCGAATGCTGTCGCGAACTCTGTCGCAAATGCTGTCGTGAATGCTGTCGCAACTGCTGTCGCAACTGCTGTTGTGTCATGTGTGGTGCCGACCCAGTGGCACCACGATGGGCGATCCGGCCACCGGATCAGTGATGATTTCGGCCCGCAACCCGATCACCTCGCGCACGTAATCACGCGTGACGACCTCGCGTGGCTCGCCCACCGAGTGGATCTGGCCGTCGACAACCGCGACGAGCCGATCGGCGTAGCGCGCCGCGAGGTTGAGGTCGTGCAGCACCATGACGACGGTGGTGCCGCGGGCCCGATTAATGTCGGTGAGCAGGTCGAGCACCTCGACCTGGTGCGCGATGTCGAGGTAGGTGGTGGGCTCATCGAGCAGCAGTATGCTCGGCTCTTGCGCGAGCGCCATGGCGAGCCAGACACGTTGCCGCTGCCCGCCCGACAGCTCGTCAACCGGTCGGTCTGCGAGCTGCGCCACCCCCGTCAGGGCAAGCGCCTCTCGCACGGCTGCCTCGTCGCCCTCGCCCCACCGTCGCACAAGGCTCAGGTGCGGGTGCCGGCCGCGACGCACCAGGTCGCGGGCGCTCACCCCCTCGGGCACGATCGGGCTCTGCGGCAGCAACCCAATCACACGGGCAACGGCCTTCGCGGGGCTGCGGTGCAGCACATCACCGTCGAGCAGCACCTGCCCGCTCGACGGCGCTAGCACCCGCGCCAGGGTGCGCAGAAGCGTTGACTTACCGCAGCCATTCGCCCCGACGATCGCGGTGATCACGCCAGGTTCGACGGCATATTCAAGCTCACGCAACACGGGTGCACCGCCGTAGGTCACGGTCAGTGCGTGCGCCGCGAGGGAGTGGCCCCGCGCCTGAGCGACTGTACGATTCACGTTGCCTGCCTTCTGTCAGGGTTGAGGGCGGCCGGTTGGCTCGCCTGGCCTCGCTCGCTGAGCGAGCCCCGGTTACTGCGTTTGTGGCGTTGCGCCGGGGATCCGGATCGAAGGCGCCCCGCGCCCAGCAGCAGCAAGATGAGCGCCGGAGCGCCTACTGCCCCGGTGATCACGCCCACCGGATACCGGTGGGCGAAAAGCAGCTGCCCCGCGAGGTCGCCCCAGAGCACGAGCGCGGCTCCCACGAGCGCGGCGCTATACAGCGGCGCCGGCCCGCGACCGTGCAGCCTGGCGGCCACAGGACCGGCCAGGAACGCGACGAACGAGATAGGACCAGCCGCCGCCGTGGCCGCGGCAAGCAACACCACCGCCACCGCCATGAGCGCCCACCGGGCAGCAGCGGGGCGCATGCCGAGGCCAGCCGCAAGGTCATCCCCCAGCTGCAGCACCCCGAGCGTGCGAGAGCTCAGCAGCAGCACGGGCACCACCACGCCACACGTAACGGCAAGCGGTGCAATCGCCTCCCACGTTGCCCCGTTAAGGCTGCCAGCCAGCCACTGCATGGCGCCCTGCATGTCCCATGACGAAGCGCGCGACAGAATCAGCGCGAGCAGACTCTTCAAGATCGCGGCCGCGCCAATACCGATGAGGATCATGCGGGCCGTGGCGGCGCCGGGCCCCGCCGCGAGCCAGGTAATGAGCGCGGCTGTGACGAAGGCACCTCCGAGTGCCAACAGTGACACGGTGCCGCCCTGCGCGCCGAGCACGACGATGCCAAAGGCCGCCGCCGTACCAGCACCGGCGCTAATGCCGATGACGTCGGGTGAGGCGAGCGGGTTGCGCAACAGCGATTGAAACACGGCACCCGCAAGGCCAAATGCCGCGCCAGCGAGCAGTCCGAGTACGGCGCGCGGCAGGCGCAGCTCTTGCACGGTGAACACGGCCTCACCGCTGCCGCCGAGTGCCCGCACAACTTCGGCGAGGGGCACCGGAGTCGTGCCGAGCGCCAGCGTCGCCGCGAACCCCGCCGCGCAAACGATGGCGAGCACGAGGGCCACGCCCCGGTTCATCGCACACTCCCGGATCGCTTGCGCACGATCCAGATCAGCACGGGGGCACCCATGATCGCCGTCACAATGCCCGCCTCAACCTCGCCCGGCGGCATCACCACGCGGCCGAGCACGTCTGCGCTCACGAGCAGCACCGCGCCCGCAACCGCAACCACCGGTACGAGCCGGCGGTGATCCGGCCCGATAAAGAGCCTGCACGCGTGCGGCACGATGAGCCCCACGAACCCGATGGGCCCGGCGAGCGCGGTCGCAAGACCCGCCAGCACAATAGCTCCCGCCGTGATACACAGGCGGCTGCGGCCCAGCCGCTCCCCAAGCCCGGCGGCCAATTCGTCGCCCAGTGCGAGCGCGTTCATGGACCGCGCCAGCGCGTAGGCGGCGATGAGGCCAAGCCCAATGATGGGGGCGCTCCACCGCAGCTGTTCCCAGCTCGCACCGCCCACACCACCGATCTGCCAGGAACGAAACGACTCCATCGCGTCGGGCCGAGGCAAAATGAGCGCGCTCGTCACCGACGCACTCATGGCAGAGATCGCCGCGCCACTCAGCACGATCTTGAGCGGCGACGCCCCGCCCCTACCCACCGCACTCAACACGAACAGCAGCGCGGCAGCGGCAGCGGCTCCGATAATGGCCGCCGCGGTCACCGCGAGGGGCTCACGCGCGCCGATCACCGTGAGGGTCACCACGACAGCAAGCGCAGCGCCGCTTGTGATACCCATCACCCCAGGGTCGGCCAGCGGGTTGCGGGTCACCGCTTGCAACGCGAGACCCGCCACTGCGAGCGCAGCCCCCACCAGCATCGCGAGCCCCGTACGGGGCAGCCGCTGAACGATCGCGGCTTCGCCAATCGTGTCCGTTTGACCGGCGAGCGCACCGCCAATGTCGTCGAGACTCACGCCGCGCGCTCCAATGGTCACCGACGCGAGCGCCGCAATCGCGAGCACGAGTACCGCGACGGCCACCGACACCGCCGTGGTGCGAATCGCGGCAGCGGTCATTAGATGCCAGCGGCGAGCGCGTCGAAGTAGCGCTCGATGCCCCAGCCAATCGAGAGCGGTGAGGGGTTCGCCGACGCAGCAAGCGGTGTTGCGTCGGGCAGCACCGCGATATGCCCGGCCTGCACCGCCGGAATCTGCGACAGCAGCGGGTCAGCTTGGAGCTTCGCAACGAGGTCGCCCTCCGGGTCACCGTACGTCACGAGCACGTCGACGTCAGAAAGCCGATCGGCCTGTTCGGCACTAATCTCGGCGTAGAAGCTGCGTGATTTGGCTGACTCTTCGGTGACCACCTCGGGCATGGGCAGCCCGCGCTCGGCGAGAAACCCGGGGCGCGTGTCGTGCGACGTGTAGAACCCGATCTTGCTGAGATCGGCGGGGTCGAGGTATGAGAACAAGAACTTGGTGTCACGCATCTCAGAGTGCTTCGCAAGCGCCGATTCAACGTTTGCGTCGATGTCGGCGATTAGTTGCGCTCCCTCGTCTGGCATGCCGAGCGCTTGCGCATTGAGTTCGATCATCTGCTCGACCGACGTGCCCCACGCCACGTCGGGGTAGGCCACGACGGGCGCGATTTTCGAGAGTGTGTTGTATTCCTCTTGGGTGAGGCCCGAGTACGCAGCCAGAATCACGTCGGGGTCGGTCGCGGCGACGGCTTCGAAATCGATTCCGTCGGTCTCATCGAACAAGACCGGGGTCTCGGCCCCCAGCTCGTCAAGCTTGGTCTCGACCCACGGCAGCACACCGTCTGCATCGTCATCGCCCCACGTGGCCTTGCTCATACCCACCGGCACAATGCCCAGCGCGAGCGGTACCTCGTGGTTGGCCCATGCGACGGTTGCCACGCGCTCGGGCTTTTCTGAGACAGTCGTCTGCCCCAGCGCGTGCTCGATGACGACGGGGTACCCGTCACCCGCGGCAGCGGCGTCGGCCGCGCCGCCCTCGCCTGTTCCGCTCGAACAGCTTGCGAGCGGTACGGCAAGCACGAGTGCAGCGGTGAGGGCAAGGAGGCGTGAGGCGCGCATGGCGCTCCCTTCGGTTGGCTAATCTTCGATTTTGCGCACATCAAAAGTTCATCTGATGTTACAGTGAGTTAGCCTACCCTAACATTCATCGGATGATGCGTTTCAGGTGCAAAAAATCCCCGTGCACACGCTGTTACACGGGGATCCCTGGAAGGCGACGGCGCGGGCCGTCAGTCACGGTAATCGACAGGTCGAGCTACGGGTATTCCTGCAAGCTCAGCCCGTACGCGCGCAGTGTGAACCGGGCACCGCTGGGCCTGGTGAGTTCAAGCTCACGCTCGCGCAGCCGCTCAAACCCCATGCGCTCATACAGTCGGCACGCACCCGCCATCTCATTCGTCGTATTGAGCACGAGGCGAGACGCACCGCGCGAGCGCGCCGTCTCAATCGCGTGCCGCATCAAGAGCGCACCGATGCCGCGCCCGCGGGCCGCATGCGACACGGCGAGCAGCCGCACGTCGCACTCACCCACCGCGGCAACATCGCTCAGCACGCGCCCCGGCTCGGGAAGCGTCACCGTGCCGCACAGCGCACCGGTCGCGTCATCGACGGCCACCCACACCTGCGCCGCCTCGGCGCGCGCAGCAACGTCTTCGATCTCAGCAAGATACTCGGCAGGCTGGCCCGGGTAATCCTGCTCGTAGGCGCGGCGGGCGAGCGCACCCACTTCACCGGTCTCTTCGCTCCGGATCAGCCTGAGCGTGACCCCCGCATCACGTTTTGGGGCGGTGCGAGCTGAAGCCGTGTCGAACTGGTGAACCTCTGAAACGATCGCCTGGTTCACGGGCGGGGTGCGCCCGGAACCGTGAAGTCTGGCTGACCGTCGGCACGCGCAGGCAGCGGCCGCCCATCAGCAAACGTCGGCCACGGCAGCAGTGGTGCTCCTGACTGTGACGCGTTCTGCGACGCGGGCTGCGACGCGGGGTAACCCTGCTGCGGGTACCCCTGCTGACCGTAACCCTGCTGACCGTCACCCTGCTGTGCGCGGTAGGGCTGCGGGGTGACGTAGGACTGTTGCGTGGGGTAGGGCTGCTGTGCCTGCTGCGCCCGTGCTGCGCGCGCGGCGTCACGATCCTGCGCGCCATACGACCACCGCAGCAGAAGTGTGATCGACAGGCCCAGCGCCGTAAGAATCAAGAGCGCGGTCGCGATCTTCCAGTAGATGTCGGGGATCACAAGATCGAACGCTTCAATACCAACCGGGGCGGTAAACAAAATGCCCGCCAGCACCGCCAGCACACTGGTAATAAACGCGAAGCGCGTGACGACCGCGGGCAACCTATCACCGGTCTTGAGCAGCAGCTGGCAGCACACGATCACGAGCCGCGTGACCAGAATGACGAACACCGACTTCCAGAAGATCTCAAACATGAGCCCAAAAGAGGCATACGGCGTCATCCAGATAACGATGAGCAGCAGGCCCAGAATGTATGCATTGGCGATCAGTGCGACGGGCGCATACCACTCAGATTTCTGGCCGCGACGCGTGTCGAGCGCCGTAAACAACACGAACACGGCAAACAACGCGAACGTAGAGAAGACGCGCTCAAACTTGCCCTCGAAATCGCCGATGAACAGCAACGAAATTGACGCAATCGTAAGCCCCGCGAGCAACGCGATACTGACTTTGAGAAACGTACTCAGGCGAGGGCCATCGTGAACCTTGCCGCGCTTGGCGGGCTTCGCTGGTTTCGTGGGAGCTGCAGGCTGCTGCGCCTGAGGCTGCGCTTGAGGCTGTGCGGGCGCCTGCGCCTGGTGCTGGCCGCTCGACGAAGTCTGCACCGGTGGCTCGTGGCGCGCGTTTGTGTCACTCATGTCTTCTAGTTTCGCGCGTTCTGCTGTGATTATCTACCGCGCGTCAGCCTGCGGTGTGGGGGCGCCTCGGCGGGGTAGACTGTTCGTGTACCTTTCGGCCCAAATTTTGGTGCCGATCCTACAGAGCGATTAACGGAGCACCCCGAGCGTGACTGACATCGACGAGGCCGTAACCGGCCCCCGCCCCGACACTGTTGCAGATGCCATTGCAACGCCTGAGAAAGAGCAGCCGTTCGAATCGCTGGGCCTCAAGCCCAACGAGTACGAACAGATCAAGGAGATCCTTGGTCGTCGCCCCACGTCGGGCGAGCTCGCGATGTACTCGGTGATGTGGTCCGAGCACTGCTCGTACAAGTCGTCGAAGCCCTACCTGCGCCAGTTCGGCCAGAAGGTGAACGACAAGATGAAGGAGCGGCTGCTCGTCGGCATGGGCGAGAACGCCGGCGTCGTCGACATCGGTGAGGGCTGGGCCGTCACGTTCAAGGTCGAGAGCCACAACAGCCCCTCGTACATCGAGCCCTTCCAGGGCGCCGCCACTGGTGTGGGCGGCATCATCCGGGACATTATTTCGATGGGCGCGCGTCCCGTTGCCGTGATGGATCAGCTGCGCTTTGGTGCGATTGATCACCCCGACACGCACCGCGTCGTGCACGGCGTCGTCGCCGGCATCTCGTCCTACGCCAACTGCCTGGGCCTGCCCAACATCGGTGGCGAGACGGTCTTCGACGCAAACTATCAGGGCAACCCCCTCGTCAACGCCCTCGGCGTGGGCGTACTGCGCCACGAAGACCTCCACACCGCTAACGCGTCGGGCCTGGGCAACAAGGTTGTCCTCTTTGGCGCGCGCACCGGCGCCGACGGCATCGGTGGTGCCTCGGTCCTCTCTTCGAGCAGCTTCGAAGAAGACGGCCCGTCGAAGCGCCCCGCCGTACAGGTGGGCGACCCCTTCGCTGAGAAGGTGCTCATCGAGTGCTGCCTCGAAATGTTCCACGGCGACCTCGTTGAGGGTATTCAGGATCTTGGCGCGGCCGGTATCTCGTGTGCCACGAGCGAGCTGGCAGCTAACGGCGACGGCGGCATGTTCGTCTCGCTCGACAGCGTGCTGCTGCGCGATCCGTCGCTCACCGCTGAGGAGATCCTCATGTCGGAGAGCCAGGAGCGCATGATGGCGATCGTGAAGCCTGAGAAGCTCGATGCGTTCCTCGCTGTTGCCAAGAAGTGGGACGTTGAGACGAGCGTGCTCGGCGAGGTCACCGACACCAACCGCCTCATCATCAACTGGCGCGGCGAAGAGATCGTCAACGTCGACCCGTCGACCGTTGCCGTCGACGGACCCGTCTACGATCGCCCCGTGGCGTACCCCACGTGGATGGATGAGCTGCAGGCCTCGGGCGTGCGCGCATCGGGCCTCGCCCGCGCCATCTCGGGTGACCAGCTGCGCGAGCAGCTGATCCGGGTCGCTGCGTCGCCCAACCAGGCAGACGTGTCGTGGGTGACCAACCAGTACGACAAGTACGTGCTCGGCAACACGGCACTCTCGTTCCCCGATGCTGCGGGCATGATCCGCGTGGATGAAGAGAGCGGCCTCGGCATCGCGATCTCGACCGACGCAAACGGTCGCTACAGCTACCTGGACCCGTACGTCGGCGCACAGCTTGCGCTCGCCGAGTCGTACCGCAACGTCGCCACCACTGGCGCCGTGCCCACCGCGATCACCGACTGCCTCAACTTCGGCAGCCCCGAGGACCCCGAGGTGATGTGGCAGTTCTCGCGCACCGTCGAGGGCCTGTCTGACGCGTGCCTCGAGCTCGAGGTGCCCGTCACCGGCGGCAACGTCTCGCTGTACAACCAGACCGGTGACACGGCGATCTACCCGACCCCCGTGGTCGGCGTCATGGGCATCATCGACAATGTCGCGCGCCGCGTGCCTTCGGGCTGGCAAGACGAGGGCGAGCATCTCTACCTGCTCGGTGTCACCCGCGACGAACTCGACGGCTCGGCCTGGGCAGAGACGATCCACGAGCACTTGGGCGGCACACCGCCGGTCGCCGATCTGCCTGCTGAGCGTAAGCTCGCTGAGCTGCTGCACGCGGCTTCGCAGGGCGGCATTCTCTCGGGTGCGGTCGACCTGTCTGAGGGTGGCCTCGCACAGGCTCTCGCCGACGGTGCGCTGCGCTTCGGTGTGGGCGCCCGCGTCTGGATCGATGAGATCATCTCGCGCGACGGTGTCGACGAGACCGCGGCGATGTTCTCTGAGTCGCAGGCCCGCGTGCTCGTGGCCGTGCCGCACGAGGAGGACGTGAAGTTCCGCGGCCTGTGCGAGGGGCGCGACTACCCCGTGCTGCGCATCGGCGTGACCGACGGCCTGGGCGAGAACGCGGCCATCGAAGTGCAGGATCGCTTCACGCTGCCGCTTACTGAGCTCAGCGCCGCCACGCGCGCGACGCTTCCGTCACGCTTCGGCCCCGTCGTGGGCGAGTAACAAAGCGCATCACAAGTACGCCCCCTTCGGGTTCGAAGGGGGCGTTCTTGCGTGTTGGCCCGTGGTTTTGAGCTTGACGATCGCTACTTACTGGCCGCGAGCAGCTCGCGCACGCGCTCTAGCACGCGCGTGTGCAACTCACCAGCGGCGAGCGACGCGTCAAGCACGAGATAACGACCAGGATCAGTGCGCGCAAGCGCCAGAAACCCGGCCCGCACCGCAGCGTGAAACTCCACGGCCTCGGCCTCGAGCCGGTCGGCGGCCCCGCCGCGCGCAGCGCGCCTGGCCGCCGCAAGCTCGGTGCTCGCGTCGAGCAGCACCGTGAGATGCGGCCAGAGCCCGCCGGTCGCCCACTCGCTGATGCCGCGCACCTCAGCGACGTCGAGCACGCGGCCCGCGCCCTGGTAGGCCAGCGAAGAGTCGATGTAACGATCCTGAACGACAACCGCGCCGCGGTCGAGCGCCGGGCGCACCAGCTTCGCAATGTGCTGCGCGCGATCGGCGGCGTAGAGCAGCGCTTCGGCGCGAGCATCAACCGCGCCGATCTCGTCACCGCCGTGCAGCAGAAGCTCGCGCACGCGCGCGCCGAGCGGCGTACCCCCCGGTTCGCGGGTGCGCACGACCTCGCGGCCGCGCGCTTCAAGCCAGGTAGCGAGCAGCTCTGACTGCGTGGTCTTACCCGCGCCGTCGCCCCCCTCAAACGTGATGAAGAGGCCGGGCTCCGTCACACTGCTCACTCTGCCGCCGTCGCCGCAGCGGCAGCAGCTTCAGCAGCTTCAGCGGCTTTCTTCGCGGCGTTCGCCTTGCGCGTCTCGGCGGCCTTCTTTGCTGCTGCTGAACGTGCGGGGTCGACTGTTTTGGCTGCCGCGGTCTTGCTCGCAGCTTTCTTCGCGGCGGGCTTCTTGGCGGGTGCCTTCTTCGCCGCAGCCTTCTTGGCCGGGGCTTTCTTCTTCGCCGGCCCCTTAGCGCGCTTAATCGCGAGTAGTTCCACGGCGCGCTCAAAGGTCAGGTCTTCGACGCTATCGCCGCGCGGCACGGTAGCGTTGGTCTCGCCGTCGGTGACGTACGGGCCGAAGCGGCCGTCTTTCACCTTGACAGGCTTGCCGCTCACCGGGTCTGCGTCAAACTCCTTGAGCGCGCTCGCTGCTTTGCGCCCGCCGTACTTGGGCTGCGCAAACAGCTCCTGCGCGCCGGCGAGATCGATCGTAAAGATGGCGTCTTCGCTGGCGAGCGAACGCGAGTCGGTACCCTTCTTAATGTAGGCACCGTAGCGGCCGTTCTGCGCCGTGATCTCGGCACCCGACTCTGCGTCGACCCCCACCACGCGCGGCAGATCGAGCAGCGCTACAGCGGTCTCGAGTTCAACCGTCGCCGGGTCCATGCTCTTGAACAGTGAAGCGGTGCGCGCCTTCTGCCCCTTGGGAAGCTCTTCGCCCTCTTCGAGCAGCTCGGTGACGTACGGGCCAAAGCGACCGTTTTTAGCGGCGATGCGCTTACCCGTCACCGGGTGCAGGCCGACGATGCGGTCTTCGAGCGGCTCGGCTTCTGCAAGCTCGTGCGCCCGCGCGGGAGTGAGCTCGTCGGGGGCCAAACCGTCTGGAATATTGACGCTGCGGGGCTTCAGCACGCCCTCTTCGTCGGGCTCGCACTTGTCGTCGAGCACCTCGAGGTAGGGCCCATACTTGCCGTTACGCAGCGAGATCTTGTCGTCGATCTTGATGGTGTTGATGGCGCGTGCATCGATTTCGCCGAGGTTATCGACGACACCGCGCAGGCCCGGGTGAGTATCGCTACCGAAGTAGAACTCGCCGAGCCACTTGCTGCGGTCTGCGTCGCCCGCCGCGATGCGGTCGAGGTCGTTCTCCATTGACGCGGTGAAGTCATAGTCAACGAGCGCCGAGAAGTGTGTCTCGAGCAGGCGCACCACCGAGAAGGCGATCCAGCTTGGCACGAGTGCCTGCCCCTTCTTCGACACGTAACCGCGATCCATGATCGTGCTAATGATCGCCGCATAGGTTGAGGGGCGTCCGATGCCGAGCTCTTCGAGCCGCTTCGTGAGGCTCGCCTCGGTGTAGCGCGGCGGCGGGCTCGTCTCGTGCCCCTTCGCCTCGGTGTCGGTGACGTCTAACTTCTCACCCTGCGTGAGCTGCGGCAGGGTCACATTCTGCTCGGAGTCGCCGCGCTTCTCGTCGCGTCCCTCCTCGTATGCGAGCAAGAACCCGGGGAACGTGATGACGGTGCCACTCGCGGTGAACTCGGCGCGCGTGGCCGCGTCGCGGCCAGCTTCGGTGACGCTCACGGCCAGGGTAACCGTGTCGGTCGAACCCTTCGCGTCAGACATCTGGCTCGCAACCGTGCGCTTCCAGATCAGCTCGTACAGCGCGTACTCGCCCTGTGTGAGCTTGCCTTTAAGCAAACTTGGGCGCTCAAACACGTCGCCCGCGGGGCGAATTGCTTCGTGAGCCTCTTGCGCACCCTTCGACTTGCCGGTGTAGACGCGCGGCTTCTCGGGAATCGTATCGGCGCCATACAGCTGCGCGGCCTGTGACCGGGCGGCCGTGATCGCCTGCTTCGACAGCATCGGCGAGTCCGTACGCATATACGTGATGTGACCGTTCTCGTACAGCGACTGCGCGTACGACATGGTCTGCCGCGAGCTGTAGCGCAGCTTACGCGACGCCTCCTGCTGCAGCGTCGACGTGGTGAAGGGAGCCGCCGGGCGCCGCGTGTGCGGCTTCGTCTCGATCGACACGACATCTGCCTGTGTGCCCTGCGCGCACAGCTGCGCGAGGCCCTGGGCGCGCTGCTTCTCGAGCAGGATCACGCCCGCCGTCGCCGACTTGGCCTTGAGCGCGCCGTCATCGCCGAAATCACTACCTGTGGCGACGCGCTGCGCGTCGAGCCGCACGAGGCGTGCCGCGAACTGGGTGGCGTTTGCGGGGGTAAAGGTAGCCGAGAGCGACCAGTACTCGGCCGCGTTGAACGCCTGCCGCTCACGCTCGCGATCAACTACGAGGCGGGTCGCCGCCGACTGTACGCGGCCGGCCGAGAGCTTGGGGGCAACCTTGCGCCACAGCACCGGTGAGATGTCATAGCCGTATAGGCGGTCAAGGATGCGCCTGGTTTCTTGCGCGTCGACGAGCGCAATGTCGAGGTCGCGCGTGTTGCGGCTCGCCTCGTCGATTGCCTCACGGGTGATCTCGTGGAACACCATGCGCTTGACGGGCACCTTGGGCTTCAGCACCTCAAGCAGGTGCCACGCGATGGCCTCGCCCTCGCGGTCCTCATCAGTTGCGAGCAATACTTCATTCGCATCTTTCAGAGCTCGCTTGAGTTCGGCGACGGTCTTCTTCTTGTTGTCGTTGACCGCGTAGTAGGGGGCGAAGCCGTTATCGACGTCTACCGCGAACTTGCCAAACGGTCCCTTCTTGAGATCTGCGGGCAGCTGCGACGGTTCAGCGAGGTCACGAATGTGCCCGACCGATGCGATGACTTCATAGTCGGGGCCCAGGTATTCGCCGATCTTCTTCGCCTTGGTCGGCGACTCGACGATCACGAGCTTCTTCGTGCCCTTCACGGGTCTCCTTCGTACGTACCTCATTCGTGACACCGTCAGGGGTCTGACCGATGCGTCTGCAACTGCTTATGCACCGCCACGATACACATATCATCCCGAGAATCCGCACGCGGCTCAGGCCTCTCCATTATGACCCCATCTGCGGGTTTGAGTTACGGCGGCCCTATAAAGACGAACGGATTGAGGTCTGGAAACGAGTTTTCTGGGCGCGTCGAGAGCGTGAAGTGGGTGTGCGGGCCCGATGTACAGCCGCTCATACCGGCGGCCGCCACCGGCTGGCCCGCGGCCACCCGTGCTCCCACCGTGAGCCCCAACCCGCGCACTGACCCAGCGGCAATGTGATTGTGCGAACTGAAGATAGTTCTCCCCTCATAGTCGTGACGCATGATGATCGTCTCGTTCGTGCCGCGCCACCAGCCCGGGTTCTCGCGGCATACCTGGGGCATCCCGCCCCCGTCTGGTCCCATCGCGATGACGACGCCGTCGTAGGGGGCAAGTAATTGGGTGCCAACAGGGGCCGCGAGGTCGATCGAGAAACCGTCGTGGAACCCCTGAGCGACGCCACCGCTCGCGGCGGGCCAAGCCCATGCTCCCGCGCCGTACGCTGGCCCTTGGTCCATCACGACACCTCCGGCTCGGGCGCGGGCGGTGACCGCGCCAATCGGGGTGTTGATCGAGAGCTCAATTCGGGCTTCACCGTGCTGTGGCACAAGGTCGCAGCGTTCGACGGTTGCGCCGGCGCTGCGCGCCACCTCCGCCGCCGCGTCACAGGCCTCGCTGTCAAGCCACCCTGTGATCGCGTCGGCGGCGGCGAGCGCCGCCGCATCGGCTGCGCCGGTCACCCGCTGCGCGCTGACGAGGTGGCTGCCCGCCGCCAGCACCGGGAGCCCGAGGCACAGTGCGGCAGCGACGCATCCGACAAGTGCTGGTGCGCTCACGATGTCTCCTTTCGGTGTAGTGGTTCACAAGTAGCGCAGTCCACATAAGGCCAGCTACGCCTCGAGTGACCCCCTGACTCCTACTAACTCGCTAGAACCGTTCAGCTTCATCGGTCACGGCCGCGCAGCCTGTACCGGTAAGCGAGAGAGCAGCGAGGGGGCCACCCACGGGGCTCGCACGCAGGGTGATGCACAGGAGCGCGCCGTCTCGTGCGCGCTCGACGCCTACGCCCGGCCCCGCCGCCGTGACTCGTTCTGCTGCCAGGGTGTCGTCACCTCGCGCTTCGAGACGGGCAATGTCGGCCGCCGCGGCGGCAAGCGTGAGCCTGTTGGTTGCGATGACAATGCCACCGATGACTAGCCCGAGCACAACGAGCACTGCGGGCACGACGACCGCGAACTCTGCTGTTACGGTGCCGTGGTCGTCGCGCCACCGCGCACGCCCGGCGCCCCGCGCACGCTCTGAGCCCCACGCACGCGCTGAGCCCCACGCACGCCCGATGCTGTGCGTTGCTGCTGTGCACTGTGCTCGCATGTGATCACCGCCGCCTCATTTGCCCACTGCCCCCGGCAGGCACCTACCCGGCCGCCCCTAAAGCATCTTCAACGAGCTGCACAAGCATCGCGCGAATCTCGGCCGACCGTAAGATCGCTACGAGTAACCCGGCAAAGGCCACGGCCGCCATGATGACAATCGCGTACTCGGCTGTCACCGCGCCATCGTCGTCGAGGCTGGCACGCGCCACACGTGAATGCAGGCTGGCACGCCCCCGCCCCCACCACGACCGCGCTCGGCGGCGCCTAGGTGTTACGAAGTGGAGCGTGTCACCCTGTGCTGTCACGGGGGTCTCGATGCCGTCGTCGTGCGGTGTCGGCACGAGCTGCAGTCTGGTCTCCATGGGAAGTCTCCCTATTCAATCCAGTGCACGGCCCGGCGGCTGCCGGTGTCACCATGGTGCCCCGTATTAGTCGGTCACGGGGCAGCAAAAACGTATCTGTGGATAGCTGGACCTTTTGGTCCGATTCAGTGGCCTGTGGACGACCTATCAACGAACGGCCAACAAACGGCCAACGACGGCCAACGAACGGCTCGACCCGACGTTTTCACCCGCGCAGCATCGACAGCACGACGGGCACAACCCCCACCAGAATGAACGAGGGCAGCACGCACACCGCGAGCGGAATCAGCACCCGTATGCCGAGCTGCTCGGCCTCGCGCTCAAGCCTTGTGTGGGCGGCCGCGCGTTCGGTCTCGGCTTCTTCGAGGAGCAGCGCTGCAAGCGGCACGCCTGCCTCTCGCGCCGCCCCGATGGTGCGCCTGAGCGGCCCGCTCGCCAGAAACCGATCGAACGGCACCCACTCGACGCCGAACCGGTCGACCACGTCGGCGAGCAGCTTGGGTGCATCGCCCGGGTCGCTGCCGGCACGCACCACGATCCAGGCGAGCTCGCACTCAAGCCCGGCAACGTGGTCGCCCTGTTCAACCTGCCGCTGCAACATACGCGCCCACCCCACTCCGCACGCAAGCAGCACGGCCCCTGCACTCAACAAGACGGCCCCCACTGCGCTCCCCAGAATCGGCGCCGGATCAAACCCCAACAGCAGTCCCAGCAGAAGCGCGAGCGGCGGCAGCGCAGCCACGGTGAGCACGGTGGCTTTGGGGCCGGCCAGGATCACGCTGCGTCGTTCACGCAAACGCTCGAGCGTTGCCAGCGCGTCACTAATGCGAGAGAGGGCAGGACCGAGCGGGGCGCCGCCCGTCACTGCGAGCTGCCAGGCCGCAGCGAGCACGCGCCACTCGGGCCCGTGGCCCTGCGCGAGCGCCCCGGCTGGCGCTTGCCCCGCGATCACTCGGCGCGCGATCCGCTTCGTTTCTGGGCTGCTGCCAGCGTCTTGCTCAAGCAGCTCGAACATGCGCTCGGGGGCAACGCCACCCGCCAAGAGCGTGCCCATCTGCCGGGCGCTGCGTGCAACGTCTTCGCCTGCTCTGGGTTCACTCATGGGGCGCCCTCGCCCCGTGTGCGCTGCGCGGCCCATTCGAGACACCCACTTCGAGCGCACCCGCCGCCCCGAGCCGTAGCTCGCCAATCGCGACGACCCGGTGCCCCCGCACGCCCCGCTCGACGTGCACCACGGCGTTTAGCGCCGACACCGCCTGGCGCGCAAGTGCCTCGGGTGCAAACCCCGCGAGCGACCCGAGCGCTTCGAGCCTGGCGGGCACATCGGCGAGATTCGAGGCGTGCAGCGTGCCCGCGCCGCCATCGTGCCCCGTATTGAGCGCGGTCAGCAGCGTCACAATCTCGGCGCCGCGGCACTCCCCCAGCACGATCCGATCGGGCCGCATGCGCAGTGCCTCGCGCAGCAGCCGCTCCACCCCGACTTCGCCGACTCCCTCGGCGCTCGCGGGCCTGGCCTCCAGCGCGACCACGTGTGGGTGACGCAACCGCAGCTCGGCCACATCTTCTATCGTCACGATGCGTTCTCCGGCCCCGCAGCGATCAAGCAACGCGGTGAGCAGCGTCGTCTTGCCGCTCGCGGTGCCGCCCGTGATCAAAAAGTTGCGGCGCGTCTCGACGAGACGCGCCAGCTGCCACGCGGTCTCGGCATCACAGAGGCCGCCACGCACGAGCGCCGCAAAATCTGGGGCCGTAAGGCTCGGGATCCGGATCGACACAGCAGCACCCGCCACGCTCACGGGCGGCAGCACCGCGTGCACGCGGATCCCGTCGCCGAGCCGCACATCTGCGCAGGGCTGTAGTTCGTCGAGGTGCCGGCCGCCGGCCGCGATGAGTGCGGTCGCGAGGCCGCGCACCGCCGCGGGGGTCGCCTCCCAGTCAGACACGCGCTCGAGCCGCGCACCGCGATCAAGCCACAGCTCGCCGCGCCCGGCACGCACCTGCACCATAATGTCGCGCAGCTCGGGTTCATCGAGCAGCGGTAACAGCCCGCCGAACGCGCGACGCGCCGCAAGCCCCAGGGCCACGCTGCGCGTGGGCACCGGGGCCACCCGCGACCCGCTGGCCGCCGCTGCGAGCACCGACATAGCACCAGCCAAGCAGTGATCAAGCCCCCGCGGGGGCGCAAAACATAATCTGTGTATAACTCATTGTGTTTCGCTCCCTGACGCCCCCTGTGAGCGGAGTGCTGTCGAAGGTATACGCTGGATTGGTATTCACTAGCATCGCTGGAGCCTGCAAGAGCCCGCGGTGTGCACCACCACATGATCGGATAAGGGCGTCCATGACTGAACAGACCGCAACCATCGAGAGCCACCCCGTGCAGCACGGTGACCACGCAGAGACGTACCCCCCGTCGGCAGCGTTCACGCAGCAGGCCACGGTCAACGATTCGTCGGTGTACCTGCGCGCGGCGCAAGACCCCGAGAACTACTGGGCCGATGAGGCACAGAACCTGCAGTGGACGAAACCGTTCACCGAAATTCTTGACTGGACGAACCCGCCCTTCGCGAAGTGGTTCGCCGACGGCGAGCTGAACGTCTCAGCGAACTGCCTCGACCGGCACGTCGCAGCGGGCCTCGGCGACCGTGTCGCCATTCACTTCGAGGGCGAACCGGGCGACTCCCGCTCCATCACCTATGCAGAGCTCACCCACGAGGTGAAGCGCGCCGCCAACATGCTCACCAGCCTTGGCGTCACCGCGGGCGACCGCGTCGCCATCTACATGCCAATGATTCCCGAGACCGTGGTCGCGATGCTCGCGGTCGCCCGCCTGGGGGCTGCGCACTCCGTCGTGTTTGGCGGGTTCAGTGCCGAGAGCCTGCGCGCCCGCATTGACGACGCCGAGGCGAAGCTCGTGATCACGGCCGACGGCGGTTACCGCAAGAGCCGCGTCTCAGCGCTGAAGCCGACCGTCGACGATGCCCTCGCGCTGCACGACGGCGGCAGCTCTGTCGAAAAGGTGCTCGTCGTCGAGCGCACCAAGAACGACATCACGATGCACGAGGGCCGCGACCTGTGGTGGCATGAAGAGATCACGGCGTTTGACGGCGAGCACGACGCCCAGGGCTTCCCCGCCGAAAACCCGCTGTTCATTCTCTACACCTCAGGCACGACCGGCAAGCCCAAGGGCATTCTGCACACCTCGGGTGGCTACCTCACGCAGGTCGCCACGACGCACCGCAACGTGTTCGATCTGAAGCCCGAGACCGATGTCTACTGGTGCACCGCCGATATCGGCTGGGTCACCGGCCACAGCTATGTCGTCTACGGCCCGCTCGCAAACGCCGCCACGCAGGTGATCTACGAGGGCACCCCCGACACCCCCAACTGGGGCCGCTGGTGGGAGATCATTCAGAAGTACGGTGTCTCGATCTTCTACACCGCCCCCACCGCGATCCGGTCGTTCATGAAACTGGGGCGCGAGCTGCCAGATCAGCACGATCTTTCGAGCGTGCGCGTGCTGGGCTCTGTGGGCGAGCCGATCAACCCCGAGGCTTGGCGCTGGTACCGCGAGGTCATCGGCGCCGGATCAGCTCCCATCGTTGACACGTGGTGGCAGACCGAGACCGGCGCGATTATGATCGCGCCCCTGCCCGGGCTCACGAGCCTGAAGCCCGGCAGTGCGCAGGTGCCGCTGCCCGGTATTGCCGCGACCGTCGTCGATGACGACGGGAACGCGGTCGAGAACGGCCAGGGCGGGCTGCTCGTGATTCAGCGGCCGTGGCCCGCGATGGTGCGCACCATTTGGGGTGACGACCAGCGGTTCATCGACACCTATTGGGAAAAGTTTGGCGACCGCTACTTTGCGGGCGACGGCGCGCGCCTCGACGAAGACGGCGATGTGTGGCTGCTCGGCCGCGTCGATGACGTGATGAACGTGTCGGGGCACAGGCTTTCGACCGCCGAGATCGAGTCAGCGCTCGTCGAGCACGAGTCGGTCGCCGAGGCCGCCGTGATCGGCGCGAGCGACGAGACAACAGGCCAGGCCGTCGTCGCGTACTGCGTGCTGAAGGCGCAGCAGACCGCGCTGAATGATGAGAACGCCGAGGTCGAGCTGAAGAAGCACGTCGCCGCGCACATCGGCGCGATCGCGCGCCCCCGCAACGTGTACGTGGTGACCGAGCTGCCCAAGACCCGATCGGGCAAGATCGTGCGCCGCATTCTCAAGGACCTCGCCGAGGGCCGCGAGGTGGGCGATGTCTCAACCCTCGCAGACACGGTCGTGATGACCGCGATTCAAGACACGATCGCGGCGGGTAAGTAGCCACTTGCGCAAAAACGGCCGGCGATGGAATGTTCCACCGCCGGCCGTTTTCGTCGAATCACGCGTTAGTCGGTGACCCGAAACGTGAACTCGATCTCGACGGGCGCGTCGAGCGGCAGCACCGACACTCCTACCGCCGAGCGCACGTGAATACCCAGGTCACCGAACACACGGCCGAGAAAGACCGATGCGCCGTTAGCGACGGCGGGCTGCGCCGTGAACGAGGGGTCTGACGCCACGAACGCCGTCACCTTGACCACCTGCGAGATCTTCTCGAGCGAACCCAGCAGTCCGCGGGCGGCCGCGAGACCGTTAAGTGCGCACAGCCGCGCCATCTCTTCAGCGTCTTCGAGGGACACGAGACCTTCGCCCTCGCCCACCTTGCCGGTCACAGGCAGCTTGCCGTCTACAAACGGCAGCTGACCGCTCGTGTACACGTAGTCTCCCTCGCGCACAGCGGGAACATAGGCAGCTACGGGGGCCGCCACCTCGGGTACCACGTACCCCAGTTCAGCGATCCGCTCATCAATCACAGCAGACATTTCAGGCCTTCCTCTTCAGATATGCAACATTGCCACCGGCAGGTCCTTCAATGATCTGCACGAGCTCCCACCCCTGGGCGCCCCAGTTGTTGAGGATTTGGGCCTCATTGTGCAGCAACAGCGGGGTCACAAAGTACTCCCACTTGGGTGTTTCGTTGGTATCGCTCACGTGCAGATCTCCCTGTTTAGCTTCGGTACCGGCATGAATTAGCGACGAGTTTTGACCCGTTTTGCAGGGCCAAAGAACTGTTTTGCCAGCTACGTCGCCTAGTCTAGATTCTATGACCCGTCAGACAAACCCGTCTTCACGTGTGCGTTCAGTGAAGCCGCGCACCGCTGGTGGCGCCCTCGGAGGCATTTTCGGAGCAGTAGCAATGAGCCTCATTGCTGGTGTTCTTGTCACCGCAGCGGTCACCCCCGTCGTCGCGATTAGCGGCGTTACGGCCAACACTGCCATCGATATTTTCGAGAAGCTGCCGAACCACCTCAACCCCGGCCGTCTCGCCGAGCCCTCCACGTTGTACGCGTTGGCCTCAGACGGCACCGAGGTAAAGCTCGCCGACTTCTACGACCAAGACCGTGAGACGGTCACCTGGGACGAAATTCCCCAGTTCGTCAAGGACGCCGCTGTGGCAGAGGAGGACCCGCGCTACTACACCCACGGTGGTGTCGACGTTCTCGCGACCGCACGCGCGGTGCTGCAGAACGCGGCGGGCGGCAACAAGTCGGGTGCCTCGACGATCACGATGCAGTACGTGCGTAACGTGCTCATTCAAGAGGCGATCGCGATTCCCGACAAGGAAAAGCAGGACGAGGCCTATGACAAGGCCATGGAGCAGACGACCGATCGCAAGCTGAAAGAGATGCGGTACGCAATCAGCATCGAAAAGCAGTATGCGAAAGACGACATTCTGCTCGGCTACCTCAACATCGCGCTCTTCGGTCGCCAGATCTATGGCATCCAGTCGGCCGCGCACTACTTTTACAACAAAGACGCCAAAGATCTGACGCTCGCAGAGTCAGCAAGCTTGGTGGCGATCGTCAACAACCCGTCGAGATACCAGATCGACGTCGAAGAGAACATTCCGGCGAACACCGAGCGCCGCAACAAGATTCTCGACAGCATGCTCAGGCACGGCAAGATCACTGAGGCCCAGCACGAAGAGGCGATTGCAACTCCCGTCACACCGACGATCACCCCGCGTGAGGCAGGCTGCTTCCTCGCTGAGAAGAACTACGGTGTCGGCCACTTCTGCGATTACGTGCAGCGGTACATCAAACAGGACCCCAACTTCGGTGACAGCCCTGAGGACCGCGAATTCAACTTCAGCCGTGGCGGCTACAAGATCATGACGACGATTGACCTCGATATGCAGGCCTCAGGCCTCGAGGCGATGCACAACAACGTGCCCGCGCTCATGGATGGAATCAAGGTCGGTGCCGCGACATCGAGCGTCGAAGTTGGTACTGGCCGCGTGCTCGCCATGCTGCAAAACCGGCCGTACAGTAACGCGCAAGCCTTTCTCGATTCCAACCCCGAGTACACCGGCATTAACTACAACACCGATTTCGAGTACGGCGGCTCGAACGGCTTCCAGGTCGCTTCGACGTTCAAAGCCATCACCCTTGCCGAATGGATTCGTACCGGCCACTCGGTGCGCGACATCGTGAACGTAAACTCGCGCACAGTGCAAGAGAACTCGATTCGCGCGTCGTGTATGCCAGACGGTGTCTACGGCTGGGGTAGCTTCCCATTCACGAACGATAACGAGGGTACGCGCGGCAACCAGCCTGTCCTGACTGCGATCGCAAACTCGGTCAACGGTGGCCTCGTATCGATGCAGCAGAAGATGGATCTCTGCGAGACCTTCGACACTGCTAAGAAGCTCGGCATTCACCGCGCATCGAAGCAGACCGACCCGAACCTGCCCAACTACGACACAACCGAGCTCACCATGGTGCCGTCAAACGTATACGGCGGTATTGATGAGATCGCGCCCATCACCATGGCTTCGGCCTACGGCGCGTTCGCGGGCGACGGCACGGTGTGCACCCCCGTGCCCATCGACAGCATCGTCGACTCCGACGGTAAACCGGTCAACTTCACGAAGAGCAAGTGTTCTGAGGGGGTCTCCCCCGAAGTAGCGGCGGGTGTCGCGTACGCCCTGCAGTATGCCGTCACGAACGGCCTTGCAAGGCACGCACAATCGGAGTTCGGTGTGCCGCACCTCGCCAAGACCGGCACGAGTGATGATGTCATCGATAACTGGACCGTGGGCGCTTCGACGCGCGTCTCGACTGCCACCTGGGTAGGTAACGCAGACCCCATTCTGCAAGACGACGGCGTATACCGTCGCGTGTCGACCCAGTACTTCGGCGACCTGATGACCGACGACCAGCGCCTCTGGCGAGGTGTCATGTACGCGGCCGACGCCAAGTACGGTGGCGAGGCGTTCCCGCAACCTTCTGAGGCGTCCGTCAAGCAGACACTCGTGCCCGTGCCCGATGTGAAGGGCAAGTCATTCGAGGACGCGGTGAGCTTGCTCACGAGCGCAGGCTTCGACGTCACCGAGGGTGGCGAGGTCGATTCGTCGATGCCCAAGGGCATGATTGCAGGTAGCGATCCGGCCGCGGGCGAGAAGGTGGGGCTGGGCTCCAGCATCACCATCAACCGTAGTAACGGCGAGGGAGCGGTGATCCCCGACGGGCTCGTCGGTGACACCGGCGACGGCGCGAAGTCGAAGTTGCGTAGCGCAGGCTTCGACAGCGTAAACTTCGTGTGCAGCGCAGACGGCAAGGCAAACCCGGGCAAGGACAAGGTCGCTTCGGTCGAACCTGGCAGCGGCACCGAGGCGCGCATGAGCGCCACCGTGACGCTCACCCTCGACTGCTCTGGCAAGAAGAAGGACGACTAACCCGTGGCATCACGCCTAAAGCCCGCCGCGGTAGCTCTCACAGCTGCCGCGGCGGGCGTCGCCGTCTGGTCGACCGTCATTGAGCGGCAGCTGTTCACCGTACGGCGCCATGCTCTGCCGCTTCTGGCGCCGGGCCAGGCCCCGCTGCGCGTGCTGCAGCTGTCTGACCTGCATCTAGCCCCCTGGCAGGCCCGCAAGATTGACTGGGTGCGCTCCCTCGCACAGCTCGCCCCCGACCTCGTCGTACTCACCGGTGATCTGATGGGCCACCTGCAGGCCCGTGGCGCACTACTCTATGCGCTGAAGCCCGTGATTGAGGCCGCGCCCACCGTGTTTGTGCACGGCTCCAACGACTACTACGGGCCGATCTTCAAGAACCCCGTCAAGTACCTCATTGAGCCCAGCCGGCTCTCGACGCGTAAACCCGACATCGACAATGCTGCCCTCACACGGGGACTCGAAGGTCTCGGTGCGATCAACTTGAACAACACGGCGACCACGCTTGAACTGCGCGGCACCAGGGTCGACCTGATGGGATTGAACGACCCGCATATTCGCTACGACAATGTGGCCCACATGCGCGAAGGTCTCGCGGGGCTTAGTGCCCAGCGCTCCGCGCAGCAATCGCTGCGCCTCGGAGTAGTACATGCCCCCTACCAGGAGCCGCTCGGCGCGTTCTTGGATGACGGCGCCGACCTGATTCTCGCCGGCCACACACACGGTGGCCAGGTGCGGCTACCGGGTGTCGGCGCGCTCACCGCGAATTGTGATCTACCTAACGACCAGGCGCGCGGCATGAGCGTCTGGTACGACGCTCACCGAGCGGCCTTCCTCAATGTGAGCGCGGGCCTTGGCAACTCGATCTACGCGCCCGTACGCTTCGCGTGCAGGCCAGAGGCAAGCCTCATCACGCTCGAGGCTGCCCAGTAGTACCAACTGCGCAAACAAAATCTCGGGCCGGATCAACATGATCCGGCCCGAGATTTTTGACGTCTAGGTCTTTACGCAGCGAGCTTCTTCGCGGCGACCAGCTCAGCGAGCTGCACCGTGTTGAGCGCTGCGCCCTTGCGCAGGTTGTCGTTTGAAATGAAGAACGTGAGGCCACGGCCCGCGGGGGCCGACTGGTCTTCGCGGATCCGGCCCACGAACGAGGGATCCTGGCCTGCAGCCTCAAGCGGCGTCGGCACATCGCTCAGTTCGACGCCGGGGGCGCTGGCGAGCACCTCACGTGCGCGGTCGGCCGAGATCGGGTTCGCGAACTCGGCGTTGATCGACAGGGAGTGGCCGGTGAAGACGGGCACGCGCACGCAGGTGCCCGAGACGAGCAGCTCTGGGAGCTCGAGAATCTTGCGGCTTTCGTTGCGCAGCTTCTTCTCTTCGTCGGTTTCGCCCTCGCCGTCCTCAACGATTGAGCCGGCGAGCGGCAGCACGTCGAATGCGATGGTCTTCGTGTAGACCTGGGGGGCCGGAAAGTTGACGGCGCGACCGTCGTGCACGAGCCCCTCGATGCCGCCCGCTTCGACCGCCGCGACAGCCTGGCCCGCGAGCTCACGAGCGCCAGCGAGGCCCGATCCCGAAACCGCCTGGAACGTCGTCACGATGAGTCGTTCGAGGCCTGCCTCGGCGTCGAGCGCCTTCATGACCGGCATCGCGGCCATGGTCGTGCAGTTGGGGTTCGCGATGATGCCCTTAACGGCCTCATCGATCGCGTGCGGGTTCACCTCGCTGACGACGAGCGGCACCTCGGGGTCGAGTCGCCACGCGCTCGAGTTGTCGATCACCGTAGCGCCCGCAGCGGCGAATGCCTCAGCGTACTCACGCGACGCCGCGCCACCCGCCGAGAACAGCACGATGTCGAGGCCCGACTTGTCGGCCGTCGCGATGTCTTCGACCGTGACCTGCTGGTCACCGAACGCGAGCGTCGTGCCAGCGGAGCGAGCGCTCGCGAAGAAACGAATCGAGGCGACGGGAAATTCACGCTCGAGAAGCAGCTGGCGCATCACCGCGCCGACCTGGCCGGTGGCACCGGCGATACCGATTGAAAGACCCTGCTGTGCAGCCATGTGGGGCTCCTGTTTCTGTTGAACTGTCTAGATATGCGCGAGCGCGCGGCACGTTAAGCGCACCGCGCGCTCACACTGAACGTTTTGTGTGTTGGGGTCGGGTATGAGCCGACTTACCGGCCGGTGCCCGCGTACACGGTGGCGTCGTGGTCTGAGTCGAGCCCAAACGCGGTGTGCAGCACCTGCACTGCCTTGTCCATCACGTCGGCGCGCGTCACGACCGAGATGCGAATCTCTGAGGTCGAGATCATCTCGATGTTGATGCCCGCTTCATACAGGGTGCGAAACAGCTTGGCCGAGACACCCGAGTTGGTGCGCATGCCAGCGCCCACAACCGCGACCTTGGCGATCTGGTCGTCGTACTGCAGCGCCTCGAACTCGAGCGCCTCACGCTCTGCTTCGAGCGCATCGATCACGCGCTTGCCGTCGCCGACGGGCAGCGTGAACGAAATGTCGGTGAGGTTCGTGTCGGCGGCTGACACGTTCTGCACGATCATGTCGATGTTTGCCTTCGTCTTAGCGACGATGTCGAAGATCTGCGCGGCCTTGCCTGGAATATCTGGCACCCCGCCGACGGTAATTTTCGCTTCGCTCTTCTCAGCGGCGATACCTGTGATGATCGGATCTTCCACCTGATCTCCCTTCGGGTGCCCCTTTGCGGGGTCGTAAACGATTGTTCCCTCTTCGCCTGAAAACGACGAGCGTACGTGCAGCACGACGCCGTGGCGACGCGCGTATTCAACTGCGCGCAGGTGCAAAATCTTGGCGCCCGAGGCCGCGAGCTCGAGCATCTCTTCGGCCGAGATCACATCGATCTTGCGGGCTTTAGGTACGACGCGGGGGTCGGTCGTATAGATGCCGTCGACGTCGGTGTAGATCTCGCACACGTCGGCGCCGAGTGCTGCAGCGAGGGCAACCGCGGTCGTGTCTGAGCCGCCGCGTCCGAGCGTCGTGATGTCGCGCGAATCTCGGTTGAAGCCCTGAAAGCCCGCAACGATCGCGACAGCGCCCTGATCGAGCGCCTCTCGCACACGGTCGGGCGTGACGTCGACGATCTTGGCCGCACCGTGCTCGGCCGTCGTAATCATGCCAGCCTGGCTGCCCGTGAACGACAGCGCCTCAATGCCCATACCCTTGATGGTCATCGCGAGCAGCGCCATCGAAATACGCTCGCCTGCGGTGAGCAGCATGTCAAGCTCACGCGGGGCGGGAATGGGCGTGCACTCGGCCGCCAGATCCATCAGCTCGTCGGTGGTGTCGCCCATGGCACTCACTGCGACGACGACATCGTTGCCCGCACGGCGGGTTTCTACGATGCGCTTCGCCACGCGCTTAATGCTCTCGGCGTCAGCAACTGACGAACCCCCGAACTTCTGCACAATCAAAGCCACGCGGGTTCCTCCTCAAATTTCTACGCCAGCGTCTAGTCTAGCGAACCTGCTCGACTGGTTCGTACATATCGCCTCGCCTGCCGGGCCGAGCCGTCACACCGCGTCACATAAACTGCGTCACATCATCTGGCCCGCAGCGCTGTACACGGCGGTGAGCCAGATACCTCCGAGGGCCACCGCCGCCATCGCGAGAAAGAACACTGCCATCCAGATCAAGCGGCGGCGCCCCCGCTTAGTCACGATGCGCACGATCACCATCGCTAAGAAGAGCATGAGCACGGTCGCCGCGGTGCTCCAGCCGACAGTCGCGGCGCCACCCACGGTCGTGAGCGCGATCGCCACCAGCGTGCCGATCGTGATGATCGCAAACAGCGCGCCCATCACGAGCCAGAGTGCTCCTGTCGAGGTCTGCAGCGCGGGCTGATTGCCCATGCGCATCGGATCTTGCGCAGGGTCATAACGCCCGCGGGTCGCGCCGGGCTCGTGTGCATGATCCGGATCATTGGGTTGCGGCCCTTTGGAGTCCCGCTGCTGCATGTCGCGCCTCCTCACTGTTGTCATCTAGTTTCGATGAGGCTGACCCGTTTGGGGAGGGCCTGGAGTCACCCGACCATGGGTACTAAAATGAACAATCTGGCACGCTTTCTCACGTCATCCTGTGGGAGCTGGGTTCCTATGTCATCCTGCGGGAGCTGGGCTCCTACGTCATCCTGCGGGAGCTACCCACCTAGGTCCTCCTGCGGGAGCTGGGCTCCTACGTCATGCTGCGGGAGCTACCCACCTATGTCATCCTGAGGGAGTTGGTCTCCCACGTCATCCTGCGGGAGCTTGCGACTCGCAGGATCCAGACGCTGTATCCGTGTGACGACATTCGGGTTCAACCCTGCTCGCGGTTACACGTAACCGTTGGCTGCCGCGTAAGCCCGCTGCTCGGCGGGCTTGAAGCGCCTGGATCTCGGGGCACCAGCTCGCATCGCGTAGGTGACGGGAAGTGGTGTCGTGAGCTCGCGCGGTGTGAGTTCGAAGGTCGGGGTGGTTTCTCGTACCGAGGGTGTTGTTCCGAGACCAGAAGGTCGCGTCGTAGCTTGGTCTGCCTGCCCGGTCGGTGGGGCTGGTTCACCGAGAGGAATGGGCGCAGTTGTCCCCTCAGGTCCGGGTGGTGGATGGAGCACGAAGGGGCCGCGCCCGTCGCGGGTGATCTTCCATCCGTAGTTGTGGAGCTGCAAATGGTGGGTGGCGCATTATGACGACCGGTGGATTATGCCGACTCGGGGCGCATTGGCCTTGTAAACACCAGCTTCCCGCGTCTCGACGG